>JAQICX010000060.1 GCA_027858345.1 Kiritimatiellia bacterium | reverse complement strand
TGTTATAATCTTGTTTATGATATAGCTACATTATAACATGGATGCCCATTTTTTTAAACAATTTATGAGTCTTTTGTCGCAAAAAATACAAGCCTCAGAAGACTTTTGAAAGAGGCTCTATAAATTATTAATTGATTTGTTATCCCAGGATTTTGTTTTGGTTGTCAAGGAAGATTCCTTGTAGGTTCATCTTGAGACTTTCAGGGCTGGTTGCATATTTCATTCCGTCAGCTTCTGAAATCCAACCTTTTTTAATCAACCTATATATTGATTGGTCAAATGAAAGCATGCCATCTTGACGTCCGGTTGAGATAGCTGTTGATAATGTTGTCAGGCGATTTAACTCAATATTTTTTTTGACTGTTGGCGTATTTAACATAATTTCAACAGCAGGTACAACTCCAACGGGTAGATTTGCCGGGACAAGCCTTTGACAAACGATTGTATTCATACATGATGCAATTGCAAGACGCACTGAGTCCTGTTCTGCCGAAGGGAACACATCCATCATTCTGTTAATTGCTGCATCAGATGTTGCTGCATGTATGGTAGAAAACACTAGGTGACCAGTTTCTGCCGCTAATAGGGCAGCGTTTATACTGACTTGATCTCGCATTTCACCAATAAAGATAATATCAGGATCTTGTCTCATAAGTGACTTGAGTGCTGAATGAAAATCTTTGGTGTCAATACCAACTTCACGCTGAGTAATTATGGATTTATTATCTTTAAAATTGTATTCAACTGGATCCTCAATTGTTATAATTCTTGAATACCTTGTTTTGTTAATCTGATTTAAGATTGCTGCAATTGTTGATGACTTACCAGAACCTGTTATTCCTGCGATAAGAACAATTCCACGTCTAAGCCCCGCAATTCTATTAATTTCAGATGGTAGATTCAGTGTTTCAAATGTCGGGATATCACTTTTAACGTGTCTCATGGCAATTGTTGACTTGCCTTTGCCGACAAACAGATTCACTCTAAAGCGTCCAATGTCTAGCATATCAATAGAAAAGTCAGCTTCGTTGCTCTCTGCGAATGCAATCTTTGAATGATTCGGAACAATGCCATTGATTATTGTGTCCATATCCTCATTGGACAAGTCTGGTAAATCAAGAGGATTTAGTTCGCTGTTTATTCTCAATATTGGTGGTGCACCAGCTTTTAGGTGTATATCTGAAGCTTCATGATCAATTGCAATTTTTGTTATTTGGTTTATTAAAGACATTTTGGTCTCCTAATTAATTTTTATTAAAAGTTTTTAGTTTGGCAACCGATTTATTACTTATCACTTATTACGTCCAACTTCTTACTGCTGGCATCCGCCTTCGTCCCTTCCAGCCTTCGCCTGCTAGGTTAAGGCGGACAAGCCTCTGCAACTGGTAGCCAGTTCTTAACCTCAATCTCAACCTTTACTCTTAGTTTTAGTGCATCTTAACAGTCATGTATCCACCGATTGTCAAGAAAACTAAATTTGCAAGCCAAGCTGCCAATAGAGGAGGCAGTATTCCGCGTTTACACAAGTATTCACTTAGTACGTATAGAGTATAGTATCCGAAAAAGGCAAGTATCGCAATGAAAATTGTTGATAGCGGATTGGTTCTGGCTGTTTTTGCTCCTGTTGGAATTGCAAACAATATAACTATTAGGCATGAAAATGGGAAACTGAAGGTGTCATATATGTCATATTTCTTTGCATTCATCTCTGTAAGTCCTGGATGATTCTTTAGGTATCTAGTCCGTTCTTTTAAAGTTAGATAGTCCCATGGTTTTAGCTCGATATCCATGTCAAAAGGTGTTTCAGTTAAGCCCTTTAAACGCATAAGATGTGATTGATCAGCAGAAAAAAGGTTGGATTTATTCTCGACAGGGTTATCATTCTCATCATAATTAATCAATTTGTCTACTTCAAGAAACCACCATTCTCCGTCTAAGAACAGAGCTTTCTCAGTTGACATTACCCACTCTCTTGTTCCGTCCGCCCGCTCTTTGCTGAGTTGCAGATTGGTTATGGTTGTCTGATTTGTTGATGATTTAGGTAAATATGATCCCATTTGCCAAATTCTAATATCTTTTTCGTTATAATACGTGATATTTTGATATGCATCATCTTTGCCAAGTATAAAATCATGCTGCTTTAGATTGTCTGCCCATTGAAGCCCACCAGGAATAATTGTTAACTTAAGTAAAATAAGCAATAGACTGAAAAACAGACCTGTAAGCATGAACGGTAACATCATTCTGTAAAATGATATTCCACTTGATCGAATTGCCATTAACTCATTAGAGTTTGTTAGATGCCATAAAACATAAAGTGTTGCAAATAGTAGAGATGCTGGTAAAAGAAAGTCAACCATCTCGCCAAGTGTGCATAAATAATATCGTGCTATGTATATTGTAGGGAGCTGTGCCTGTAAAAAACTGGATAAGTTGCTTAAAAGGTCTATAATTATACTAAGCATGGAAAATCCAAAAAGGCAGTAAAACACGGGAGTTAAATGTTCTTTGAGCAGGTGTTTGTCAATTATCTTCATATATGTTTTTGTTTCTAATCTATTCTCTGGTTTGAATTATATTTTCAAGTTATTTGACATACTAATAAATAACAGTGGAAACTTCAAGATTTTTTAGTAAAATAGGGTTTTAAGTTAAATTACCAAAAGAAATATTGACTAAAGTCCTCATATATAGTATAAAACAGACCCTTCAGTTATAAGGCATAAACTTTATATTGCAGAAAAGTGTGTGATTAGTATTTTAGTGCAATATAAGTGTTTGAAAAATTTATAAAAAAATATATAAAGGTTATAATTATGAACAAGAAAACAATAAAAGATGTGGAATTTTCAGGCAAAAAAGTATTGATGAGAGTTGATTTTAATGTGCCTTTAAAAGATGGTGCTATTACTGATGATACGCGAATTCAGGCAGCACTTCCGTCTGTTAATTATATTTTAGATGCTGGTGCATCGTTAATTCTTATGAGTCATCTGGGACGTCCTAAAGGAAAAGTAAACCCTGAGTTCAGTTTGAAACCTGCTGCTGACTATCTTGCAAAAATTACAGGCAAGAATGTTAAATTTGCTCCTGATTGTATTGGCGAAGATGTGAAAGCGATGGCTGATGAACTTGCTGCAGGCGATATCTTGGTTCTGGAAAATCTTCGTTTCCATCCAGAAGAAGAGGGTAAAGTTAATATTGCTGAAGATGCAACAGCCGAGGATAAAGCTGCTGCAAAAGGAGATATGAAAATCAAACAAGATGCATTTGCTAAAGAGCTTGCTTCTCTTGCCGATATCTATGTTGATGATGCGTTTGGTACTGCACATAGAGCGCATGCTTCAATGGCAGTTGTCACTAAGTTCATGGATACATCTGTTGCTGGCTTCTTGCTGGAAAAAGAAATTGAATATTTAGGTAATGCTATTGCCAACCCAACAAAGCCTTTTATTGCAATTATTGGTGGTGCAAAAGTTTCTGGTAAACTTGAAGTTATGATGAGCTTAATGGAAAAAGTTGACACAATCTTAATTGGTGGTGGAATGGCTTACACTTTCTATAAATCACTTGGATATAGCATTGGTGGTTCGCTATGTGAAGATGATTTGCTTGATACCGCAAAGGAAATTATGGCTAAAGCAAAGGCTAAAGGTGTGAAGTTTATGCTTCCTGTTGATAATAAAGAAGCTGATGCATTCTCTAACGATGCTGATATCAAAATTGTCGGTAGCAATATTGATGATGGATATCTCGCTTTAGATATTGGTCCTGAAACTGTTGCCGCATATAAAGAAGAAATTCTAAAATCAAAAACAATTGTATGGAATGGTCCAATGGGATGTTTTGAAATGTCAAACTTTGCTTCAGGAACAATGGAAATTTGCAAAGCTGTTGCTGATAGTGATTCTATTAGTATCATTGGTGGTGGTGACTCTGTTGCTGCTGTTAACGTTAGTGGCTTAGCCGATAAAATGTCACATATATCAACTGGTGGTGGTGCAAGCTTAGAATTTCTGGAAGGAAAACAACTGCCAGGCATTATCGCTCTTGATGATAAATAAGATTTAGTTAATAGTAAATGGTAAATAGTTAGATGTGTTGCTCCGCAATCTATTTATAAAATTAAAAATTCTACAATTAAAGAAACTGAAAGAAATATATAAAATGAAGATGAGAAAAAAAATAATTGCTGGTAACTGGAAAATGAATAAAACTGCAGAGGATTCAAAAGAACTCGCTCAAGCAATTAAACTTGATCTTGCAAATGTGAACGAAGTAGATGTGGTTGTTTGCCCAACATTCACATCTCTTGACACTGTTAGCAACGTTATTGGTGACACAAATATCAAACTTGGTGCACAGAATATGCATTGGGAAGCTGAAGGTGCATACACGGGCGAAATCTCAGCATCAATGTTACGTAACCTATACTGTCATTACGTTATCCTAGGTCATAGTGAAAGACGTGAGTACTTTGGTGAAACAGATGAAATTGTAAACAAGAAGGCAAAAGCAGCTATTGCTGCTGGTCTTATTCCAATCGTATGTGTTGGTGAAACTCTTGAAGAAAGAGAATCAAACACACAAGAAGCAGTTGTAAGTGCTCAACTAAAAGGAAGTTTGGCTGGTCTAGGTGCTAGTTTGGCTAAAGTTGTCGTTGCTTATGAACCAGTATGGGCTATCGGAACAGGCTTGACAGCTTCTCCTGAACAAGCTCAGGAAATGCATGCATTTATCCGTAAAACACTGGCTGAAATTTCTGATCAAGCAACTGCTGACGGAATCAGAATTCAATATGGCGGTAGCATGAAACCAGAAAATGCAGCAGAACTGCTTAGCCAGCCTGATATTGATGGTGGTCTGATCGGTGGTGCAGCTCTAAAAGCTCCATCTTTTGTGGCTTTGGTTAAAGCTGCTATTGAAGCATAATTTGTTAATGAATGAAACGAGGGTTGTGTTTATTAATATAACCCTATTATTTAAACAATAATAGAAAGGTAGAGAGTATGCTCATAATTAAATATATCTCACTATTCTTGGAAGTAGTTATAAGTTTGATGTTGATAGGGGTTGTCCTTCTTCAACGCTCAAAAGGTCAAGGCATAGGTGCTGTTTTTGGCGGCGGAGCAGGTGATGCAATCTTTGGTGCTCAACTTGGTAACGTTTTAACCAAAGTAACAATTGTTCTTGCAATTATATTCATGGTTAATACTACTTTCCTTGCGTGGATTGGAAGTCAGACAACTGGAAATAGCATTGTTAATGAACTTGAAAGTTCTCCTATTCCTGTAGCTCCTGCTCAGCAACCAGCAACAACTGGTCTGCCAATGACTACTGGTGAATAACTGAATAACATGACCGTTTAAATGAAGGCTTGCATAACGCAAGCCTTTTTTTTGGTCAAGTGGTTTTCTTTATTATTGCCAATTTGTTCGGAAATATTGTGTTTTTTGGCTATATTCAGTAAATATCCATTTTTTTTGGTAATACATATATTTTTTGTTGTTAAATTTTGTCGTTTATAATAATACAACAATCAATCGTTTGATTTAAAATAGAAACAGGAGCTGTAAAGTGATGAAAATGAAAGAGTTAATCAAGGCTTCGCTAGTATTATGCGTTGCGATGATATCAACAATAAGTATGGGTGAAGAATTTAAAAGTACTTTTGCGGATGCAAAAGATTTGGGTTGTTTTAAGATAACAGGTCCAGCAAGTTTGGATTCAGATGTACAGTATGATGGACATCCAACGCTGAAACTGTCGCCGAAGTCGCAGGCAATCTGGACTCTTCGAGATACAGATGGTTGGGGCAAGGTATCAATTTGGGTAAAAGAAGATGGTGCACAGCAGGGATCAAAAGATCGCAGAGCAGGTCCACGTTGGGGAATTGTACAGTCTGATAAGAGAGCTTTAGTTATGGGAATCATTTATGCGCCATATTTAGCAGGTGACACAACTTATACGGTATCAGATTCTGATCAGAAGAGCTGGTTTAATGTTCAATATGTTGCCGAGAAGCGTAACAACAACTGGAATAATTGGGTGTTTGATTTTGATGCAGATAAGGGATTAAAGATAATAAGGAATGGTAAAGAAGTGAAGAGATTTGATTGGAACAAGACTCAAATCAAGGGATTTAATGAAATTGCATTATTTGGTGATTCTTCAACCAAAAATCCTCATACAATTTGGGTAGGCGAGGTTAGCGGTTCTCTTGATGGAGCTATGTTAGCCAAACCAACTCCTCCACCACCACCTCCACCAGCAATTGTTCCAGAAAAAGATGAAGCACCAAAAAAGATTGTAAAATTAAAGCCTGAACTTGAAGATGTTCATCCTCGTCTATTCTTTACAAAAGAAGACCTACCTTCTATGAGAGCTTGGGCTAAAACAGAAGAAGGTAAGGCTGCTGTTGCAAAGATGGAGTCTTACATTGGTGTATCAAATCCTCCTTCAGATAGAAAATTTCAGAAAGATGCTACAGATGGACAACGCCAGGGTATTTGGAGAGCTCCAACTGCGGGTATGTATTATTTAATAACAGGCGATGAAGCTGCTAAACAAAAAGCTCTTGGTTTTATGAAAGTATTTCTTGAAACAGAGAACTGGGAACTCGGCGGTGAACGTGATGCTGGTATGAGTTCTGCAAATATTGCTGTTGGTGCTGCATTGCTGTACGATTGGTTATATAATGAGCTGGATCCGGAATTTCGTGATAAGTATAGAGACAAATTACTTCTTCAGGCAAGAAGACAGTATTACGGTGGTCATTTAAATAGACTTCACAGTAATGGTTACTGGCAGGGGGATCCGGCTAACAACCATCGCTGGCATAGAGATGCAGGTATGACTTTATGCTTGTTAGCTGTCGCTGACTCAAAAAAATCAGATGATGATTTTATGCTTGAAAAACTTGAAGAAGAGTTAGCATATGTTGACAAGTGGTTACCAATTGATGGTTCAACACACGAAGGTCCAACATATATGATTTTTGGTCTCCAATATCTTGTTCTTGCAATGCAGGCATCTGATAATTGTTTGGGAACAGATTATCTCTCTTCAAACAAATTTTATGAGATGGTTCCTCTATTCATGTTGAGTTCATCAGCACCTGATATTTCTCAAAGACTTGCTTATGGGGATTGTCCTGCAACAGCAAGTCTCGGATCATACGGAAATGCTATGTACATGTGTGCCATTGCTAATGATAAAGCTGATTATGTTGAAGGAGTTAAAGAACTGGAAAAAGCTCAGCCTAAATCATTTTGGCTTGGTTGGCCTGATTTTATCTGGCTATATCAGGCAAGAGATATGAAAGCTGGTAAACTCGAAAATGTTCCAACAAAAACAATTTTTGCTGATGTTGGTGTTGTATATGTGAGAGATGGTTGGGCAAAGGATGCGGTTGCTTCTTTGTTTAAATGCGGTCCGCTTGGTGGATATGGCTTGAATGCATTCCGTAATGAAAATAATTTCAAGTATATCAATGTTGCTCATGATGACTTTGATGCAAATAGTTTTACTATTTTCAATAATGGCAAACTAACAGCATGGACAGATGGTTATTCATATCAGACACGCAGTGCAAACCATAATACAATTCTTGTGAATAAGACAGGTCAAATGGTTGTTGGTCGTATGAAAGAGGGATACAAGTATAATCAGCCAGGAAGTGGTGACATGACCAAGATGGCTGTTATTACAACTTTCAAAGATTTTGGTGATGTGTTTATCACTGAAGGTGAGGCATCAGGCTCTTATCCTGCTGTTACAAAGGGCAAAGCACGCCCAGCATTAAATCAATACCGTCGTTCTTTTATATGGGTTGAAGGCAAATATATTCTTGTGTTTGATTATATAAAAAGTTCAACTCCTGCTGATATCACCTGGATGATGCAAGGCAAAAAACTTGAAACAATTGATGCAGCTAAGAACAGCTATAAGCTTGTTAATGAAGACGCATCGTGCACTTTTGATGTTCTGTGTACAGCACAAACTACTGGTGAAATTGTCACAGGGACTGCTGATAGCAGAGGCAAAAATTTGGGATTGAAACAACTTCAGTTGACAGCAAATGGCGATAAACTTCGCTTTGCAAGTGTATTTAATCCATGGCAACAAAAAACATTAACAATTTCAATGGAAGTTAAAAATGAAAAACAGGCCGTGATTACTGTAACCGGACCAGACTTCAAAGATATGTGGGCTTGGGAAATACCAATAGGAAAATTTGTTCCATCAACAATTCAGGGAAAAATTGGCTCAAAGGTGATTTCAATATCTGAAAAAGATAAATTTAAATTTGATCATTAATTTCAAGGGGCTTAAACATTTTAAATGCTACTTTCTCCCGAGCCGGGGCGACTCTGCTACAGGGTTATATGTTTAATATCAGCATTTTAAAGTAGGTTTATATATTGCAGCAGCGTCCCGTGGGTGCGGAATTAGTTTTACAACAAACACAGAAAAACAGATGAAAAAGATAGTATTAGTATTGATAGGCATTATGATGATAGGTCAACTTAGTGGAAAAAATATATTTCCAGGAAACGAGTGGCAGACTGTCACGCCGGAGTCGCAGGGAGTTAATAGCAATAAACTTGCAGAAGCAATGCAGTACCTGAAAGATGGTACAGGCAAAAATGGTGTTTCTCAGGTTGTTGTTATCAAAAATGAATATATCATATGGCAAGGTGATGACATTGATAACAAACATGTTATCTGGTCTTGTTCAAAATCATATATGAGCACATGTCTTGGATTGCTTTGGGGGACGGAAAATGCACGCCTGATACGTGGCAAAAGATTATTTCCCTGAATTGACTGAGTATTATCCTACAGTAACTTTAAAAGATCTCGGAACATTTACAAGCGGTTATAATAATGTTCCCGGTCATGTTTTAGAGCCGGCAGAACCAATGTATGCACCAGTAACTGCATTTCACTATTCTAGCCAGTCTGATATTTTGGCTTATACACTGACTGAGATTGCTAAAGAACCATTGCATAAATTGTTTAAACGTAGAATTGCAGATGAAATTGGCATAACAGATGAAGCAATGGATTGGCAGGTCTTTGCAACAAATCAGGATAATGTTGCAGTGAATGGCGGCAGTGGAGCTACTGGAGCCAGTGTTATCATAACAGCACGTGCAATGGCACGCTTTGGTTGGTTATATGCAAATAATGGCGTGTGGGATGGAAAGCGCTTGGTCAGTCAGGAATATATTGAATTTGCTTCTCAACCGCAAGTATCGGCGTTGGTGCCTATGTATGATAAAAGAGGCTGGTATGCAGATTTGCCCGGCCGTTATGGGTTGAACCGGTGGACAAACGATCAGAATCTGAAAAAAGAGTGGTTGTGGCAGGATGCGCCTAAAAATACATTCGCAGCACAGGGAAACAAAAACAATATTTGTTTCATTATGCGAGATTGAGATATGGTCATTGTAAGAATGGGACTTGATAAAAATATCGGTATGGACGTATATAATCAGATGTTCAAAGCTGTAAAAGAGGCTATAAAATAACTTATACTTGGGATGGCAACAACAAACGTGCCGAAAGCTACCGATGTGTGAATGGAGTGGCTTGGCCGGCAACTGCGCTTGCCGTTCGCTTTATGGGACTTACTAAAGAGTGGAACCATGATGCATTTTTTGACTATACTGATCGCTGGATGAGCCCTGTTGATCCATATGCTGAAAACTATAAAAAAATTGCTGATGGAAAATATAAACGAAATGGAAATGAAGGTAAGACTTATGATAAATTTATTGACTCCATGTGGGCAAGCCATCGAATGAATGCCCCTGAACCTAAATGGGCGGGAAACAATGTTAAATGGGTTTAGGTTGATAATAACAAAGGTGAATGGGTGAAAAATCCGAAACCATCAACGCCTGCTGAAAATTACATTCAACTTAAAGATAACTAGGTTAATTTCAAAAAGGGAAAAACTTGACTTTTAGTCCTTAAAATATTAAGATTGTGAAATTAGTAACGAAATCTGTGAAAAAAATCACAACAATATTATAACAAGAGGTATAAATGCCCGTAAAAAAGATACCAGAAACCACTATATCAAGATTGTTTTTATACTTAAGAAAGGTCACAGAACTATCTAAATTAAGTATGAAAAGAGTCTCTTCTGCAGAATTAGGAGAAAGTTTAAATCTTGGTGCTGCACAAGTAAGAAAAGATCTTGGATACTTTGGACAGTTCGGTGTAAGTGGCTCAGGATATGTTGTTACAGAACTTAAGGAAAAGCTCAGCAAGATTTTAAGTAAGCATAAAACCTTTAATGTTGCTATTGTTGGTACAGGACATTTAGGATCTGCTCTTTTAGCATATTCAGGGTTTGAAAAACAGGGATTAAACTTAGTTGCTGCATTTGATACAGATGTAAACAAAATAGGTAAACAACTTCAAGGAGTAGAGATAGAATCTGTTTCTGACATGAAGGACATTATAAAAGAAAAAAAGATTTTATTAGGGATTATTGCTGTTCCAGCTAAGGGAGCACAAGATGTTGCAGATATATTAACGAATGCAGGAGTTAAATGCATTCTTAATTTTGCACCAAAACATTTAAATGTACCAGAAGAAGTTAAAGTAAGAGATGTAGATCTCTCGAGAGAACTTGAAATGCTTTCATATTTTCTTGGTAATGGTAAGAAGGTTAAATTATGAGCAATAAAAACATCATTGCATTAGGTGCTGAGACTAAGACATCTTTTTCTGTTATTTCTCAAAAAGGCACATATACGAGTGATCAGTTAGATGATCTTTTAGATGTGAATATATATAAAAGCTTTGAATCTAATGCTAGAGAGTATTTGCAGGAAAATAATATAATACCAGATGTTATTGCTTGTGACATGCATCCTGATTATAGATCTACATATTTAGCTAAAGAGTTCTTTGCGGAAAATAAAACAGCAAAACTTGTTAAAGTACAGCATCATCATGCACATATAGTTTCATGCATGTTAGATCATGATATTAATGAAGATGTAATAGGGGTATCGTTTGATGGTACAGGATATGGTTTAGATGCTAATTTTTGGGGCGGAGAATTCTTAGTGTGTAACAGAAAAGATTTTAGCCGAAAGTATCATTTGAAATATGTTGCGATACCAGGATCAGACATAGCTATAAAGCAGACTTGGAGAATGGCTATATCTTATTTATTTGATGCATATGAAGGTTCATTAGAAGCAATAGATACGCCAGTACTTACAAGAATTGATGCTGAAAAGACAGAAGTCATTAAACAAATGATACAAAAGAACATTAATTGTCCTTTATCATCAAGCATGGGAAGACTTTTTGATGCAGTAAGTTCATTAGTGGGGATTAGTGATACTGCATCTTTTGAAGCCGAAGGCGCAATAAAGCTTGAACAAGCAGCAGCAAAAGATATTTTGGGTAGTTATCCTTATCAAATAAATGATGATGTTATTGATCTTTCAAGTATGATCAAGCAAATAGTAAAAGATATTAATGATGATTTGGATGTTTCAATAATAAGCGCATTCTTTCATAACACGATAGGGGAGATAATATTTGATGTATCTAAAAGAATTTCAAATGAAACAAACATTAAAAAGGTACTTGTTTCAGGGGGATGTTTTTTAAACAAATATTTAGTTAATTATATTGAAAACAGATTTAAAGATTCAGGTTTAGAATTGTTTAAACACAACAATGTGGCTACTACTGATCTGGGTGTTTCATTAGGACAGGCAGTAGTTGCAGGAACTAAGGTGTAATTATGTGTTGGAGTATACCAGGGAAAATTATAGAAATAAACGATAATATAGCGAAGATTGAACTCTCAGGCGTAACTAAAGAAGTGGGATTAGATCTTATAGATGATCCTAAGGTTGGTGAATATCTTTTAATACATGCAGGATATGCTATACAAAAAGTAGATGAAAAAAGTGCTAAGTTTACAACAGATTTCCTTAATGGAAAAATAAATGGTAAAGAAGAATGATTAAGTATGTTGATGAATATAGAGATGTAGATACCTGTCTTTCTATAGCAGAAAAGATAAGAGAGATATCCACTAAACCTTTAAATATTATGGAGGTTTGCGGTGGTCATACCATGTCTATAAGAAAGAACGGCATACAAAAACTCGTTGGAGATAATATAAATCTTTTATCAGGACCGGGATGTCCTGTTTGTGTAACAGCAATAAAAGATATAGATAAAGCAATTGCTTTATCGCAAATAGAAGATGTAATTATTTGTTCTTTCGGAGATATGATATACGTACCAGGTTCAAAAACTACACTTGCACAAACAAAAGCTGAAGGTAAAGATATTAGAACAGTTTATTCAGTTTCTGATGCGCTAAAGCTAGCTAAAGAAGAACCTTTAAAAAAAGTTGTTTTTATAGGCATAGGTTTTGAAACAACAGCCCCAACTATAGCTGCTGCTATAGTTCAGGTATATAGAGAAAATATAGATAATTTCAGTGTTTTATCTTTACATAAGACAATGCCTCAAGCTCTTGGTGCAGTTTTATCTGATGAAAGCTGCATAATTGATGCTCTAATATGTCCGGGACATGTAACTACAATAACAGGTACTGATATGTATGAGTTTATTGTAAAGGATTTAGGCATATCTTGTTGTGTATCAGGTTTCGAACCAGTAGATATTTTAAGAGCAATATATATGATTACTGAGATGTTTGAAAATAATCAACCAGCACTTTTAAATGCGTATGAAAGGGTTGTTAAGCCTCAAGGTAATATAAAAGCACAAGATATATTAGCTGAAGTATTTAAATCAGTTGATGCCGACTGGAGAGGATGCGGAATTGTTCCAGATAGTGGTTTAGGCATAAAAGATAAATACGAAAAGTTTGATGCAGATAAGATATTTGATATAAACGTTCCTGATTCAAAAGAGAATAGCGCATGTATTTGCGGAGATATATTAAGAGGAGCTAAAAACCCGAATGATTGTACTTTGTTTAAAACAGCTTGTACGCCAATGAACCCGCAAGGAGCATGTATGGTTTCATCTGAAGGAACATGCGCAGCTTGGTATAAGTATGGAGAATGATAATGGATAAAATAACAATTGCACACGGCAGCGGTGGGAAAATGACACATGAGCTTATAAAAAATGTTTTTTTTAAACATTTTGATAATGAGGTGCTAAATAATACTGAGGATTCAGCAGTTGTTGATGTGTCTTCAAAACAAATAGCCTTTACTACTGATTCATTTGTAGTAAAACCTATATTTTCCCCAGGAGGAGATATAGGAAAGATAGCTATTTGCGGCACTGTTAATGACATTGCAGTATCAGGTGCAATAGTTAAATATATTAGTTGTGGTTTTATTATTGAAGCGGGATTTGATATATCTGAGCTAGAAAAAATAGTAATATCTATGGCTAAAACAGCAAAAGAAGCAGGTGTAAAGATCGTAGCTGGAGATACTAAAGTTGTAGATAATAAAGAAGCTGATGGAATTTTCATTAATACTAGCGGAATAGGTGTTTTTGATAATGAATATAGATTAGGAGTTAAGAATATAAAGCCAGGGGATAAAATTATTATTAGTGGGACACTTGGTGATCATGGTATAGCAGTTTTAAGTAAAAGAAAACATCTTGAGTTTGAATCTCATATACAAAGTGATTGTGCTCCTTTAAACAACATGGTATTAAGTGTGGCAAAAGTAGCAGGTGAATATTTAAAGTTTATGAGAGATCCTACAAGGGGAGGACTTGCAACAACATTAAATGAAATAGTTAGTCCTGATACTTTTGGGATAACTATTGATGAGCAATATATACCAGTTAATGAGGCAGTAAAAGGTGCTTGTGAACTTTTAGGATTAGATCCTTTATATATAGCTAATGAAGGCAAGGTAATTATTATAGTTGATCCTTCAGTAGAAAAAAAAGTTTTAGACAAGCTTAAACAACATAAGTATGGTAAAGATGCAGTTACTATAGGAATTGTTACACAAGAAGATGCTGGTAAAGTTTTGCTTAAAACAAGGTATGGAGTAAAGAGAATTTTAGATATGTTAACAGCTGAACAGTTACCACGGATATGTTAAGGATATATTATGCATGAAATAAAATTAGCACAAGGACTGGTTGGATTACTTGATAAGGCTGTAGAAGATCCTGCTGTTAAAGATGTGAAAAAAGTACATATTAAAGTAGGTAAACTACATTATATAGTACCAGAGATAATGCAGTCTGCTTTTGATTCTACACCTAAGAATGATAAACTTAAAAATGCAAAGCTTGAGATCGAGGTTTTACCTGTTATATTGAAATGTTTAGAATGTTCTAAAGAACACAATCTTAATGATGAGCAGTTTAATGTAGAATGTTGTGAAAATGCAAGAAGCGAAATAATCTCTGGAAAAGAGTTTGTTTTAGAAGGGATAGAGTATTAACATGACTTTTAAAGTAATAAAAGAAAATATACTTAAAGCAAATGATAATGTTGCACTAAGAATAAGACAGAAAATGACTCAGGAAAAAACATTGATGATCAACATAATATCATCACCAGGTGCAGGCAAGACAGCTCTTTTAGAGAAAATTGGACCTATGCTAAAAGAAGAAGGCATCAACTTTATCATATTAATAGGTGATTGTTTTACATCTAGAGATGCCGAGCGTATGGATGCACTGGATCTGCCAGTAGTACAGATAAATACAGGCAACTCATGCCATATAGATGCCCAGTTAATAGAAAAATCTCTAGAAGATGTTGATGTTTCTGCACAAGATATTATAATAGTAGAGAACGTAGGTAACTTAGTTTGTCCTGCAGAATTTGATTTAGGTGAAAACCATAAGATAGCATTATTCAGTACAGCAGAGGGAGATGACAAACCTCTGAAATATCCTCTTGTAATTCAAGAGAGTGTGCTTGCGATAATAAACAAGATCGATCTATTAGAATATGTCAACTTTGATATGGAGTTTAGCAAGCAGAGCATAAAACAAATTAACCCTAACATAGAAATTCTAGAAATGTCCTGTAAGACAGGGCAAGGTATAGATAAATTCGTACAATGGATTAAAAATAATATAACTAAAAAGGAGAAAAAAGTATGAGATATGTTTATTTGGATAAAGATAACTTAGGTAAATTTTTTGATCTCTTAAAAGAAGATTATAAAATTGTAGGACCTGTGAAAAAGGAAAACAAGTTTGTTTTTGCCGAGGTTGAGGATGTCTCTGAAATGAGTTTAGAGTATATTCCGACAATATTGCCTCCGAAGAAATATTTCTTTCCACAGAAGGAAAAACTTGGAGATTTCAATATGGGCGACACAAAGATGTCACAAACTTCTATTGAGATGCAGCCAACGGTAATATTTGGCGCACATACATGTGATATTGATGGTATTGAATGTTCAGACGCTGTTTTTCATAAAGACCCAGCAGACCCTTATTATAGTAAAAGATCAAAGATGATTACTGTAATAGGTTATGAATGTATGTTTCAATGTGATGATTGTGCTACATGTGTGACAATGGATACACATAATCCAAAAGCAGGTTATGATATTATGATAACTGATGCTAAAGATAAATATATCTTGCATGTAAATTCTCCAAAAGGTAATGAAATTATACAAAAAGCTGGAGAATTATTAGAAAATGATTCTGAAGAAAAAATTAAGTCATATCTTGTAAAGCTTAGAGAAGAAAAAATGAAAAAATTTAAAGTTTCTTTAATAGCTAATTATAATGAGCTTAAAGATATTTTTGATGGTTCATACAATTCAAAGATATGGGAAGATGTTGGGAAAAGATGTGTTTCATGTGGAAACTGTACAGCTGTATGTCCGACTTGTTACTGCTTTGATATCTATGATGATGTTAAATTGGATATAAGTGGTGGAGATAGAACTAGAATCTGGGATTCTTGTCAGCTTAAACCATTTGCTGAGGTTGCTGGTGGTGAAAACTTTAGAGAAGAAAGATCTTCAAGACAAAGACATCGATTATTTAGAAAATTTGATTATTCAGTCAATAAATATAACAAATTTTTCTGCACAGGATGCGGAAGATGTACGCGTACTTGTATGGCTGGTATAAGTTTGATAGATACTGTAAACGACCTTACAAAGGAGAAAAACAATGTGTAAATGTAACCAGGATGCATCAAAGACCATAAGTGTGGATTCTATATATTCACCTATGGAAGGAACTATTGTTAAAACCGAAAATATGACTGAAACTGAAAAGTTTTTTGAGATTAAACTTGAAGAAGGAAAACCCCTTGGTGATATTCCAGGACAGTTTGTTGAGCTTTCAATATTCGGGATAGGTGAAGCACCTATATCTGTTTCTTCATCACCAACAAAACAGGATCAAAGTACATTTGAAATCGTTGTAAGAAATGTTGGAATGTTTACAGCAGCTTTAAATAAGCTTGATGTGGGAGATAAAATTGGAGTAAGAGGACCTTTTGGTCGTCCGTTCCCAATAGATGATTTAAAAGGAAATGATCTTATGTTTGTAGCAGGAGGTTTGGGAATAGTACCTTTAAGATCATTAATCAACTTTGTTATAGACAGAAGAAGAGATTTTGGAGCTGTTTCAATTTTATTAGGATGTAAAAGCCCTAATGAAAGACTTTTTGTTGATGAAATAGATAAGTGGAGTAATTTAACAGATATTAATTATGCATGTACTGTTGATAAAGCAGATCCAGATTGGAAGGGTAATGTAGGAGTTATAACTACACTTATTCCTGGAGTGGATCTTGATGTTAACAAGACATATGCAGTAGTTGTTGGACCTCCTATAATGTATAAGTTCGTAATTAAAGAACTTCTAAAAAAAGGTGTTCCAGAAAACAAGATAGTTCTTTCTCTTGAAAGACGTATGAAATGTGGACTTGGAAAATGTGGACATTGCCAGATAAATGATCTGTATGTTTGTCAGGATGGTCCAACTTTTCTTTATAGTGAGATAAAAGGATTGGAGGAAGCTTTATGAGTGAGGCAAAACAAAAAGTAAGAGTAGCATTCTTTGATTTCGCAGATTGCGAAGGATGCCAGCTTCAGGTTACATACCTAAACGAAGCGTTTTTAGGGCTCTTGGAACATGTTGATATTGTGAATTTCAGAGAAGCTATTTCTGAAAAAAGTGATGATTATGATATAGCATTTATTGAAGGATCAATAACGCGTAAGCACGATGAAGAGCGTATTAAAAAAATCAGAGAGAATGCGAAAATTATAGTTGCTTATGGTGCATGTGCATGTACTGGTGGAGTTAATGGTCTTAGAAGACATTATACTGATGAAGAAGCGAAAGAAATTGTTTATAAAGGAAGAGAGTTTCCTTTAGAAGCAGGTAGACCAAAACCAGTTCATGAAGTAGTTAAAGTAGATTACTATATACATGGATGTCCTACAAACAATGATGAATTCGTAAAGGCTGTAAAAGGTATTTTGTTGGGGAAAGGATATACTCCTCCTAGCTATTCAGTATGTGTTGAATGTAAATTGAAAGAAAATGTTTGTCTTTTTGAAAAAGGACAGACATGTATGGGACCAGTTACAAGAGCTGGTTGTGATGCATGGTGTACAAGTTACGGCAATAAATGTTATGGTTGCCGTGGCATGTTAGACAATCCTGCAGAACAAGGCCAAATGGATATACTAGAGAAAAATGGTTATACAATTGCTGAGCTTAAGCAAAAGTTTGAGACGTATAACATGTGCAGAATGGAGGCAGAAAAAAATGGGTAATTTATCAAAAAAAGAACTTGATATAAACGTTGAATATTTGACTCGTGTTGAAGGACATGGAAATATAGTAGTTAACATTAAAGAAGGAAAACTTGAGAAGTGTCAGCTTGAGATAATTGAAGCTCCAAGATTTTTCGAAGCTATGGTAAAAGGCAGATCAATGTTTGAAGTACAGCATATCACTTCACGTATATGTGGTATTTGTTCAACAGGACATTGCATGGCGAGTGTTAAAGCAGTTGAAGATGCAATTGGTTATAAAGTAAGTGATCAGACAACTATGTTAAGAAAACTTATTCTTCACCTAGAGACTTTAGACAGTCATTTACTTCATGCATATTTTCTTGTAGCTCCAGATGCACTTGGTGTACCTAGTGTACTTCCACTTGTGAAAACACACACAGATGTTGTGTTAAGAGCACTTAGAATGAAGAAAACTTATAGTGATATGTGTGATATCATCGCTGGTAGACATACTCATCCTATAACAGTATGCCCTAGAGGATGGACTAAGGTTCCTAATAAGAAAGAACTTATAAAGATGAAGGAACTTTTAGAAAGTACTGTAGATGATCTTAATATTACTGTTGATACTTTCAAAACACTTACATTGCCTTCGTTTGAAAGGGAAACAGAGTATGTTGCTCTAAATCATCCAGATGAATATGCATTCTTGGATGGAGATATAACAACTACAGATATTAAAGAAAATATCAAACCACAGGATTATAAGCAGATCATTAAAGAATATCATGTAGCACATTCAACTTCAAAGCATTCTAAGAATAAAAGAGATTCCTATATGGTTGGAGCTTTAGCAAGAGCAAACATTAACTTTGATAAGTTAAATGCACCAGCTAAAGGTGTTGCAGATGCATTAGGATTTAAGACACCTTGTTACAATCCTTATATGAACACAGTTGCTCAAGTTGTTGAAATGGCACATTGTACATATGATTCATTAGATATCTTAAATCATTTAATTAACAATGGTATAGATGAAACTGACATTGTTACTTCATGGCCTACAAGAGATGAACTGCATAACTTTAAAGTTAAAGCAGGAACAGGCGTAGGTGCAGTTGAAGTGCCAAGAGGTCTTCTAGTGCATGAGTATACAGTTGATGAAAAAGCTGTTGTAACTAATGCTAACTGTTGTATTCCAACAAATCAGAACTTAGCGAATATTGATCTTGATATGAAAAAACTAATTCCAGAAATAATTGGAAAATCAAAAGAAGAGATCACTTTGCTTTCTGAAATGTTAGTAAGAGCATATGACCCATGTATATCATGTTCATGTCACATGCTTGATGTTAAATTTGTATAAGGTTTTATTAATATGAGTACACTTGTAGTTGGAGTTGGATCAATATTATGTGGAGATGATGCAATAGGTGTACGAGTTGTTGATGAACTTGAAAAATCATATCTGCCCGAAGATATTATCATTCATAGTGCTGATATCTCAGGGCTGGATCTTTTAAAGTTATTTCCTGACCATGAAAAAATTATAGTAGTTGATGCAGCAGATATGGGATTAACACCTGGTGAAGTTAAAGTATTTGATTTTACTGAGATTAAAAAAGCTAAATTTGATGATTCATATTCAACACATGGCATGGCTTTACTTGAGACTCTTACTTTAGCCCAAAGCCTTGCTTTAGCGTCGAATGTAACTATTGTAGGAGTACAGCCAAAGAATACAGGATTTAATTTAGATATGTCAGAAGAAGTAAAAAAACAGATCCCGAATATAGTTAGTATAGTTAGAGATCTTATATCAGAAAGAAAATCAAATGGATAAAAATATTTTAGTATTATGTGTAACGGCAGCATCAATTGGATTTTTTCATACGATATTTGGTCCAGATCATTATCTTCCTTTTATAGTTATGAGTAAAGCTCGCAAATGGTCTTCACTTAAAACTATGGTTATTACTTTTGTGTGCGGAATAGGGCATATTTTAGGTTCAGTTGTTTTAGGTCTAATAGGTGTTGCCTTTGGTGTAGCTATAATGAAACTTGAAGTTTTTGAAGCATTTAGAGGTAGCCTTGCAGCATGGGCACTTATTGCATTTGGTTTTACTTATTGTGTTTGGGGTATTCATAGAGCTATTAAAAACAAACCACATAAGCATGCGCATATTCATGAAGATTCAACTATGCATAAACATGGGCATTCTCATAAAGGAGAGCACGTTCATGTGCATGAAAATGAAAAAAAGAATATTACTCCATGGGTATTATTTACAATATTTGTACTCGGCCCTTGTGAACCATTAATACCAATATTAATGTATCCTGCTGCTAAAAACAGTTTATCAGGGATGTTATTGGTAACAGGTGTTTTTGGGACTGTTACTATAGCAACAATGATGACAATGGTATTATTGATGAGTTGGGGTATAAGTTTTGTAAAATTAGGAAAACTTGAAAAATACACTCATGCATTAGCAGGTGGTACTATCTGTTTATCAGGCATTGCTATTCAATTTCTAGGATTATAATAAACATAAAAGGATAGACATGTTGATGATTGGAAATTCCTTGAAAGTGTAGAACTTAAAATTGCTGTATCTCATGGTCTTGGCAATACAAGACGTCTATTGGAATATATAAAAGCTAAACAAGGGGCTAATACTTGCGCATCAAAGTTTGTTGTTAATGAGGGTAATCCATATGCATTGATTTATACTACAACCCTTCATGTTGCAATTTCGCTACGCTACATTGCTTTAGGCATGCTAAAGCCTCACTTCGTGGCTCGTTTTTTATGATCGTTTGTTTTTAAGAGTATTTTTAACTGTCTTATTACAAACAACTTCTGATGCAATTTTATGCGCGTCAACTTTTCATGACAATGAGGATCCCGCATGCCGGGACTCCCAATGTGCCTCAAATCAGCAACGGTCATTGACAATTTTTGTGTTTTTTGTACTACAACCCTTCAACGTTTTGTTACAAGAACATCGAACATCCAACATTCAACGTCCAATCTCGAATGAAATACACTACCGTGAGTAGGTAAAATTTATTTTTATTATTATTATTCCTAGACTGTGTTAGTCTAGGAATATAGGTAGTTTTATGTACTCCTAAGGGTTACTTAAACATCAGTCTTTCTGGCGACATCTTTTAAATTATACAATATCTTTTGGATAAAGAAAAGTACCCAAAAGAAACTTTCGTCTCATGTTAATAAGTCTCTATTCTTGAGCTACGAAAGGCTCTCATATAGACTTATTAACAATCGACGAATATTATACAAGGGTTGCACTCTCCAGCTATTGCCTGACAAATTATATTTGTCAGTCAGTAGCTGGATCGTTTACCCTAGGCTTCTCATGACATGTGCCGTTGGCACATCAATTTAACCTTAGTCCGAAAAAGCTCCTCCCTCTTTTAGGGGAGGTGGCGATCCCGCTACCACTTTGCTTTTTTTAAAGCAAAGTGGCGGCGGAAGAGACGGAGGGGTATTCATTCAAAATGAGCACTTTCTCCCGCTCTGAGGGATCGTTGCTTTAGGTAAACTAAAGCTGTTCTCCCGTTGGTCGAATGAATGTTGGACGTTCGATGTTCGGTGTTCTCACTTATAATAAATACCTGCGGAGCTATTCCAACCTTAACCTTAATCTTAACCTTAATCTGCTGGCTCTGCCAGCTTTGGTTCTGGCTCGTCCGTCCTAGGCTCTTGGCGCCTTCCTGTCGCGCTGTAGTCCGGTACGGCGAAAGCGGATGTGCGATAATTCTTTTGGTTGAGGCTATGCCGCCCTATGTTATACCAGATAAAGGAAATGTTGTTCTTTCTTAGTAAAATATTGAGATTTTTGTTGTTTTTTTCTGATAATGTATTTTTTTTAACAACAGTGGATTATTATGCTTGTATGAGACTTTTTATGTTGACAAAACCAAGAATATTGTCTATCTTTTCAAACTTTAGAAGAGCTATGCCTAAATTGACTTGATAAAACATGATTCATGTAGGCTATGTGTACTTATGTTTTATATCTTTTCATTATTTCCCGAAATGAAACAAAAGTTATGCTTTAGACATTAGTAATTCTATATTATTCAAAATACAAAAACATACATACCGGAGGGTTTAAAATATGTCGATTAGTAGCTGCACATGTGGCCAAGATGTCACAGAGACTGAACTGATGACTCGCCTTGAAGAGGTCATCAAAGAGAACAAAGATAAGGCTGGAGGACTGATACCCGCTCTCCAAATGGCTCAGATCATTTTTGGATATCTTCCAGATATGGTAGTTGATAGAATCGCTGAAGGTTTTAATAAAACTATTACCGAAGTCGCAGGCGTTATCTCTTTCTATTCCTTTTTTACACGTAATCCACGTGGTAAATATCTTGTTCGTGTGTGTCTAGGAACTGCATGTTATGTTCGCGGAGGAAAAGAGGTCCTTGAAGCAATAAAAAAACGCCTGGAAATTGATGTTGGTGAAACCACGGAAGATAGACAGTTCTCATTAGAGGTTGGTCGTTGTTTTGGAGCATGCGGAATGGCACCGGTAGTCATGGTTAATGATGAAACATATCAAAGAGTTAAGCCCGCTCGTATTAATGAATTTATTGCACAATTTGCAACTGATGAAGAGCTTGTATTAGAAGGAGAAGAAAAATGAGTATGTGTACTATCCCAAAAATCTGTTCTGTCTCTGATTTAACAGCTCTACGTGAAAAATTGAAGAAAGAGAATAAAAAAATATCTAAAGATGATACTCAGCAAATTCTGGTATGCTTTGGTGGAAGTTGTTTGGCATCTGGTGCCAAAGATGTACGTGATGCACTGCAGGATGAACTGGAAAAAGCAGGTATGTCAGATAAGGTTCAGCTAGTTGAAACTGGTTGTATGGGACCTTGTGTGGCTGGTCCGGTGGCTTTGGTTGGTGAAGATCGTACATTCTATCAAAGTTTGAAACCTGAAGATGCCAAAGATATTGTTAATTCACATATTTGCTCAGGAAAACGCGTTGAACGTTTGATGATTGCCGATGAAGATGGCAAAATTCCGGCACCATGTCGTCAGGATATGCAATTCTTTAAAAGACAAACTCAAGTTGTGCTACGTAATTGCGGTTGGATTGATCCAATTCAAATTGCTGATACAATTGCAAATGATGGATATGCAGCTTTGGCAAAGGCTCTTACTGGCATGGGACCAGATGGTGTTGTTGAACAGATGAAGATTTCTGGTTTACGTGGTCGTGGCGGTGCTGGTTTTCCAACTTGGCTAAAGTGGAGTTTTGCAAAGGCAAGGGAAGCCGACACTCGTTATGTGCTTTGTAATGCCGATGAAGGGGATCCTGGTGCTTATATGGATCGTAGTCTGCTTGAAGGTGACCCACATGCAATTATTGAAGGCATGGCTCTGGCAGCTCTTGCAATTGGTTCAAATCAGGGATATGTTTATGTGCGTGCTGAATACCCTTTGGCAGTTGAAAGATTGAATATAGCACTTGACCAAGCTCGTGAATGTGGTTTGTTAGGTGATAATATAATGGGTACAGACTTCTGTTTTGATCTGGAAATCAAAAAGGGTTCCGGAGCTTTCGTATGTGGCGAAGAAACTGCATTGATTGCTTCCATTGAGGGAAAACGTGGAGAGCCTAGACCTCGTCCACCATTCCCTGCTGTTAAGGGATTGTGGGGAAAACCAACTGTTTTGAATAATGTTGAAACATATGCCAATGTTGCTGCTATCATACTCAAAGGCGGGGAGTGGTACGCAAACATAGGGACAGAAAAAGTAAGGGAACAAAAGTATTTGCTTTAGCTGGTGCTGTTCGTAATACTGGTCTTGTAGAAGTGCCTATTGGTACACATCTGGGTGAGTTGATTTATGACATAGGCGGTGGAATAATCAATGACAAACAGTTTAAGGCTGCTCAAATTGGCGGTCCTTCCGGTGGTTGCATTCCTAAACAAAATTTGAATGTGCCTTTGGATTATGAAACGCTTGCTGATCTTGGTGCAATCATGGGGTCTGGTGGATTGATCGTTATGGATGAAAACACATGTATGGTCGATGTGGCTCGATTCTTTATTGAATTCGTGCAGGAAGAGTCTTGCGGAAAATGTGTTCCTTGTCGAACAGGTACTCGTCGTATGCTTGAAATTCTTGAACGTATATGTGCTGGTCAAGGTGAAATGGAGGATATTGATCGTCTGGAAGAACTTGGCAATTTTATAAAAACAGCTTCGCTTTGTGGTCTTGGACAGACAGCTCCAAATCCTATCTTATCAACAATCAGACATTTCAGAAAAGAATATGAACAGCATATCATCGACAAATATTGTGAAGCCGGTGTATGTGCCGGGCTTGTACGTGCTCCATGTTTGAGTGCATGTCCATGTGGTGTCGATGTGCCTGGTTTCGTCTCAATGGTCGGTGATCAAAGATATGCTGAGGCTCTTAAATTGCATAGAGAACGTAATCCTTTTGCATCTGTATGTGCAAGAGTATGTTTCCACACATGTGAGGACAAATGTCGTCGTGCTCAATTGGATTCTCCAGTTTCAATCAGGGCTGTCAAACGCTTTATGGTTGATCAGGAAGTTATGGTACAGATTCCTGAGGTGCTGGAAAATGATGAAAATGCCAAACGCAAAATTGCAATTGTTGGTGCTGGTCCTGCAGGACTTTCATGTGCATATTTTCTTGCTAGACTTGGCTACAAACCTGTTGTTCTCGAAAGTGAACCTCGTCCAGGGGGTATGCTGGTTCAGGCAATTCCTGCTTATCGTCTGCCTCGTGAGGAACTCGCTCGCGAAATTCGTATGATTGAAAGTCTTGGTGTCACAATTGAAACTGGACAAATGCTGGGACGTGACTATACTTTAGAGAGTCTCAAGGATGATGGATATGAATTAATCTATCTTGCCATTGGTGCTCCTCTTGGTGTTGATCTGAATATTAAGGGTTCGGATGCCGATGGAGTCACTGAGGCAATGAGTTTCCTTCGTCAATATAACATTCGTGGTTCTGTTCCTGTTGGGAAAAAGGTCGTGGTTGTTGGTGGTGGTAATGCCGCAATTGATGCTGCTCGTACTGCCATGCGTCTTGGTGCAGAGGAAGTTACGGTAATCTATCGTCGTACTAGAGAGCAGATGCCTGCATATGCAGAAGAAATTGAAGAAGCTCTTGATGAAGGCGTTAAATTATGTACGCTTCTTAATCCTGAAGAGTTTGTTGTTAAACACGGAAAAGTAACAGGTGTGCTTTGTCACCATATGAAACTTGGCGAATTTGACCGTTCTGGTCGACGTCGTCCACAGGATGATGCAGAGGAAACTGCCGAAGTCATAGAGGCTGATCAGGTGATTATTGCCATTGGTCAGGCTTTGAATAAAGATACAACCGTTGGTAATCTTGAAGTTGAATTCAATGATAGTGGTTGGGTTAAGGCCGATCCTCGTTCTGGTGCAACATCTGTCCCATGGCTACTTGCTGGTGGTGATGTTGCAACAGGTCCCTCTTCAGTGGCTCAGGCTATTGGTGCTGGTGAGTGTGCTGCAATTGAGATAGATATAAGATTGACTGGCGAAGACCATAGCTTCTGGAGAGGATATAAAGATCAAGGTGCAACCTTTGATCCTGATGCTGAACCGTTAGCTTATGCTCGTGAAAAATTGCCGACAATTCCATTGGCAAGACGGCGTCACAACTTTAGTGAAGTTGAGCAACCATGGAGTGAAGCCGCAGCATTGAGACAGGCAAGACGCTGTCTGCGTTGTGATTATGGCAAACAACCTACTGCATCTAATGAATAACCGGAGAACCAAAATGATTAATATAACAATAAATTCACAAGCAGTGCAAGTTCCAGAGGATTCAACAATTCTGCAAGCTGCACGAATGATTAATGTTCAAATTCCAACCATGTGTCATATTGAAAAACGAGATCCAATCGGTGCATGCCGTGTATGTCTTGTTGAGGTTGAGGGCGCAAAAATACTGCAGGCAGCATGCTCTACACCTGTTTCTGAAGGTATGGTTATTCATACCAACAGCAAAAAGGCTCGTATGGCAAGGCGGTTTGTTGTGGAACTTTTGCTCTCGGAGCATGATGGCAACTGTCAGACATGTGATAGAGGTTCCGACTGTGAGCTACGTACACTTGGCGAAGATATGGGGATAAGTGATTTGGCTTTTGAAGGTGAAAAAATCAAGCCACATATGGATGAAACAACACCTGCATTGATAAGAGATAGTGCAAAATGCATTAAATGTCGTCGATGCGTAACAGTATGTAATGAAGTTCAGGGTGTTGGAGCTCTCTATCCTCAGGATCGTGGTTTTGATGTTTTTATTGGACCTGCATTCTGTCGTGATCTGAAAGATGTCGCATGCGTTCAGTGTGGTCAATGTGCCGCAGTTTGTCCTGTTGGTGCAATTGCTGAAAAGAGTAGTACACCTGCAATATGGGATGCAATAGAAAATCCTGATATATGTGTGGTAGTTCAAACTGCTCCTGCAATTCGTGCTGCTCTTGGTGAAGAGTTTGGCTATGAGCCTGGAACTCGTGTCACCGGCAAAATGGTTGCAGCTTTGCGTAGACTTGGCTTTGATAGTGTGTTTGATACAAACTTCACTGCCGACCTTACAATCATGGAAGAAGGAACCGAGTTGTTAACTCGCTTGAAAAAAGCTCTGGTTGACAAAGAGGATGTTGCTTTGCCAATGTTTACAAGTTGTTCACCTGGCTGGATTAATTTTGCGGAATTCTATTTTCCTCAATTCCTGCCTAACATTTCAACTTGCAAATCTCCACAGCAAATGTTTGGTGCAGTGGCAAAGAGTTACTATGCAGAAAAAATTGGTGTTGACCCCAAAAATATGATTGTTGTATCGGTCATGCCTTGTACTGCAAAGAAATTTGAAGCTCAGCGTCCTGAGATGAATGCCGATGGTATTCAGGATGTGGACTATGTGCTTACAACTCGTGAGCTTGCAAAAATGATTAAAGAGGCTAATTTAGACTTTAACTCACTACCGGACGAAGAGATGGATGCACCTCTTGGACTGTCATCTGGCGCAGCAGATATCTTCGCAAATACAGGTGGTGTTATGGAAGCTGCTCTGCGTACTGCATATGAGATTGTAACAGGTAGGGAACTACCGGTTGAAAATCTACATGTAGCACCTATTACAGGTCTGGATGGAATCAAAGAAGCTTCTCTTGTTATTGAAGGTACTGTTGATGATTGGAAGTTCCTTGAAGGTGTCGAACTTAAGGTTGCTGTATCTCACGGACTTGGTAATACACGACGCATGTTGGAATATGTTAAAGCAAATGGATGTCCTTATCACTTTGTTGAAGTCATGACATGTCCAGGCGGATGCATTGGCGGTGGCGGACAACCTCGCTTCACTGATGACTCTGTCAGACTCAAACGTATTGCTGGAATATATGCTGAGGATGAAGGCAAAAAACTGCGTAAATCACATGAAAACCCTGATGTTCAGAAATTGTATCAGGATTTTCTGGGTGCACCACTTGGTGAAAAATCACATCACCTGTTGCATACGCACTACGCACCTAAATCACAGACCATGTCTGATTAGGGCATCCTGTTTAATTCATAAAACGCATATTGAGAATGCTTTATGAAATATAACTAACATATGTCTGCAAGGTTTTTAGGTATTTTGGCTAAAAAGCTTGCAGATGACTTAATATTAAAAGTTTATGCATTTTATGAATTTATAATGCAATATCACGCAACCTTTTACCTTGCAGCATGTTATCCCGCAAAGCGGGATCCCGGTCTGCGGGACCGCGGGCTAAAGGCGAAAATGCTTTAAGGCAAAATGTAGGCCATTCCGCTTCGCTTCATTGCTGTCGTAAACTCCAGCCTCAGCAAGCTGGTCCCCAATCTTGCATTAAACAGTAAGCCCTGACTAGAAATAACAATTATTCCTCTGGCACTGCGTCAGAGGATAATCTTATTTTTTTTACAACCCAGGGATATTCCCTGGGTTTTTCTTTTGGTATATCTAATATCAAACATCCATGTTGGGGCTCATCATTTCATTCAAATTCTCCTGTGCGATAATTGCAAAAAGTCAGCCAATTAAATTGCTACACATTGACAGGTTCTGAATTAATAGTGTATAATTTATTGCAAATTAACACAGTTACTAAGGCAGACATGCTGGTTCAGGATATTGCAGATTACTAGGTTGATTGACAGACACCGCACCTGTAGCGTCGGATGTTGACCGACGGAAACATAGGGCTGACAGCCCGAGACAACATAGCCTAGGGTAAGCGACCAACGGGAGTGCAGCCCTAGGTAAATATAAAGAACAAAGTTCTTTACCTGCTCGCGGCAGTGTATTTCGTAGCTCTCGGAGCGAAGAAACAAGAAAACTGTGAACTGTACACTGTTGTAGGATTTACATCAAAACCAATAATAGAGGAAAACAATGAAATTAGAAGATAGAGATTTTTATATAAAGTTAGAAAAAGTTGACCATTTCACAAAGACACGAAAAGGATTGTTGATTAATGTGGATGATGAAAAAGTTAAGATTGATTTTATTTTTGATGATGTGGTTAGAATAAAGGTCTCAAAAGGTGGAGTGTTTGACGCCAGCCCAACATTTGCAATACCAAATGATGAGTTTGGTGAACCTAAATTTTCTTTTGTTGAAAACAAGAAGAAATTGCAGCTGAAATCAGCAGAATTAACTGTTGAGATTGGCATAAACCCATTTTCTATAAATGTTTTCAGAGCCAATGGCGAACAAATCATTAGTTCTGCTGCAGATTGGAGCTATCGCTTTCTGAACAATTCATGGGCTGTAAGACGACACAAGAATACTAAAGATGTATTTGTTGGATTGGGAGAAAAGACTGGTAAACTTAATCACCAGGGACGTTCTCTTACACAGTGGAATACAGATATTCTGGCTCCGGCAGCTGATGGTACCGTGCGTGAGCATGATGGTGATGATCTAACCAAGGTTCCAACCAGCAATATGTTTGACCCATATTATATTAGTATTAATCTGCTATATCACTTGTCTGAAGGACAAAATGGTGCAGCAGCTGCATCATTTATGGATAACGGCTATAAAATGAATTATAATCTCTCTGCCAATGGCGAATATGAAATTATGTCAGAAGGTGGACAACTCACTGAATATATATTTGCGGGACCTGCAATACCTCAAATCTTAAAAAGATTTTCTGAGTTGACAGGTAAAACACAGGCACCACCTTTATGGGCTCTTGGACATCATCAATGTCGATGGCATCGTTATCCCCAAAAAGAGTGGCTAGCCCATGGCAAAAAATTCAGAGACAAGAATATTCCTTGTGATGTTCTATGGCTTGATATTGACTATATGGATGAATATAGAGTGTTTACATGGAATAAAAAAGATTTTCCAAATATCAAAGCTACATTGAAAAAATTGAAAGCTAATGGTTTTAGAGCAATCACCATTATTGATCCCGGTGTGAAGTTTGATAAAAATTATGCAGTCTATGAAGAAGGTGCGGAAAGAAATCTGTTTTGCAAAACAGAAAGCGGACAGACATACGTTGGTCAAGTCTGGCCTGGGCGAACAGTTTTCCCCGATTTTGTTAAGGAAGAAGCTAGAGCATGGTGGGGCAGACTAAATGCAGAACATGTTGAAAGTGGTCTTGCTGGAATTTGGAATGACATGAACGAACCTGCAACAGGTTCACAAGCACCATTCTCAATGAGATTCGATCGTGATGGGGCAGACTATGCTCACGAACGATATCATAACCAGTATGCAATGCTGATGGCTATGGGAACACATGACGGAATGAAAACTGCAATGCCGAACCTACGAACTTTCATTCTCTCAAGAGCTGGGTTTGCAGGTATACAACGCTATGCAGCAAATTGGACAGGTGATAACTGCTCTGAATGGGCACATTTGGAAATGAGTATTCCAATGAACTGTAATCTTGGATTATCCGGACAATCTTTTGTCGGCAGTGATATTGGTGGTTTCTGTGGCGACTCAAATGCAGAACTACTTGTTCGATGGTATCAATACGGAGTGTTTCAGCCATTTATGCGAAATCACAATTGTATGGGCAATATTGATCAGTATCCTTGGAGTTTTGGTGAAGAAACAGAAACCTTAATCAAAAAATCAATTGAACTACGCTATCGTATGCTGCCATATATTTACACATCGTTTATGGAAAGTGTTTTTGATGGCTGCCCAATTCAAAAGCCGCTGATATACAATTATCAAGATGACAAAAAAGCAATTACAAATTCAACTGAATATATCTTTGGCAGCTCTATCTTGGTTGCGCCAGTGGTGGAAAAAGGTGCTGAAAAAAGAAAGGTTTATCTTCCTGATGGTCACTGGTATTGCTACAACACAAATAAACTTATTAAAGGTGGCAAAAACACTAATGTTGATGCACCACTTGATGTTTTGCCGATGTTTGTTAAAGCTGGAGCTGTAATTCCGGAATCAGAAGTTGTTCAGAGTACGATGGATTATGCTCCGGAATATCTTGAGCTTAAAGTTTATCTGCCAAAAGTTGATGGTGAATACGAGTCAATGCTCTTTGAAGATGATGGATTGACAGATAGTTTTAATCAAGGTGCATATGTCAAAACAAAATTCAAAGTGATTAAAGCTGGCAAAAAGGTAACTCTAAATATTGAAACTGAAGGAAACTGCTTTCTTGAACACAAACGTAAAGGATTCAACCTTTCTGTCATCGGTGCAGATCTCATCCCACAAAAACTTGAATTCCTGCTTGGAAAAACAACAATTTCCTTTTAGCAAACGATGAACTTATGGTGGCATAGCCACAACCAAAAGAATTGTTTGCAGAATTAAGCGTTATGCGATAAGAGCTAAGTTAAGATAAAAAGTCAAGTTGGAAGGTGAAGGTAACGTAAGCTTCCAGGTTAGATCATTACGCTTCGCTTCATTACTGTCGCAGGCTCCAGCTGCATTCCCGCTGGTCGTGTGCAATTGCAAAGAATGCCTGCAACCTTGAAAATTGTGCTACCTTACCGGAGGTGACCTCCTCCGGCAGAGCGAGATCTCACCTTGCTGGACTAGCTGGGGAGGAACTTTTAGTGAACAAAGGCTGATTGGCAGATACAACGTCTGTAGCCGACCTCAGCAGAGGTCGGGAGATATTGTCCGAGGTCTGCTGACCTCGGCTACAGTGTGAAAATTGCAGTTTAACCGTTGCTTGTTGAATGAACCCTGTGATTGAATCTCTTCCATACTTCGTCAGTTTGGCTTCCTGCCGTCGCTCTTACCGCTTTGTTATGCCAACTACGTGGGACGTAGGGAAACTATGCAGGACAAGGATGGCGAACAGGTCGCATATGTTATTATTATGCCAAGCTGGAGCTTGGCGTTCCCGGGAAGGAGCTTTGGTGAACAAGGTTGATTGGCAGACACAACGCATGTCTTGTCGCGCCGTAGGAACGAAGGCGGATAGCGACGGGCGCTGACCGACGAAAGTGTTGACAAGCTGTAGCCAACCGAAAAATCAAGGAAAAGGTGTTTAATCATATTTTTGTTGTTGTGTTCATGGTTAAAAAATATTATAATTGGAAAATATTGTTATTGTTGTAATTAAATGCTGTTTTATGAGGTCTCTCATTGATGGTGTATAGTTTTGCGATTGTAACAATTTTTTTTTTGTGGCAGATAGTTTTTGTGAATTTAACATAGTATGTTGTTGTAAACTTTTAGAATAAAAATATAAAGGAAAAATGATGAGAAAATCAAGCTTGATGGTTGTTAGTTTTTTGGTGATGGTATTAGTTTCAACTTTTTGTTTTGGGTACAGTGGGGGAACAGGAACTGAATCAAATCCTTATCAGATTGCAAATAAAGCTGATTTGTTGTCTTTGGGTGCGAATACCAATGATTATAATAAATGCTTCAAGATGACAGCTGATATTGATTTGGCTAGCTCCAATTTTACAACAGCCATAATATCTCCAATGTGGTATGATTGGACAACAGAAACTCATTTTGGAACAGAGTTTACAGGAACTTTTGATGGAGGCGGTCATGTTATTAGTAATTTGATGATCACATCAGGTTCATTCTCTGTCGGTCTATTTGGGGAACTTGGTAATGGTGGTACGGTTTGCAATTTAGGCGTTTCAGGTGTTGTTAGTTCAACAATAGGCATCAATACAGGCGGTGTTGTTGGGAAAAATAATTATGGAGTAATAAGCAATTGCTATTCGACGGTTAATGTTCTTTCAACATTCGAGTCTGTTGGCGGTCTGTGTGGTTTTAATGATGAAAATGGTACAATCATTTTTTGCTATGCAACGGGAGATGTTACTAGTACTGGTGGTGGTGCTTATAAAGTTGGCGGTTTGTGTGGGTACAATAGTGGTACAATCATTTCTTGCTATGCAACGGGAGATGCTAGTGGTCAAAATTTTGTTGGCGGTTTGTGTGGTCGTAATGATGAAAATGGTACAATCATTTCTTGCTATGCAACGGGTAGTGTTGCTTCCATAGGTGATTATGTCGGTGGTTTTTGTGGTTTGGATTCTTCTATCAGTGGATACATCTCTTACTGTTTTTGGGACATAGAGACATCAGGAATGACAAATAGTGCTGGTGGAACAGGCAAGTCTACAGCTGAAATGCAAACACAATCCACATTTACAGACGTAGGCTGGGATTTTGTAAATACTTGGGTAATGGATGGTTATCCAAAGTTACAGTGGCAGGATCTTCCGCTATATGTTCTTACTGTTAACAACGGTACAGGAGGCGGTTCTTATTTCGAGGGACCAAACGTTAATATCTCAGCAAATATACCTGAAAAAAGATATGTTTTTGTAAACTGGGATGTTTCTCCAGAGATCTATACCACTAATGTTGAAAATCTAACGGCTTCTGACACGACATTTACTATGCCCGCAGAAGATGTTGAATTAACTGCTGTGTATAAATATATATATGGTGGCGGTGATGGAACAGAAAGTTCCCCTTATCTTATTGATAGCAAGCCAGATCTGCTTGAATTGGCAAAGAACACTAATAATTACGACAATAGCTTTAAGATGATAGCCGATATTGATTTGGCTGGTGAAAGTTTTACGAATGCAGTTATTGCAATAGATGACTCTGTTCCATTTAGGGGAAGTTTTGATGGAGGAGGTCATGTTGTTAGTAATTTAGTTATCACTTCAAGTTCTAACATGGTCGGCTTGTTTGGAGCCCTCGGACAAGCTGGTAATATTCACAATTTAGGTGTTTATGGTGATATTAGTGCAGTAACCTACATCGGAGGTATCGTAGGTTACAATTATTATGGAGTAATAAGCAACTGCTACTCAAAAGTCTCTGTTATAGGCTATAGTTATGTTGGCGGTCTGTGTGGAAAAAATATATATGGAAGAATCGTAAATAGTTATTCAAAAGGTAGCATTTTTGGTTCTTATAATTATGTTGGCGGTTTATGTGCAGACAATGGTGGAACAATTGCAAACAGTTATTCAACATGTAGCGTTGAGTGTGAAAATAATTATGCTGGCGGTCTGTGTGGTGACAATGCTGGACTAATTGAATTTTGTTACTCAACAGGTAGCGTTGCTGGTGATGGTCTGTTTTTTGGCGGTCTGATCGGAATGAATGAGATTGCTACTGGATCCATAAATGCAAGCTTCTGGGACATCGATACTTCGGGAATGACAACCAGTTTTGGGGGGATGGGTAGAACCACATCAGATATGCAGTTAAAACCTACATTTACATATTTCTATTGGGATTTTGTAAATACTTGGGTAATGGATGGATATCCTAACTTAAAAGAATCCTATACTAGTCAGGAACTTTATGAATTGTGGGGGAAAAATTATAATGTTCCAACAAATGAATTGGGGTATGGAGATTGCCCATCAAACGATGGAATTCAGAATCTGCTTAAATATGCAATTGGATTGAATCCTATGCAGTCATGTTCAGTAGCAGATGTCATGGAGCCATTGGTCGAAACAAATGACTTTTCTATTATCTACAATAAGTCAAAAGGGGCTGTTGATGTTGAATTATTTCCAAGTTGGACTGATTCACTAATTACTACAAACTGGAGTGCAAATGGTTTTGAGTTTGAAAGACTTTCCGCGACCTCTAGTACCGAGACCTGGAAAGCCACTCTACCAATGACCAATGACTGCGGATACATCCGCCTCAACGCCAAAACATCAGATTGATAAGTCATAAAAAGAGCCTCAGAACAATAAGGAAAACAGAATGAGATATGGAATTGGCGGTCAGATAATAATTGAACCTGGAATGACCGAAAAACAGATTGACAAACTCTTTCAAAACTTGAGTAATGCATCATTTCGTTATGCTCGAATACGAATGTTTGAACTATATATGAAAGATGCTAACGGTGATTGGGATTTCACACTTTTTGATTTTGCCTTCAAGGCAGCAGAAAAATATAATATTGATGTTTTTGCAACACTGTTTCCAGCAACAAGATTTGAGGATATTGGTGGTTTCAAGTTTCCTTTCACAGATGAACATTTTGAAGATGTGAAAATATACATAAAGAATGTAGTGCCACATTTTTCTAAATATTCATCCTGCTATGGATGGGTGTTGATTAATGAACCCGGTCAAAACAATATGCCATCTGAAGAGTTCTCTGAAAAAAGATATCAGGAGTATCTGCTCGAAAATCCAAATTTACCTATTAAAGAAAATGGTTGTCCAGGTATGGACTTTAGTCGCGAGCATTTCATGCTTGACTATACAAGTCGCTATTTGCATGAACTTGCAGATCTTGTAAAGGAAGAAGCACCAGATGCTCATCTTCACGTTAATCCTCATGCCATCTTTTCGTCCGTCTTGGGTACTTATAACTTACCTCAATGGAGTGAATTTTTGACCAGTCTTGGCGGGTCGGCACATCCAAGCTGGCATTTCGGCGATTTCGATCGCGCTGACTATACAATTGCTATGTCGGCAAATAGTGAAATTTTACGATCAGGTGCTGGAAAACTACCTTGGTTTATGACGGAAATTCAGGGCGGCAACAATATATACACAGGAGGTTCTCCTCTTTGTCCAACAGCAGATGAAATTGTCCAATGGTTGATGACTGTTCTTTTTCACGAAGGGAAAGGTGGCATATTCTGGTCTTTTAATCAGCGAAGTGCAGGGATTGAAGCAGCAGAGTGGGGAATGCTTGATCTTAAAGGTGAGCCGACAGATCGTGTTCATGCCGCATCAAAAGTAGCTCAATTCATTGAAGATAATTTGCAGATACTCGAAGTAGCTAAAGTTGACGACTCTAATGTACATCTGATTTATAATCGTGAAAGTCTCTGGGTTGAATCACGAGTTGTTCCTATTAAACAAAATATGCTAGGCCGTTCAGGTCGTTCAGGAATTATATCAACTCAGACATACTATAAAACTTTGTCAGAAATTGGCATTGCAGCAACTATTTCAGAAATCAATGAGTTTGATTTTAGCAAGACAAGTTATGCTGGGGAATTAATGATATTTCCAAATCAAATTGCCTTAACCGATGAACAGTTAGAATTAATAAAGTCCTTTGCAGAAAAAGGAGGAACAGTGCTTTTAAGTGGTTTGACTGGTTTCTTCGACCAAAATGCTTTCTGTAGGCACATGGCTACGAACATGTTGGATGAATTGGTTGGGGCTGAACTTAAAGAAGTAAAATATCTGTCAGACTCATTTACTTTAAATATGGAAAAATACCAGTTAAACTCTCAAATGGTTTATAGCATCTTGAATCCTATAAGTGCAGAACCATGGGCTTATTATGGAAAAGAAATTACAGGTACACGAAATAAAGTAGGGGATGGTGAAGTACTGTGGATAAGTAGTCCAATTGCTCTGGAAGCAAAGGTTAATTCAAATACATCTCTGAAAACTTTATTAAAAGATATTCTCTCGCAAATAAAAGTGAAGGTGCCAGAGAATAGTGGCGTAGGTCTTTTTACTAAAACACTTGTTTCTAAGGAACTAAATTTAACTCTTTACATCAATAAAAGCAACAGCCCTCAAAAAGTGAAAGTTGACTCAAAAAGTGAAATAATCTTTTCAAGCTGTACAAATGAAATCATAAATGATTCAATAAAAATTAAACCAGAGGAAACTGTTGTGGTAAAAACTTATTTACTTTAGTTTTTCGGTTGATGAGAAATATGTGCGTTGGGGTCAGTAAAATTAGCTGTTAAGTTTTATTTTTTTGATAAGCCTGGTGATAAAAACAGAAAAAAATTCACCCCTCCGTCTCGCGTTGCTCGGACACCTCCCCTAAAAGAGGGAGGAGCTTTGGCGGACTAATGCGGTTTGCAGATATAACACCTGTAGCGTCGGGCGTTGACCGACGAAAGGGCGGTGTTTTCACCGACCTTTTAAATGGTGAAGTACTTTTGTTTTTTCGCCTGCCTGTGCGTTGCACGCAGACACCCATTAGAGGTTCGGTCAAACACAAAAAGACCCCTCATGTCCGTTTTTTTACTTAAAACGGCATTTTTATCATTTTCATCTCTGTTTTGTTTTGAGCGTTAACGCTTATCGTTTCCTTGAAGCTGTTGTTTAGTAGTTTTCTTTATATTTGGTTATTCAGACACCCATCTGGCTCTCAGATAAAGATGGAAAATACTATTCCGTTTTTCTTTACCCACATCCTGATATACAGGACCTGAAAACTTTCTGTACCCGTCGTCGTCTATTCAGTCAAAGTGGTTCTCCTGCGAAAGGATGCCAGTCTATTAAAACTAACGAAAGGTCAACCAACTATAGGAAACGATGCTGCCGATGCCAATCAGGCTGTTGTTTTTAGCAGTCTGCGTTGTGGTTCTCGGCAGTATCGTTAAATTTTATCCAAACATCATTTTCATATCAAAATCTTCTCCCTTCATAACATGCCATCTTCTGGCGTGCGTATTAAACCATGTACCTTTGACATTTACAACGAGGATCAATGCAAAAACAATAGACTAATTGAGGAAGAGGTTTCTCGCACCTGTCGCGTGCAAAGCACAGGCAGTCGAGATGCGCGGAGAGGGGTAACGCAACGATCTTCGTTGCAAGTGAAAAAGCTACAATCTGGAAGATTGTGCTACCTTACCCGAGGTGACCTCCTCCGGCAGAGCGGGATGCCGCTTTGCGGGAGGAGGTGCGAGCAACGGGAGACTGAGGGTGGCTTGTAGAGCAACAGCTCACTCGCAAAGAAGGTCTCAATGATTCAGGACTCTCGACTCAAACCCACAAAACTAACTCTGACATTATCAGCTACTCCGCTCAGTTTTATATGAAGAATCTACCAGCTTTTCATCTTTCACCATTCAATATTAACTTTTTTCTAGAATACTGCCAGTGGCTTTCCTGAATTCATCATTTGTTATCGTCCACCTCGGAACCGTTCTATACAGCATGTAGAAATTTGCTGCTAAAATTTGGATCACATGTCAGGTTTAAACCCAGTTTCCGAAGACCGGATTCATCTCCAGGAGTAGGCATGTGGCTGATATGCATCTCGCAGTTTGATAATTTGTGCAACTGTTTAATTGCGGCTTTCACCATTGGATTTGATGTTGCACTCACGCTCAATGCAACTAATGTTTCCTCAAGGTTTAGGCTTGCTTGATTGGTTTGTAGAATTTCTAATTTCATAGAACTCACAGAATTGATAACAATAGGGTCGAGAAGATCAATGTCATCAGGAATCTTTGCCAACTCTTTTATTGCATTTAGGACTGCCGCCGAGGCTGCATGAAGTAGGTGCGAGTTTCTTCCTGTAACAATTTTGTCATCTGGCAGCATAATTGCTGCACCACAATATATACCATCGTTGCCTTTGCCGACTGATTTAGCTGTCTCTGCAGCCTCTCTTGCCGGACACACAACTGGTCTGTCTGTCTCTTTGCAATTAAGTTGTTCCATTAGCATAAGTACTCTATTAACAGTATCTTTTTCGGTTAGACCCATCTTGTATTCGCATCTATATCTGAACAGTCTTCGGATGACTTCTTGCGTTGAGGCGGCTTTTACTACTTCATCATCACATATTGCAAAGCCTGCACGGTTGACTCCCATATCTGTTGGAGATTGATATACATCATTATCTCCCATAATTTTCCGGAGTATATGTTTTACAACAGGAAAGATTTCAACGTCACGGTTGTAGTTAATAGAAGTTTCTCCGTATGCTTCAAGATGAAATGGATCAATCTGATTGAAATCTGCAAGGTCTGCCGTTGCTGCCTCGTAGGCAATGTTTACCGGATGCTTGAGCGGAAGACTCCAAATTGGAAATGTCTCAAACTTTGCATAACCAGCTTTAACACCTTTTTCGTATTCATGATAGACCTGGGATAGACATGTTGCCATTTTACCACTTCCAGGTCCTGGAGCCGTTAGTACTACGATAGGACGGCTGGTCGGTATATATGGGTTAGCACCGTAGCCTGATGGACTTACTATCTTTTGAATATCTGTTGGATATCCCTTAATTGGATTGTGCTTGTATACGCGAATATTATTTTGTTCCAGTCTACGAATAAATGTATCAACAGCGGTTTGTCCATCGTATCTAGTAATCACAATATTTTCTATTAAAATGTCTCTAGCTCGAAGATCATCAATTAATCGAAGAACATCCACATCGTATGTTATACCAAAATCGGCTCTTGTCTTTCTTCTTTCAATATCTCCTGCATATACACATATAATAATTTCTGCCTGTTCCTTAAGTCTTTCCAGTAATCTTATCTTTACATTTGGATCAAAGCCAGGCAATATCCTTGCTGCATGAAAATCATGTATAAGCTTTCCTCCAAACTCTAAATAAAGTTTATTATTAAATTTTGCAGCACGTTCGCGTATATAATTTGATTGATCATTTAGATACTTCTCATTGTCAAAGCCAATTTTCTTCATATAAAATCCATAAGTTTAAGTGTTGTAACTAATTTGTTTGCTTATATTTCACATTATATCAATTCATAAAAGAAGTTGCAATTTTAAATTGTTTTTTTGTCGTTATTTAAACCTGGTCAGTCCGATCCTACAGATCGGTTGGATCTGACGGATTTTTTTTGCACTTGCAACGAAGATCGTCGCGTTAGTCACCTGCGTGACGGCAAGACAAGGTAGCACAATCTTCCAGATTGCAGGCGTTTTTACACTGCAAGCTTGTATCGATGTGGAACACGGATGACACAGATTGGGCAGATTTTCACTGATATGATTTTACATATCTGCGTGATATCCGCTTAATCAGCGTCATCTGCGTTCTTATTTTTCGCCCCTAAAACACTTGCAACGAGGATTGTTACTTTATATTGGTAATTGCATTGAATGAACACCCCTCCGTCTCGCTTTGCGAGCCACCTCCCCTTAGCAAGGGGAGGAGCTTTGGCGGACTAAGGCTGAAGGGTATCCGTCGAAGGCCTCAATGACTCAGGACTCTCGACTCTCGACTCAAACCCACAAAACTAACTTTGACATTATCAGCTACTTCGCTCAGTTTTACATGAAGAATCTTCCAGTTTTTCATCTTTCACCATTCAATATTCACTTTTTTCTATAATAATACTGCCAGGGGCTTTCCTGAATTCATCATTTATCATTAATAATTTATAATTCATATAATGCCTTTTTGCTG
>JAQICX010000041.1 GCA_027858345.1 Kiritimatiellia bacterium | reverse complement strand
GACGTTGGGCTTAAAAAAAAATCAAGTAATAGCAGGCCTATTGCGTATTTTTTTGAAAGATTCAACGGAAGCCGCAGGACAAAGATTTACTGCGTTTCATTAGTGAAATGCTCTAGCTTTGGTTGCAGCAGCCGCAACTTTCTTGTCACGCCGTAGTCTGGAACAGCGAAGGAGGAAGGGTCGGGGTCCGTGACCCCGCCAAAAAGGGTGTTCAACCGAAAAATCAAGGATTTCTCTATTTTTTATTAGACAACATTGGAAAATTGATGCAGTTACCTGCTAATTTCAAACGCCAGCATCCTATTGTTGTCAATGAGAACTGTGTATTCCCTGCCAACCTAAAAATTGCAGCAAGAAACAGTATATCCTGGGGATTCTATTGTGGTTTTTTTACTTTAAATGAACATATTAGAAGAAGAATCGCGCATACGGTGCATGTTAGAGCCGCATAGCGGTAACTGCCACTGAAGTCGAGAATCTTACTGAAAAACCATGGACCTATGGCGCTGGAAAAGACCATCATACTCATAATAAAACCATTAATTGCTCCAATGTGAGTTCGCCCATAAAAACGAGGAAAGGGCACATTAGTCAAAATGCCAAATAAACCAGTACTAAGCCCCATTCCGATAAACATTGTAACAAAAGTAAATCCTGGCGCCAGAAAAGCCAGTGAAAGCGTACTTATGATCAAACCGGTCAACATGATATAAAGCAAGTATTTAATATTTATTTTGTCAGAAATATATCCGAAAATAAGGTTTACGCCAATTGATATACAAGATGAATAAAAGAAAATCGAAAATGCTACTGTTTTGCTCATACCTGCCAGTTTGAAGATTGAAACAATATGAAATGGAACTGCTGTAAAACAAAATCCGCTAAGCGCAAGTGACAAACCAATTATCCAGAAGGGAAAAGTTCTTTTTGCCTCAGAAGCAGTATATTGTCGAATAGCTGTAGATTCTTTTTTAACAGTAGCATCATCCGCATGAACTCCATCCGGCAGCAAACCACAATCTTCCGGATTGTCACGAAAAAAAACAAGTACCAACAAACTAAGAATAAGGATTGAGACTATACCAAGAATCAACCAGGTATTTTGCCAACCTTGTTTAGTAATTAAATAATTCAAAGCTATTGGAGTAGCGGAAAACCCCAAAGAAACAAATGGTCCACTCAAACCGGTGACAAGTCCACGTTTATGCTCAAACCACTTCACCAACATATTACGACAGCTCAGAGTAAGAACACCTTGTCCCCAGAACCTCAACATAAGGAAACCGAAAAACATCATTATAAGCACACTAAAGGAGCTGAGTCCAGCGGCAAATCTATCTGAAAAACTCAATATGATAAGAGTCAACCCCATGCCGACAGAAGCAGCAAAAGCCATAACTCTGGCACCTGCTTTGTCATAAATTTTACCTGCGTATGGTAATATAAATGAACTGGTCAATGTTCCAAACATATATGCTAAAGCCAATTCAGAACGAGATATTCCCAATGATTTTATTAAGTGCTCAGTAAACGCAGAGACGCCCATTGTTTGCCCCGGCATACTCATTAAAACTCCGATCGAGCTGAAGAGAAGAATTGCCCAACCATAAAAGAACGGCCATTTTTTAGGAGCAAATGGAAAATTATTAAAGTTTTTTTTCACTAAGACCTTTTTGTTTTTTGTTAATAAATCTCACTACCAAGTAGACTTTTGATTCTTTATAGAAGTTTTTTATTTCACCCGTTAACCAGAGAATCAATCACAGTCAAAAAGGCCTTTCCTTTTCTGGCCTTGCTGATCATTTTTACCAACAGAATACTTCTTATATGTTTCATCCTCATTTGGCATCTCAAACAGAGCTTGAGGTAATTTCTGTGACTTTCGCATTGCATTATGAGAGTTACAGGAGCATAAGTAAACACTAAAATTGAATGCATGAGGCTTTAACTCATACGGTTCCTCCGGCGTTGGTCCGCAACTGGCACTGCCCAGACCACGCATTGCGTAATCAAGATTCAAAGTAATTTCTCCGGAATCTTTAAGGTCAATAGTATGTTTGGCTTGAGTTAGGCAGTCCAATGAATAATGATGAGCACTAAAAGAAAAGTCTGGTTGAGCAAAAGCAGTAAGCCCCTTTCCTTCAGTATTAATTAATGAAACCCATCTCACTCCACATCGGCTACCATTTTCCTGGGAACGCCTAGCTCAGGAGGGACACTCGTACCCAGGCTCTCGGCTCTTAATCTTAAACTTAACATTGATAGGTTGTTAGTTTAGGTAGCACATGCTTCCAGCTTGTAGCGTTAGTCACCTGCGTGACGGCAATATAACAACACCTGCAACGAAGATCGTCGCGTTACCCTTTTCACTTGCACACGACCAACGGGAGTGAGGCTGGAGCCTGCGACAGCAATGAAGCGAAGCGTAATGGCCTACCTGAAAGCGTGCGTTACCCTCCTCGTTGGTCACGGACATACACGGACTAACTGTTCCACAGTGACTTAATGACCATTGTTCCACAATTGTTTCGCTATCGTTCATAATTAATAATTTTCCATTATCTTATACACCCCTATTTCCGATATTGCCGGGCAGACCTGAGATGCAAAAGTAATTCTTATTGCAGAGGTTGTCTGCATACCGGTCTCGACCAAACGTCTGGCACCAATGGATTCATATGTTCCGATATTTTTCCACTCATTGTTTTTCAGGATATCAACGCTAAAACTGTCAACTCGTTGCCCCATAGGTATATATTCACGTAGGCCTATAATATTAAAATCTATTTCTTCATCAAAGTTTAGTTCAACCCATGGAGAGAATACATCGTCATCCGTTGCCCAAAATGTATCCTGATTATTATCAGTGATATTTTCAACAGAGAACTCATTACTTTCTTCTCTAGTGTTTGATGCTGACAAAAATGCATCATACACCATATTTGAATTTTCCAATGCATTAACAAGTTTTTTGTAGCCTATCAAAGATTTCACATCGTTATCGTGTATAAGCCCTCGAGGTGTAGGAGGTAGATTGAGCAGAAATGAACAACCACGCCCTACTGACCGAATATAAAGATCAAAAAGGTTTTCCGGAGTTCTGACTTTGTCATCCTGATCCTCATGATAAAACCATCCTGGCCGTATAGACACATCACATTCCGCCGGCACCCAGTCAAGACCATTTCGATCTCCATTATTTAGAAGTTGCGTATCAGACTGCCATGCATCAACCATAGTATCTTCAGAAAATACTTTGGGACTATCAGAACCTACTCCAGGATATCGACCTGCTTTAGTAAGAGTTTCCCAACATGGATCGCCAGCAACACCATGCTCGTTGCCAACCCAGCGCACATCCGGACCGCCATCACTGAAAATCACAGCATTAGGCTGATTCTTCCGAATAATTGCATAAGTGTTTTCCCAATCATAATATGTTTTTCTGTCGATATTACGGGTTTCTTTTGCTCCACCATAATATCCATCACCTCCATTTGCCCCATCAAACCATACCTCAAAGAGTTCACCATACTGGGTTGTCAATTCATTCAGCTGATTCCGAAAATATTCTATATATGCAGGTGTTCCATACTCTGCATGATTTCTATCCCATGGAGACAAATAAACACCAAATTTTAAACCATGTTTCCTACATGAATCTGAAATTTCTCGAACAACATCACCTTTCCCATCTTTCCACGGGCTATTTTTCACAGAATGTTCTGTAAATTTTGACGACCAAAGACAGAATCCATCATGATGTTTACATGTAAGAATAAGTCCTTTCAATCCACCTGCTGCTGCTGCTGAAACAATCTGATCCGCATCGAAATCAACCGGATTAAAGATTGATGGTGACTCATCCCCATAGCCCCACTCCTTGTTCGTAAATGTATTTACAGTAAAATGAATGAAACCATAGGTTTCAAGTTTATGCCATTTCATCTGCCTTGCAGACGGAACTGCTCCAAATGTTTTAATATCTTTCATATTTTCCTTTTTCACTTTCTTTCGACACACGACCAGACTAGTCTGTAAATGATTTTCTACGCATTAATCATGAATCTCGACGCATGATGCCGTTATTTGCAACCGTATTAAGTTATTAGTTGTTTTTTATGCAAAACTGTTTATTTCAATCTCAAGAGCTTTAATAACATCCATCAACTCAGAGAAGTCAGGATAATCACCGTATATCATTTCATGCATCTGTTTGTAATCCTCTGCTAAGGATTTCATAATATGATCAGGAGGTGACAGAACCATGGAACCTGCTTTTGCATTATCATAATCAGCCCATCTAGCATAATAAAATTGTTTTTTAAATGCTATTACATCTTTAAGCAAGTCAAAATTTTTAAAAGCTGTTTCTTTTACAGATGACTGAGCCATTTTATAAACATCATAGTAATGCCTAGAGTATCGAAGAGGAAACATTTTACTAATTGGACGGTGAGCTTCACTGTGTAATATTGTTATTTTCTCCCAAAAAATTCGTTCTACATTGGTAGCACAAATTTCAATTTCTTTTTCGTTCAATAGCTTAGGAAAAGTTTCAGCTATATATGGTTGTATCTTGTAGTAATCATTGGGACACCATGCCGCCAAAGGACCGATTTCAAGCTTTATGTATGGCAGAATGTAACTATTGTTAAAAACAGAAGGATAATCAATCTGTAGAACATGACCATCATCAGGAAGTACTATTGTGGAGCATATTGGTGTAACAAGTTCGCTAATTTTTGGTTTTAATATCTCTTTAATGTATAGGATTGCAGAACCTTCAAGTTCCTGATTGAAGATATTTTGTTGTGTTCTGGAACGCTGTGTGCGAGGATTTTCTTTGGTTAAAACATTCCAATTTAGAATCAAGTCAATATCCTCCGAAAAACGTTCAATAAGTTTGAATACTTTGGAAAGACAGGTGCCTCCTTTGAAAATAATATTGTTTGAAATATCCGGACAGGAGAATAAAAGACTCAGGATATAACAAACCCAGAAATCTTTTTCAACAACCACAGGAGTCATTCCTCGCTGTATTGCCGTTTCTCTAAAAATGGCTTCCCTATCTTTTATCGGCAACAAAGCAATTTTATTCATGAATATGCTCCTCGGAACAAATTTTCTTTATAAAGTTATAAATCCATGAAGCAACGTATTTAGTATCATTCAATATTTCTTCTCTTTCCGATTCCTTTAAATGTTTACGGATTGCAGCTAAGGTTGTTTCGTCAACCCTGTTTTCTCCCATAGACTTCAGTGCCTGAACAATAAGCTCGCTTTTAGGATGTTTTAACTTTGAATCTTTCAAACTTGTATTTTTGAACTCCAAAGTAGTATCCAATATCTGATAGCTTCTTTTTGGACCATCAGTTAAATAAGTAATTCTTCCTGGAACCTGAGTGGAAAGTTCAAAATAATTGAGGGCAGCAATTCCAGTAGGTTGAATCTTCCAACTGAATTTACGGGCAAGAGCCTGGGCAACTTGATAAAAGTCCGGACTAAGCTGTTGTTTTAAGAAATTGTTATATTCAGGATAGTCATATAAACCACGCATAATGCGTCTTACGTCCCCTTTAGCTTCAAGGCGATGCAAAGATACATCTAGTGCACTTTGCGAACCGAGAGCAACAAAATCCTTGCTTGAAAAACACCACCCCAAGCCATGAGTTTTTATCCTATCTAAAATTTTATCTTCAATCGAATACATAATCTTTTTCCTATTTTGTAAGAAAAAATACATTCTTTTTCTTACAAAATCAAGTATATTCTTTCATTTTCACAGCAATATTATTCAACAACCACATCTTTCCTCCTTCGCTGTGCCCAATTCTGTGCGTGGATCTGGCAAACACCTCAGCATTCTTTTGATCCCGAGTTAAATCCGCCTAATCTGCGTCATCAGCGTTCCGTTTTTTACACCTGTAAGCTAAACTCGTAGCGAAGCTTAAGAGAGGCTTTAGCTCGTCTAAAGCAACGCAGTGACCACCGTGCGTTACCTTAGGTAGCACATGCTTCCAGCTTGTAGCGTTCTCACATCTGCAACGAAGATCGTCGCGTTACCATCCGTCGGTCACCGCCAGACGCTTCCGCCTACGTTCCTCCGGCGCGACAAGACAGGTAGTGAACTTGCAAGCAATGTTAATTTGCAGCTTCACACTGTAGCTGAAGTCAGCAGACCTCGGAAAACAACGCCTGTAGGCGTTTTTTTTCACACTTGCAACGAAGATCGTTACGTTACGTGGTCTACTTTGGACTCAATGACTCTCGACTCTGGACTCAAACCCACGAAACCAGATTTGCTATTGCCAGCCGCTCTACTATCGTTTTTCGTTAGTCGTAAATCGTTGGTCGCAGCGCACCCCAATAAAACTGCAAGCCAACCACCAGTCCGCCAAAGTTCCTCCCTCTTTTAGGGGAGGTGGCGATCCCGCTACCACTTTGCTTTCAGTCAAAAGCAAAGTAGTAGCTGGAGAGACGGAGGGGTATTCTTAACCTCAATCTTAACCTTAACCTGCTGGCAACGCCAGCCCTAACCCTCTGTGTTATCTACCATAAACGGCTATCCAATTCCTTCAAAGCGATTAAACTTGTGGTGCCATTGGTTTTGCAGCTGGCTTTGCCAGCAGTGCTGAGTGATACGTGCTAAGTGCTAAGTTTCTCTGCGAGACTTGGAATTCGCTTCGCTCCAATATCAGTGCAAGGCCTAATGGCACCACATTCTTCAAAAATTAGAGCAAACCTGCGTAATTAGTTGACCATCCTCTTCTTTGTGCCCTTTGTACTACAACCCTTCAACTTCTTGTTTTTTATGATCGTTTATTATTTTAAATATTTCTAACAATATATTTGTCAACAACTTACAAATCAATTTTACACCTGTCAACTTTTTATATTTTTTCTTCATTTCATTACGAAATACACTACCGTGAGCAGGTACAAGCGTTGCTTGTATTTTATCTCCACGGGTTTACACCCGTGGCTACATGCTATCGCTTCCCGCATACGGGACTAGCAGAGCTAGCCATCTGTAATCAGAATTGCGAACATGCATTGTTCCATAATCCCGCAGACCGGGACTAGCAGAGCTAGAAGACCATTGCTTTTTCATTCCTTGCCTCGCAGAGCAACTGAGACCTTGTCACGTAGACCTTAGCACTTTTTTGGCAATGCATTCTTTTTGAGCAAAGCTCTGTTCGCCTGATTTTTAGAGCTTATTCGATGCTAATCGATTGGGATTTCAGAGTGTTTGGTGCAGCACGCTCGCATGCTTAAACAAAACACTGTGAAAGACCGTGATTTCAGCTCTGCTGAAATAAGCTTTAGAAAACTCTTACTTTCGTGCTTTTTCGTGCCTTTCGTGGTAAAAACTCTTTTTGTCTTTATCCGTGAAAATCAGTGTTAATCAGTGGCTACATTTTCTTATTTTTTTCTTCTTTGTGTTCTTTGTGCCTTCGTGCGAGAATCTCTTTTGGTTGCCTGCCTGTTCGTGTACTCACGCAGACAAGCGGCTTGACCGCCCTAACCGTGGCGGAGATATGTTTTTCAGGAATTGCGGGATACAATACCCATTAGTTTGTACGTGAGGAGTGCCGCGGAGAAATCGTAGGCATGAAAATTTTGTATAGGAGAGAATTCCACCACATCGAACCCAATGATATTTCGTTGTTCAGCAACTGATTCAAAGATATTCAGTGTCTGATACCAACTGAGTCCACCTGGAACAGGTGTACCTGTTGATGGAAAGACCGATGGATCCATTCCGTCAATATCCAATGTGAAAAAGACATTCTTTGGAAAATCTTCAGGCAATTTTATGCTCTGAATATTTTGCATCACCAGTTCTTCCCCATCAATAAACGGAATATCAAATTTTGCACGGGTTTCCAGTTCTTCTTCACAAAGAGCCCGAACTCCCAGCTGATATACAGGAACACCAAGGTCAATCACTCTCTTCATAACAGATGCATGACTTAAAGTATCTCCTTCATAAGCTTCTCTTAGATCTGCATGTGCATCAATCTGCACTACTCCAATGTCCTTGACACCAGCAGATAAAAGTCCTTTAATGATACCGGAAGTAACAGTATGTTCTCCGCCCAATATCACTGGTATGGTTCCAGCTTCAATAATATTACGAACTGATTTACTAATATTTTCCAACACAAGTTCAGCATTTTGAGAACAGTCAATTGGTTCACATGTATGAATACCTAATGCGGACGGATTTGATTTGCCATCCCAAGTTTCAAGTTGTGACGATGCCTCCAGAATTGCCGCCGGACCATTTGCAGTGCCTCCATCGTAAGAAACAGTCTTCTCATAAGGTACAGGCAAGATAGCAAATGCTGCCTTTTCTAAAGGTACTGAATCTATTTCAGATGCAAGAAATACAGGATAATTACAGTTCATACTATGATAGCCTTCCTTTAAAATCATCATAACCAAATTGTCTGACAATCTTTAGTTTATCAGTTTCGGAATTCCATATTGCAATTGATGGAAGATTTATACCGTTAAATGTTGTCGTCTTAACCATAGTATAGTGAGCCATATCTTCAAAAATCAGACGTTGACCAACCTGAATAGGTTTATCAAAGCTGTATTCACCTATTACATCACCAGCGAGACAGCTTTGCGACCCAAGCCGATATGTATATTTTTTTTCTTCTGGAAGCCCGCTACCTGTTATATCAGCTCGATATGGCATTTCCAGCGTATCAGGCATATGGCATGTTGCAGATGTATCAATAATAAGATAATTCAGTTCTCCGCTTTGAATTATATCCAGAACTTCACTTACAAGAATTCCTGTGCCAATGGCAACAGCTTCTCCTGGTTCAAGATAGACCTGCACATCATGTTTAGCTGAAAATGTTTTGATGCAGTCAATCAGTTTTTGAACTTCATAGTCGGGTGCGGTAATATGATGGCCACCACCAAAATCAACCCATTCTAAAGATTCAAAAAGATCTGAAAACTGTTCTTCTACTGCATTTAGGGTTCTCTTTAAAGGCTGAAATTTTTGCTCGCAAAGCGTGTGAAAGTGTAGACCTGAAACTAAAGTAAATGCTGATTTAAAATCTTCTTGTGCAAGATATTTATCCAACTCCTGCCTTGTTGTTCCAAGTCTTGAGCCAGGTGCACATGGATCATATAGCGGAACGTCACCTTCGGAATGCTGAGGATTCACCCGCAGACCAAATTTAATATTCGGACGTTTAGCTTTTGCTTCACGACAAATCGACTCAAAATGCAGCAGCTGAGAGCAGCTGTTAAAAACAATATGATTCGCAAAGTCTAGAAGTTGCTTCAAGTCATCTTCTTTGTAAGCTGCGGAGAAAACATGGACTTCTCCTCCATAATACTCCTGCCCAAGTTTTGCTTCATGCAGACCGCTGGCACATGTTCCTGAAACATACTTTGTAGTATATTCCGCAAGCGACCACATGGAAAATGCCTTAAGCGCATGCAGGATTTTTGCCCCACTTTTCTCTTCAACTTCATGAAGAATTTTTAAATTACGTATCAACGCCACCTCGTCAACCACAAAACATGGCGATGGCAGGGTTGATATATCTAATGATTTAAAATCTGTGAACTGCATAATATTTTTCTATTCTGTTTAAAGACACTCCCATCTTCCATGCTTCGCCTTCCAATGCTTACAGCGTCGCTCTGTGAACTATGCTGCACACGGTCACCTGCGGTTACGCAGGACACATCGGCTACGCAGGACACAGTCGCCCTACGGGCTACGCCTGACACTACCGTGGGTAGGTACAAGCTTTGCTTGTATTTTATCTCCACGGGTTTACACCCGTGGCTACATGCTATCGCTCCTTCGGAGCTGTAATCAGAATTGCTTACATGCATTGTTCCATAAACTTTTGGCACTATTGCTTTTTCATTCCTTGCCTCGCAGAGCAACTGAGACCTTAGCACGTAGACCTTAGAACTTTTTTAGCAATGCATATTTTAGAGCAAAGCGACTTTCGTGGTTTTGGTGCTTTTCGTGGTAGGAACAAACTCTTCCATTTTCCGTGTTTTCGGTGTATTCCGTGGTTAATATTCTTTTGGTTGCCTGCCTGTTCGTGTACTCACGCAGACAGGCGGCTTGACCGCCCTAAGTTTGTCCATATGTTATCGGTATCCCAAAATTCTTCTAAATTATACTCCCGAAATATTACATTACATGCAGACACTTGTCAACGTATAGCATGAGAAAAATCAAAAAAAAATGTGGCTCTTCATAAATTATTGTGGATAAACACATTTTTTCGACAGTGTCCTGCATAGCCGAATAAAGGTAACGCAATGATCTTCGTTGCAAGTGTCAAAAAGCCTACAACCTATAAGGTTGTGCTACCTCTAGACTATAGACTTTTTCATAATATTTCATAACTTTTCCATTAATCTCTTGAATTTTCAATTAATATCTTTTATCAATCTAATAATGTCTTAGTTTTCTATTAAAATTTTAATTTTGCTTTCAATATCTTTGATTTTCAACTATTTCTTGACTTTTCCGTTAATTTCTTTAAATTTCTCTATTTTTCTCTTGACTATTCCGTTAATACAATATAACTTGTGATTAGTTTATAGTGTCTCAGTATGTTCAACAGCTTCGTTGACCAACTTCAATACTACACCGATAGCACCACCTTTAGACTCTGTTTCATATGCATACTCGATTGTCATCTCATATACGTCTGAAGGT
>JAQICX010000244.1 GCA_027858345.1 Kiritimatiellia bacterium | reverse complement strand
ACGACGTTGGGCTTAAAAAAAAATCAAGTAATAGCAGGCCTATTGCGTATTTTTTTGAAAGATTCAACGGAAGCCGCAGGACAAAGATTTACTGCGTTTCATTAGTGAAATGCTCTAATAACTTATAACTTGCGCACTTGATTTAACAACTTGCACATTTACGAAATTGCGAACTTACGAACTTGCGAACTTGCGAACTTAAAACATGTGGTACCTTAAATTACAAGAAAATCAAATATACGGACCAATCGACCAGCAGACACTTATAAAGTGGGCGTTTGACGGACGTATCCCGCCTGATAGCAAAATCTCACAAAATAAGAACTACTGGCTACTTGCAGAGACAATGCCTGAACTTGAAATCACCTGGCACATTTTACTGCCAGACAACTCCGTATACGGACCAATAAACTTAAGTACAATCAAAACAATGCTTACTGATGATGTTGTTACCTGGAATAGTATAGCATACTCAAACACCCATCCAAAAGGTATAACACTTGGAGAAATTCAGAACCTGATAAATAGTTCAATACCAAGAGAGCAATACAAAAAACAGCAATACCAAAAACAGATTGAAAACATCAAAGAGATAAACAAAAATCTTTCAAAAAAGCTGGAAAACAAAAACTTTCAAATCAACGCACTAAATGAACAGGTAGATGCACTTAAAGAACAGATTAAAAATATTCAGAACGAATCCCAGAAGTCAGACAAAGATGAACCAAGCGACTCTCTCAACGCACTGCATCAGCAAATCAGAAAACTGCAGGAAAATCAAACAAATCTTGCGGAACAAAAATTGGCAATCGAAGAGATAAACGTCGCTATCGATGCAAAATATAACAGTTTGAAAACAGCTAACTCCGAACTTGAAGCATCAAACAAAGAATTAAAAACAAACCTGACTCAGCTGGAATCCAGATGTAAAACACTAGAAACAGTCAATACCGGACTTGAGTCAACAAATGCAACTCTAATAAGTAACAAAAGTCAGCTTGAAAAAAATCTTTCCTCCGAAAAGATCCATGAAGACGAACTTATTCTCATAAGCCAGGAAAACATTAACAAACTCAACCAAACTACTATAGACAACTCAAAGTTGCAAAAACAAGTTGACGAACTAGAACAGAGAATTCAAGAACTCAACAAAGAAAACGAAGAGCTCAACCTAAATATAGAAAAACAGCAACAAGAAGTTCAGAAACAAAAACAACAGATTGCCAGCAAAGAACAAGAATTGCTTGAACAAAAAACTAAATTTGAAACAGCACAGCAAAAAATCCAACAAGAACAAACCAATGCTCAACAGAAGTCCATTGAACTTCAGAACCTTGCTAAACTACAAAAAAATACAGAAGACGAACTCAAAAAAACAGCAGCTGAAAATGCAAAGCAGGTTGAACAACTAAATATCCAAAAAAGTCTAATTAAAGAGAAAGAAACAATAATCTCTGAAACTAAAGAGAAACTAAAACAACAACTTCATAGCATAAAAGAGTTGACCCAAAACATTGAACATTTAGAAAAAGACATTAAAGAACGAGAACAACACAACTCCAGTCTAGAACATGACAAAACAACATTGTTGCAAGAAAAAACTGAACTAAAAGAGTCGAAAAAAGAACTGCATGATAAATATGATCAATCAGTAGAAGAAAGCAACAAACACAAGAAATCCATTGATCAACTCAGCCAACAACTTAACGAAACTACCTCCGCTAACAGTCAGATGGCTACAACAATCAATGAAATAAGTCACCAATTGAGCGAAACAACAGCGACAAACAGTCAACACAAGAACAAAATCGAGCAACTCGCCCACTCTCTCGAAGTTGAAAAACAAAAACGCCTCCAGAAAAAACATAAGCAAAACCAAAATCAGCAATCAACCACCACAATAATTGATATCGACAGCCAAGGTAACGCAAAAGAGACAATCGTGCCTCCAAAGCAGGAACAAGCTGCACCTTCACCAAAATCACACCTCGAAACCATTGAAGAAACCGCACAGCAGGAACTCCTCGCCTGGATGCAAAGCAAAAAAAACATAAAGAAAAAACGCTGAATTGTTCCCTGCAGCAACATTGCAATTCAATATTTGTAGCGGCGGGCGTTGACCGACGAAAACAGGGTAACCAAACTCTCTGAATACATTGAAGAAGAACTTCAGAAGCATGGATACGACGCCCTTGCTCCATCAATCAACGAAAAATTCAAAGCAACTGCCGGCTATGGAGCTCACGATCAGGATACAAACGAAAACTTTACAAGCAATTGGGCAGAACGGCATGTTGCATTTGCCTGCAGACTAGGAACATTTGTATAACCTCATTGACACTATTTTCCTTTGCAAGAATCATAACACAGCCTCCTAGGCCAGCTCCAGCAAGTTGTGCTCCAATCACACCATCTATCTGATTAACAACATCGACAATATAGTCAATCTCCTTGGTGGAGCAGGCATAACCACCTGGCTGATTATGCATTAGACAGACGAAAACCTCGTCAAGGAGTTTACTTAAACGCACGTATTTCGCTCCAACCGAAAATTAGGGTCTCATGTTATGAGTAAACTTATTATTATAGCATTTGCTATTTAAACAAATGGAGAACCATTTGAAAAAAAATCAAATTTAGAGTTTGTAATTACATACCTCGTCTATCTACTAATTTTCAATACTAAGCAAGCTTTTGTCAATAATTTGTCCATCAGCTTTAAGAGTTACTTGTAGTGCTTTTATATCGATATTTCCTTGCTCAGAAATCATTGCTGCTGCAACACCAACTGCGTGACCTGTTAATCCACATGTTGGAATTGAACGAGTAATATCCCAAGCGCCATCCCTAGCACTTATACATCTGCCAGCTGTAAAAAGATTATCGTATTTTGTAGATTGCAGACATCTTAGTGGAATTGCATAAACAGATCCTCTTCTACGCCAATCACCTGTCATTGCAACTGTGTCATCAAACCATTTTCCGCAATCATCCATGGATAAAACATAATCAGAATCTAAGCGACGAGTAGCACGAAAACATGGAATTGAAGGAATTTCAAAAAGCTCAATAACTTTTTCCGAGGAAGCATCACATATCTCAGCAATGTTTTCTTTGAAGAACTGTCTGCTTTGTAAAACCATCTCGGTAACATCCTTTGCATTATCACCAGCAAAGAACGGAGCTGCGGAACCTTCTTTAGTCATCATATAATCAAAGTGCTTGGAATACTTTTGTGCTTTCAATTTTCCATCTATCCAGAGATAATGCCAGCCACACAAAACATTACTATCTAGTGAAGATGTTTTTTCCTTTGCAGCAAAACAGACATCTGCATCCCCTGAACAATCGATAAATGCCTTAGAAGCAACAGCCTGACGACCATCCTTATTCTCTATTACAATATGAGAAAGCTTTCCTTTAGTGACAATTACATCACAAAATCTTGTATCATAAAGCATATCCACATTTTCTGACTTCAAAAACTCTTCAAGTTGAATTTGATAAACAGATGGATTATAACAATTATCATATTTTGTTTGATCATTGATAGAGTAAACATCCTTGCCCCATAAATCAGATTTCTTTTTGAATCCAAGATCTTTATTAGCAATAATTTGTTCATCGGCTAACAAAAGCATATCTTCACAAACACCACCAATAATTTTTGTACCCAAACCATCGCACAAAGGAAGAAAATGCCAAACATTCCCCAGCGTTGCAAGTCCACCCAGTCCAAACATCTTTTCAATCAAAAGTACTTTTTTTCCATGTCTTGACGCTGCAACAGCAGCAGCAACGCCTGCAATTCCACCACCCACAACCGTTATATCATATCCTTCAACAACTACTAACTTTTTTGGGTGCTCAACAATCTTTGTCATAGATTTCATCCTCATATTGCTAAAATTTTAAAGAAGTATATATAACAAAAACATCAAAGGCAAATAAATATTCAGTTATTATTATATTTTTTGTGTCCTAAACAAAAAATCGACTATTTGCATCCTTAATTTTTCGCTTGGAGATAAATACGTGCGTTTGAGCCAATAAAATTAGCAGAAAATGCATTGTTTTATCACCAATTGGGTGATAAAAATGAAAAACATGTGTAAAAGCTTAATATTCAATAAATTATACCCAATACAACCCCTCCGCCTTCGGCACCTCCTCCCCCGAGCGGGACTATCCCGCAAGGTGTGGATAGCCGGGAGGAGTGGGTGAGTTGTTGTGCAAACCGTTTGAATTGCAAGTTTTACAACTGCTCCCTCTTTTAGGGGAGCTGTCATGCGTGCATGACTGAGGGGTACTCAACCGAAAAATCAAGGATTTGCATATTAGTCATAAATTGATACTTGTATATTTATATAATAAAGTATATAATACTATGAATGTTAAATATTGGAGTAATTAAAAGAATGCCAACACAAAAAGAGATAGCAAAAAAACTTAATATAAGCCACGTTGCAGTGTCATATGCGATGAATGGGCTACCAGGCGTTTCAAATGCAACTCGTAAGAAAGTTCTTGAAACAGCAAAAGAGATGGGATACATGCCAAACGCAGGTGCACTAGCAATACAAAGTGGCAAGTTCAATGCCATAAGTCTTGTTATGAGCCACAACCCTCTTCTAAGTTATCAATCACAAGGGTTACTATCTGGTCTAATACATGGTGTTTCTGATATAGATTACACCATGAACATTAACTATGTTCCGGAAAAAAAAATAACAAATCAAGCTGATTTACCCCAAATACTAAAAGCCAAAATTTCAGATGGTATAATTCTATATTATAACAGACTTATTCCTGCATACCTAAAGAATTTTCTGGAAATACGTATGCTCCCAACAGTCTGGGTTAATTCAAATACACCGACTAATGCTGTTTATGCGGATGATTCTCAGGCATCAGAGCTATTAACAGAACACCTTATAGGACTTGGTCATAAAAATATTTTATACCTTGATTTTGATGCATCACATTCACAAGTTAAGAGTGGTGATTTTCATTATAGTAATATTGAGCGAGAAGAGGCTTTCATTCAAACTATGAAAAACCATGGTTTGAAGCCAGAATCATTCAGGTTTGAAGTGGTACCTAAAATCTCTGAAAGCAATAATGCAACGCGAGAGCTATTAAGAAGACATAACAATATTACAGCTATAATTTGCTATACATGTCATACAGCTCTGCATATAAGAAGCATGGCAGCAGAGTTAGGGCTGAACTGTCCTAAAGATATTTCTATCGTTGCGTTCAAAGAAGAGGGTTCACTGTTTGATTACTTTGACATAACCGCAGCTGTAATTCCACATAATGTAATGGGACGAAAGTCTATAGAAATGGTAATCAATATGATTAAAAACAATAAGCTTGAACATGAGTCAATAAAAATTCCAACAAAACTTGACATACGCCATACATCAGCAAAAGTAAAAACTAAGAACAAATAACATATATACGCTATACAAAAGAGACAGACTATAATGGTGTGATAATCTTCTTTCAAAAGAAATCTGAAGAAGATTCACAGTTTATTGACCTTGGGAAAATTCCATAGGCGGCACTCACTTCCTTCGTTCCCGCCTTGCGAGACTGGCAAAGCTAACTTGAGCAAAGCGATTCCTTAACTCCTCTGACAAAAAATCAGCCTCTTAATCTCAATCTCAACCTTAACCTGCGAGCGAAGCGAGTCCTTATCACATAACACTTCTGAAAAAAACAGGCTGTTTTGTGATTTCATCAATAAATGCAAGCATATTTTCAAGCGGAACATCACCTTCAACTGCATGAGCTGGCGCAAAAATGTAATTTCCTTCTTGCCCAAGCTCAATGAGTTTCTTTGTTTCATTCCTTACATCTTCAGTGGTGCCGTATGGTAAAGTCTTTTGAGTTGACAATCCTCCGTGAAAAGAGAGACGTTTGTGATACTGAGGAATCAATGATGCTACATCCATTACTTCGGGCTGAAAAGGATTAAAACAATCAAGCCCAATATCAATGAGATCTTCAAACAATTCGTCCACATCACCACAAGAGTGAATGAAAACACATTTTCCGGCATCTTTAACAACGGAGTACATTCGCTTCAACTCAGGATATATATATTCTCTCCAAAATCTCGGCCCCATTATAAGTCCATGTTGCTGTCCCCAGTCATCACCAAAATATACGGCATCAATGTCAAATGTCAGAGCCTTTTTGACTTGAGCAATATTATAATCTGCAATTGTACGAAATAGCTCTCTTACAAACTCAGGATGATCAATAAAATCCATGAGCAGATTTTCCATACCACGCAATGTCCAAGCTCTTTCAAAAAGTGAAAAGCCAATACAAAATAATCTGTATTTGTCTGAGTTTTTCTCTATATTTTCTTCAATATCATTAAAAAAAAAGTCGGGGGTAGGACCAGGGAATTCATAGTCCTGCAAAGTTGGCTCAGATAACTGTGGATTCAAAACATTACCAATATCCTTGTCAACACTCCGATCCCATACAACACCAAAATGGTCTCTTACACAATTATTTCCAATGTCTGTAAAGAATCCATCTCCTCTGCCAAGTTTTACATAATGATTTTGGAGAATTAATTCAAGATCGTTTGTTCCATAATATTCTACAAGTTTTTCTCTTGCTTCCAGAGTAAACCCCATAGACCACGGAACATATGGAGGTGTTTCTCCTCTTAAGACTGTTTTAACAACATCACGCTTATTCATAATTATATCCTTTTTTTATTTATTAAAAAGACTCGTACGCTCCGACATCAATCCCATTGCCTTTTGGACGAGAATGTTTCAAAACATCAATCTTGAGTGCATCAACATTGGAACCTGCATCAATCGCTTTGCTTCCCTCTTTCAGTCTAAGATCTCTATTATTAAAGTCAACAAACAAAGTATTAAGTTCTTCTCTTGACATACCCTTAATCAGTAAATTATTTTCAAAAAGTGTATCTCCAGTATCCTCCTTAGATATGCCAGGAGTAATATTATTTCTAACAATACTACCGGATACAGATTTTGAGTCCTGCTTTGTTCCTCGCACCATAATCCAACAAGGACCAGTCCTTGTCTCTGGATCAGGATCAACAACCGTATTATTTATAACCTTGCAGTCAACAGCACCCATCAAAGTTATTCCATGCCATTGATCAATCATAATAACATTATTCTCAATTACAAAATTCACATACGGACCATCAAACTGTTCCCAATAAGTATAATGTCCAACACCAAGCAAAGCCACATTTGCTGTCAGCTTCTTACGTCTCTCAATTTTCATTTTTTTCCTTTATAATAGTTAAATGGTGGTTATGAATGTCGCTTTGCGACCGCCGCCCAAACATACACGCCAAACATTAGTTCGCAAAAACTCCTCCCCGGCTGGCTTTGCTAGTCCCGCAAGGCGGGAGGAGGTGGCGATCCCGCTACCACTTTGCTTTTTTTAAAGCAAAGTGGCGGCGGGAGAGACGGATGGGTATCCGTCGCTTCGCAACCGTGATAAGTGCTACGTGTTCAAAATTTTCTTTTTTTCCATTTGCCAATAATCCCGCCGGGAGGCATTCCTCTCTCAACCTTAATCTTAACCTTAACCTTAATCCTGATTTCCGCCCGATGATTCTCTAACAACAAGCGTTGGTTCAATAAGAACCGAACTAACATTCTGCTTATCAATTTTCTGCATAAGCAAATCGGTTGCAACTCCACCTTGCACTCCAGGATTTTGCTCTACAGAACTTAATGGTATGGGCATAAATTCACAATATGGAGAATTGTCAACACCAATAACTTTAACATCCTCTGGAACTCGTAATTCAATTTTTGTAAGATAATTGATAGCACCAACAGTTTCTCTGTCTGATTGAGTTACAACGCCATCAAACTTAACACCATTTTCCATAAAGTATTTGACTGCTTGTTCACCAACATGACTTCCATAACCATTATCAGCAAAATGTTCATTCACAAAGAAAACATTTCCCTTGCTATATTTAATGCCTGCCTTTTTAAGAGCAAGTTTATAACCTTCAAGTCTGTCGTCCATATTATTAATATTCACAATATTCCTGCATCCCTGTTCAATAAGATGCTTTGTGCCAACCTCACCAACTCTTACCTGACTTATCCCAACATTGGTAATTTCAGGGTGTAGTGGTCTATCATACATGGTAACAATCGGCAAACCATTATTTTGAATCTCGAGTAGTTTTTCACAAGAAACAAATTGGGTTATATTTCCAACTAAAAGACCATCCATTCTGCCCCTACTTGCATACTTGGCTAGCCCAAGAAATTCTTCCTTACTACCATAAAAACACAAACTTTGTCTTTTATGGTGCCTGTAAGTGCTGGCAGATATTCCCATGAGAAGGTTTTCCATAATACCACTACCTGTCACACCTGAGCAGTGAAGGAATGTTCCAATTGAATCTTGTTTGCCACTTAACAGAGCAACTGCTGAACTATTCTTGACATAACCCATCTCTTTTGCTTTGGCTTTGATCAATTCAACCTTTGCCGGAGTGACATTAGTTGTGCCCATACGGCCATTCAAAACCTTAGAAACTAAAGATAATGAAACTCCCAATTCCTCTGCAACACTTTTTAACGTCACCATACTTATCCTTCTTTCTTTTTGTTATCCAAACATCTCAAAATAACTTCTGCAAAAAGAGCATGTCCTTTTACGCCTGGATGATTAATGGAATTATGCAACATTGAAAATGGATAAATTCCATTATGTTTTTGGTTCATCCACTCTTCATAAACATCCGCCAAAGCGACATCTTGCTCTTCAGCAATTTCATGCTGAGCCTTAACATATTCTTTCCAATTTTCTGCTACACCAACAGGACTAAATGGATTAGGTTGCATCTCTGTGACAAGAATCACATCAACACCTGCTGATTTAATTTTAACAATCAGCTCTGTCAATCTTTCTTTGAAAAGCTACAGTACTCCCTCCCCCCCTGTTCCCATGGTGCGACAAAAACACCTGCAACAGCAACAAAACCATCATCGGCATCTGGTATATCAGGACACCACATGCGAGACTTGCCTTTCTTAATGCTAAAACGTCCACTTGAATCTTTTTGAACCTAGTCAATTCTCTGCATTGCAGCCATTGCGGTAATCCTTACGTCATTAGTTCCAAGACGACCATCAATCGCAGCAACCTGTCCCCAATAAGGATTCACTTTGTAGTCAATATTCTCAACATATATCTTTCCACCATCAACACTTGAAACAACAACTGTTCCGAGAATCAACATTCGATACATCCCGCAAAGCACAATGCTGCCAAGCTCATCATAGCGTGGACAAAGAGGTGTTGATTTCCCTTTCCCAGTCCCCCCCACGAATCACCAATCTTTGCGTTTTCATTCCAATATACCGAAGACTTCTTAACCACAACAAGATTAGTTGCCAACGGTGCATCAATAGGAAGAATAATCTCTCCAACTTTTAATGCCAGCCCGACAGGATCTGTAACATTTACCTTTGCAGCAAATAAATTAAAACTTAGAAACAAGCTTAATACCAACACTTTATTTAATATTTTCTTTTTCTTTTTAATCAAATCAACCTTCTAATTTTTTAGACCAAATATACACATTTAATCAACAATAACAGCTTAAAAGATAAATCAAGCGATAGATTATAATAATCTCAAAAAAATGTCAATACATAAAAAATATTTTAAAGAAAATTTTAACAAATTACAACTTGCAGAAACTTTCACATTAAGTTAAAATTCCTGCATGCAAGAGAAATTAAATAAAATCAGACGGATAATGCTTAACAACAATATTGATGCATGCATCATCCCTACAGGCGACCCTCATTGTAGCGAATATCTTCCAAATCATTACAAAATCAGGCAATGGGCAAGCGGTTTTACTGGTAGTGCCGGCATTCTTGTTGTCACAACAGATAATGCTGCTCTATGGACCGACTCAAGATATTATATTCAAGCAGAGAAAGAATTGAAGCAATCCGGAATATTAATGATGAAAGACGAAAAAGGAGTGTCTCAAATTCATGAATGGATTGCCGACCAAACAATTAATAAAGCAAGAGTCTCAATCAACGCAGAGCTGGTTGCATATAAAAAATTTGAAAAACTTAGGAATGATTTTAATTCCAAAAGTCTAGAATTGATTGACTACGATATTATTTCTCAAATATGGTTTGATCGTCCTCCTCTACCAACTGGCAAGATTTTCCGAATACCTGATGCTCTTTCAAGATCGGATAGAATAAAGTTGCTATCAAGAAAACTTTTTGACAATCGAGATATTGACACCCACATAATAACATCACCAGCTCAAATATGCTGGCTATTAAACCTGCGAGGCTCAGACATTCAATACACGCCTGTATTTCTGTCATACATGCTGATAAGTAAAACAAACACAACACTCTTTGTTAATATAAACAAGCTACCAAAAGATATACATGATGACTTACTTTTGAATGGCATAGATATTCAACCTTATGATTGTTTTATAAAATACATACAGAACCTTGAAAAAAACAAATTAAAAAAAGTCCTTATTGACAGCAACACTTTAAATGCACGGTTACACAGAATCTTAAAAGATAAATTTTCTATTGAAGATGATAAAACAGCTCCAATAGACAAGCTAAAAGCTGTTAAAAGCATCAATGAAATAGCTGGAATAAAAAAGGCTCTTCATAAAGACAGCGTATCGCTGTGTAAACTTATTTATAATTTAAAGGAGAGAATTTCCAATGAAATGCTTACAGAAAAAGATATATCTATTGAGTTACATGACCTAAAAGCAAAACATCAGGATTTTATTGAAGAGAGTTTTGAGACAATATGCGCATACAAAGAAAATGCTGCAATTATACACTATGCACCAGGAAACAAAGACCCTAAGATCTTAAAAAATGAAGGCCTTCTTTTAATTGATACCGGAACACAATACCTACATGGTACAACCGATTCAACACGCACAATTGCTTTAGGCAATTTAACAGATGCAGAAAAATTTGCTTATACAATTGTATTAAAATCACATATTGCTCTTGCATGCGCAATGTTCCCCAAAGGTACAACCGGTGCTCAACTGGATACGTTCGCAAAGATGCACTATTGGGAAAACTACATGGATTTTGGACACGGCACAGGACATGGTGTTGGCTTCTGCCTTTCTGTTCATGAAGGTCCAAACAACATTTCTCCGCGTTCAACCTTTGAATTTAAAGAAAAAGGTCTAGTAACAACCATTGAACCTGGATTCTACAAAGAAAATGAATTTGGAATACGCTTAGAAAACATAGCTTTAACAATCGAAGATGATAATGATTTCCTACGTTTTGAAACCCTCAATTTTTTTCCTTTTGAAAGAGAAGCTATTCTAACTGATATATTAACCAACAACGAAATAGATTGGTTAAACAACTATCATACCGAAACATATAACAGACTTGCTCCATTCCTAAAAGAACCTATAGTCCAATGGCTCAAAGAGGCCACAAGACCAATTATCTAAGATTGAATAGAACACGCACAATTCTTATTATTAAACGGCTCTTCATTCGTAATTCGTAATTACTAATTTATAATTGACTTTAGAGCTTACTGTTTAATGTGAGATTGCGTATATTTTTGTGCTAAGATGATTTCGCCTTTAGCTCGCTAAAGGTAACTCATTGCAGTGCAAAAAGATGCGTTATATCGCATTACAGATTCATAACCTATATTAATTTTATATAATAGTTTGTCTACAAGTTTTTTGCTACAAAACATGCAAATAACTTGCACTTGCAAATTGAATTCAAGATTACGCTCTATTTAATCTCTCAGCTTGAATCATGAGCAACATAACTGTACCAAAAGCGTGAACATCGTTTAATCCCCACTCTTTATCAATATATGCTTCTTTTGTTCCTGGAGGTGGAGCAAGACAACCTTTGCAGCAGTTAAAGACAGAACCATCCAAACTCATATAAGTCTGCATACCCTCAACTGTTCTATCAAAATACTCTTTATAACTCTGATCAAGAAGTCCCTTTTCAATACCAACACCAATACCATAGGCAATTAGACATGTGCCTGATGTCTCTGGAAACGATTCTTTGCAAGTCATCTCCTGATGCCACATTCCATAATTATCCTGATATTTTATACATACATCAACCAAAGTCTTATACATTTTCTCAATTTGTGGTCTTAAAGGATAATCAGCAGGAAGGTAATTCGCCAACTCGGTCAAAGCATACATCGCCCAACCATTTCCCCTGCTCCAACAATCTTCTGTTATAAAGTCATCATTTATAAACCCACGAGCTTGGTGCAGTAATGATGTGTTTTCATCGAAAAGTATATCATACATCTTTATCATCTGCTGACATGACTCTTCAATATATTTATCCTCTCCCAAACCAAGACCTGCAAACAGTAGAAATGGACAAACAGCAAACGCAACATCAATCCAAATTTTCTCAAGTTGATCTGGTTGACGTTTGCCATAAATACCTTCTTTACTTCTTGGTGCATCATAAAGCAACTCATCTGCATATTTTCTCACAACATCCATTGCTTCAGGAAGCCTTCCTTCCATAAACATAAATGCAGTTGCGTTGCCACCACAAATGTAATTCTTGAAATTACAGTTTGTGAACTCTATCTCTTCCTTAACATAAGGCATCAACTCTGATCGAACAAAATCAAAATCTTCTTCTGATTGTGTTGTACATGCATAACGTGTTAAGCCATGTAATGTAACAATCCAAGGATAATTATTTAAAGGTGCAGGACCAGGTAATTCAGGTGCATTGTCCATATTAAAAAATGGAACAAATGCTCTGTGATAAGCACCGTCTTCCCTATGTTTATTATAAGCTCTAATTGCAATCTCTAAATAATTCATCATTTTTTCTCCTAAATTAAAATATGCAAAAGATTCTATTAAACATACCCTACCCATTCAAGACATTTATCTAATATATCAACTTTATTCTTCAATATCTCCAATATACACCAAAACAACATTTTAAATAATAAAACCAAGCCTTTTCACACATATATAATATTTTATATAACAAATGGACAGTCCTAAATTAAAATATTTAGCTATTTTTACTATAATTATTTTAAATTTTGAAAGTTATAGGTCTACACAGTCCCTTTCTGCAAATATTCAACTGTCATATCGACAGAAACATGACAACGATTCCCTTTAAACAGAAAAAGCTACAAAATCACGACTTTTTAGACCGAAATTAGGCAAGCTCCGCCATCAAGTTATATTTGTGAATGATTTTAGGATGTATAACTGAATATTTTGTCTATTCAGGTGGTTGAATTGCGTCAATTTGGAGTGCACGAAAAGTGCAGCAACCTCCTAAATCAACCTTTTTCATTTTTCGACTACCTGTTTTACGTTTTGCAGGAAAGTTACTCCTGAACTTTTTAAAGATTTCCTCGCAGAAGTCTTCATCACCAAAGACAATTCCATCTGTCATATATCTGATTCTGCAATGCATTGAATCAGAAAGGCTTAAACGACCTTTTCTGCCAAGAACATCTTCTATCTGCTGCTTTGAAAAGCCACGCCTAAGAACATTACCATCTCTATCAATGACCTCTTCCCCACGCTCAAAGATATGTTCTCGATACCAGGCCGAGTATTTCAACCATGTCTTAAGCAGTTCAGTCTTACTCATATCTTCCGGATTCTTTGGCAACTTTTGTCCAGTATATAGAGAGACCGTTCTTATAATATTGGCCATTGCAACACGATCGCCTCTGTATGCATCTCCATAACTACTGAATCTATAACCCTTTACATCTTTAACATATCCTTTTCTGATAGGATTTAATTCAATATATGTTGACATCATAAACAATGCATTGGGCTTATCCTGAACAAAAACGCTCTTAAATCTATTTCCCCAGTACGAATTCGATCTGTCAAATTTTCCATTGTACCACTGAGCATACTTCTGCTTTAAAGTTTTCTGAAATTCAGATACATCATACATACGTTTGAGGTGTTTTAATTTAAGTTCTTTAAAACATTTGTCGGCAAATTCAACTCCACATGATTTTTTGTCACGCTCATATTTATCAATAATATCATAGGCATAATTATCACCATAAAGACAAGTAATTCTACGCATAAACTCTTCATTATCAATATATTCATACTCAGTTTGTTCCAAAAGAATATGATAGTGACTAGCCATAATTGCGTAAGTCAGAACCTTGCAGCCACTATACTGTTCGACTTTTCGCATAATTTCGCGAAACTTCTCTTTCTTATAGTCGGTATCCATCCAGGCACCAACATCAACACATCTGTTAAACGTG
>JAQICX010000241.1 GCA_027858345.1 Kiritimatiellia bacterium | reverse complement strand
GTCACAGCCAAAACAAATGCCTTGGAAGAAGTTACTTCTTACTATTATGATAGCATGAACCGTGTAACTAACATTGTGCACCAGAGCCAACAAAAAGCCAGCTTTGAATATAATTTGGCAGGAACGCTCTCCTCAGAAAAAGCAGAAAACACAGAGAGTCAGTTTGCTTATGATTCGATGAACCAAATTACTAACTCAATTATGAATATTGATTCACGTGAATTTGAGGTTGACTACAATTATGATCTAAATGGAAACCGAACAGCTTTGACAGTTGGTGATTTGTCTGTAGATTATGCTTATAACTCTGAAAACTTAACAACAAATATTACGTTTAGTATACCTTCAACAAATTCGTCACCTATGATTTATTCTTCATCATTTGACTATGATGATGCACTGCGTTTAGACACAATATCATACGATAATGGCGTAGCTGCTGCATTTGACTATGATGCCGAAAGCCGGGTAAATCATTTCACGTACAAAACCAACAACATTGCATTTGTTGATCACACTATAATTAGAAATGAACAAGGTTTTAAAACACATCAGCTAATTGATGCAGGACTAATTCCACTATTCCCTGAAAATCAGCGAAAAATATCAACCTACAACGATGTTGATCAATTGACTTCCGAACAAATTCAAACGGATGCCGGTTGGACTGATACCGACTATACTTGGAATGCAAATGGCTGCCTCTCTTCGATTGAGAACGAACAGACTTATGAATATGATTACAACAATCGCCTTGTAGAGTCAACCAAAGGAGTAAATAGTGCAGAATACATCTATGATGCTTCAGGAGCAAGAGTTGCACGAATATTTACAGATGATACAAGTTGTACCACCAACTTCTTTATCATCGATCATACCGATTCACTAAAACGTCCACTTGCAGAAACAGATATTTCCGGCAATATTTTAAGATACTACATCTGGAATGGTTATATTCTATTAGCTCACATAGATATTGTTGATAACCAAAATCCATCAGTGGTCTTCTATCATCAGGACGAACTAGGCAACACACTAGCTCTTACAGACTCCAATGGACAAATAACCGATCAGTTTGCATATATGCCATACGGCACAACCAGACATCAAGCAACTGCTCTTTCAACATTCAACATTCACAATTCACCATTCCTCTGGCTTGGAGGCTACGGTGTATTCTATGACAAAGACATTGATATTCATCTCACAGTCTACCGAGCATACAGTGCAGACCTGCGACGCTTCATCAGTCCAGACCCATTAGGAATCGACTCATTCCCAAATCTTTACGCCTACGCCAATATGAACCCACTTTTCTTCATCGATCCGTGGGGGCTTTGTGCCGATGGTGATTATCCTAAGGGTTGGTTTACTACATCTTTATCTAGTATTCGAGATTCGCTTATTTGGATTACGAATGTTGAGGCCTTTTATGATTCTGATGTTTCCCCGGGAATGGCTTTATTTGTGCAGTATGGAGACGGTGGTCCATTTCATCTTGGGGCTCTTATACCGAGTGCAGGGTTAACTGTTTCGTTAATTGTTGTTATTCCTAGTGATGCGTTTGCTGAACTTGTAATTGCTCCATTTAGGTTTTCACAGCCAGATCTTCCATACCCTACTCTTTTAATTTATGACGGCTATAAAGACGCATATATGAAACTTTGGAATGTTCCTGAATATGACAAATAATAATGAGAAAGAAATTTATTGTGAATAAAAAAACAAACTATTGCCTAATTCGTTTTCTATTAATTTTATTAATTATCGAAATCTATAATATTATTAATTTCTGGATTGTTGTTGTTGAGAGAAAAGAATATATAGGTATCATTGGTTGTCTGGGCAGAATTATTTGTGATTTTGTTTTACTATATTATACTTATCAAAATAGGAACTGGGCGAGGTTTTGTCTCATTTTATTGTGGGGAACTACAATATTATCTGGGATTTTTATTGGTATTTATAGTTTACCTTCGTGGCGGAGTGTGGAAACATTTAGTTTGACTGCATTATATTTGTTGTTTCTCGTGATAATGTGTTACCGACCAAATAAAAGTGGGTGTGCCAAGTAAAGCCTCGGACTGTCTTGTCCTGATATAATTTTACAGTTTCTGACTGTCACATAAAAAATAATTGATTGCAAAACAATTGCGATTTTGAAAGATACATTAATTCAATTTTGATGATAAATAAAGAGAACAAAGCAAAGAAAGAATATACAATAAATTTAAAACATAAAAGATGTGATGCGGGGTGCTGATGAACTAATCTCTACGCTAACATGAACCCACTCGCCTTCATCGACCCGTGGGGTCTGTGTGCGGATGGTGATAATCCCGTGATGTTTGTGGATCCTGCGGGGGTAGAAGGTGAATATTCTGATATGTGGCAGGATGCAATGGGGGTTGCGGTTGTTGCGGTATGTATGGATGCAGAATTACCATTTGGAGATGTTTTTGCTGGTGGTTATTTATTAGGAACAGGACTTGCTATTGGTGGAGTTTGGGCATGGGATTATATAGGAGGAGATGAACTCGTTGAGGGATTTGTCGATAGTCTTATTTACAAGGCTAAGTCTGGATTAAAAAAAGGTGCACGAGATCTGTATGATAAGAAGAGAAAAAAAGGCTGGAAAGACCAAAGTGGGAAAAGAGGACCTAAGGAACCTAAAAAGAAACATACTCCTGGTAGAGGTCACGGAGACAAATCTAGAGGGAAAGGAAAATAATTATGAAAAAGGAACTTTCAATGTATCGAACAGGTTTGCGTATCGTTTGTAGAAAGAGTGTTTTAGATGATGTACGCAAAACTGTTGTTAGTTTTGCAAAATGGTTGCGTTATGAGTATGAATTTCCTGTGAAAGTTGTCGTTTATTTGTCTCCTGAAAAATATTTATACAATGATAAACATTGCTCTTCTGTGTTTTTCCGACCAGTAGACAAAACAACAGAACCATATATTGTAGTGGCAACAGGTGATTATCAAAGGATGTGTTATGAAGGTTATAGCCAAGTTGATGCACTTTGTAACATACTTAACACTATTGTAAAGAGAGTTCTAGATTATCAGAATTGGTACTTTGAGCATGGGTGGTCTGATAAAGCTATATCAACAAAAAGTACTCCAATAGTTGTGGATTATATGAATGATATTAAATGGAATGTATGTTGTTCTATTATGGATAATTTTTTTTCAGTTCTTTACAAAAAGAAAATAGCTTTTAACCTATACAAAAAAGGAGCAGAATTATTTGAGGGCATAAATGAAAATAATAAAGAAACTGGCTTTAAATACATACTTCAAGCTGCAGAATATGGGTATGATGTGGCACAAGAATTTGTTGCTGACTGTTACTTCAATGGAGAAGGTACTAAAGAAAATATGGGAACAGCTTTTTATTGGTATAGAAAAAGTGTATTGCAGGGTAATATAATTGCACAGTTTAGTTTAGGTTACTGTTATTTCAACGGATATGGGATCAGACAAAATATAAAGAGTGGAATGAAATGGTTAAATACAGCTATATCTAATGGTAACATAGAAGCACAATTTTATCTTGCAAAGGCTTATTATTATGGAGATAACATACGCAAGAATTATAAGAACGCCTTTTCCTTTTTTAAAGAACTTGTTAATGCCGGGTATAGTGACGCGATATGTTTTCTTGCGGTTTGTTATTTTAATGGTACTGGATGTGAAAAGGATTGTTCTTTAGCTTTAGAGTTATATAAAAAAGCTGCTTCTAATGGAGATTCAAGGGCAATGTATAATCTTGGTCTTATGTATTCTGATGGTGAAGGAGTTAATCAAAGTGATCGTTGGGCTCATTATTGGTTTGAGAAAGCTTACAATCATGGAGAACGGAATGCAAAACAAATGCTTGATCAAATGGCTTCTTGACAATATATTCCTTAGATTTTCGGTTGGAGAATAAAACATTTATTTGAGACAATAAAATCAAGGAATGAATCTTAAATTATCCCGTTTTTTGGTGATAAAATGGAAAAAAGTTGTGGTTTGTATTGTATTACGTCAAATATATGATATAATACGCTTATTATCAATAAGTTACAAACTGCAAATTGGAAAAATTATGTCACAAACAGAGAAAAAGATAAAGAAGAAAATCAAACCAGAAAATTATTCTTCAGGGCATGGAACAGGATTCTTGCCAGGAGAATCTTTCCCTGGACAATAAGAATTATGCTATATGATTAAAAAACTAAAAATTGAGTTAGATGTAGGGTTGTCAGATTCAGAGCTTGTCTCTTATCAAAAAGAGGATAGTAATTTAAAAGTTTCAATAGAGGCTTGGAATGAACAAATTATTAATTTGTTGTTTTCAGATGTGATTTACATGCAAGATATGGGAGCATGGAGGTTTTCTGAATTTTATGAACTAAAGGATAATATGCCGATAATGCAAAAAGTTTTGAGTGTTCAATTTGAAGAAATACCACATGATCATCATTACCGACACTTCCAATTGCTTGACATTGATGGGAACTCGTCTTTTGAAGTAATTTCAGAAAGTTTTTCTGTTGAAATAAAATAATTAATAGAGGATATTAATATGCTAGATTTACCATTTGTCTTTTACAATATTTCAATACCCGAAGACAATTTGTATTTAGTAAATGTTCCATCGGGAATCCAAACAAAAAATGAAGTGTTGGCGGTTTTTGCAAAACAACTTAACTTTCCAGATTATTTTGGTTGGAATTGGGATGCTTTATATGACTGCTTGTGCGATTTGTCATGGATATCAGAAAAGACTATAAGAATTGTTCATGCAGATATTCCTTCATTAGAAAATAATTCTCAAAGAAGTATTTATTTAGATATACTCAAAGATACTGTTTGGGGTTGGAAACCTGATGATTTTCACAAGGTAGAAATATTTTTTCCTAAAAACTTAGAACTTGATGTTATTAAATTATTAACAGATTAGTACTTGAAGGGTTGATTGATGAATGGAGGAAAAGCTATGAGTGGAGCTTTTATCAAGGGGGGAAATGATTATGAAAGTAACATTAGATTGGATTCGTTACAATAGGGGCGGGAGAAAGACCATCCCAGCAGGTCGGCGATATTCAACAGTAGCTCGCTTTGAAGAGGCTTCCTCTGATTGGCCAGATGTTGCATGGAGTCTTGTCTTTGAAAATATGGAAATGATTGAAGAACAACATCGAATGATTGCGACCGTTAGATTTCTTTCACTTGATGCTCCACAGCACTTGTTACATGCAGGAAGTCGCTTCGAGCTTTACGAAGGACGCAAATGTGTTGCCAAAGGAGTTGTGAATGGTTAAGATGAATCCTATTATTTCTTCACAGAGACTTAACGATGGACTTGAACGGCATTATGTTTTGCCTGTTGAAAGCGACTCAACATTTGTTGAGTTACTTAAATTTGTCTGTTCAGAGTATGATTTTTTAGAAACAAAGAGAGTTGAATATCCAGACGATACTGTTGTTGTTAATCTTGAATCGAATACTGGAACATTAACATTTGTTTTAGACGACATGACAGGAGTTAGTTTTTATGGTACTAGAAAAAGCGACGAATTGTTAGCAAGGCAGGTCGCTAATGGAATTGAAGAACGCATTTTAGAGGCAAGGAGTAGGAACAGGAACAATTGATGTTCGCTCCACGGTAGAAGGTATTAGAAGTGGAAAACTGATAACATATTGGGATTAAATAGTATGAATATAGCATTAGACAGAGCCTTACAGCAAAACAGACAATTTGATGCACTTAGCAGAGTCGTCAGAGAATCCACACCGCTGTCAAATAAAAGCTTCGTTTATGACCAACTTTCAAATCTGATTGCCACAACAAATCAAGCAGGTCGGGTATGGAGTACTTACTATGATACATTAAACCGCCCGATTGTTCAAACTCGCCCTTCCGGTGCTTACGAAGAGACCGCTTACAGTCCGGCTGGATACCGAATTGGTTTTTCAAATGCCAAAGGCAAAGAGACACTTTTTGATGTTGATAAAATGGGGCGTGTAACCAAAATCACCAATCCGATGAATAACGAAACATCATTCAGCTATGATTTAAATGGTAATGTCACAGCCAAAACAAATGCCTTGGACGAAGTTACTTCTTACTATTATGATAGCATGAACCGTGTAACTAATATAGTGCACCAGAGTCAACAAAAAGCCAGCTTTGAATACAATTTGGCAGGACTCTTAAATGTTACCGACAACATTAAAACGGGTGCGCCAAGGAAAGCCTTGGACATCTTATGGGGTTAAAGTCCCCTTTGAGTAAAGATTAGCCATCAACTCATACCGAGTGTTGGCTCTATAGCGGAGATAGATATGTATTATATATTGAACAAAATAGAGTAAGCGTACACAGGGAACTGTGCAGGCCGTAATCGGTGAAACACCACTGGTGAAGCTATTTAGCCTCGATACAATATTAACCGAAAGAGGACGCAGTCTGTTTATGCGGAACTCAGTAAGATGTGCCTTTAATTGGCTTGGGCATTGAGATTTCGGCGGGGTTATAAGGCGTGGCACGTGCAGGGAGATGTTCATTGGAACTTGGGAGATCCCATCAGCTCCATTATATGGTAGGAGAAGTCGACCGACAGAAGACAATCCGACGGCTGATGGGAAGTCAGACCACCTGATAGTACTCGGAGACGGGAGAGCCGTTCACATGGGGAAGCGGGTGGAGAAATCACGTAACTTGCAAAGGAAACATGATGCGAAACAGATGGGTTGCTACACACATGCCAACCACATTGCAGGGAATATCAAATAGGGCAAGAGGCAACAAACAGGCACAATTTGGCGGTCTATACAGGTTGTTGAACGTTGAGAATCTGCGGTGGTGTTTCTACCAGCTGCGGAAGACAGCAGCGGTTGGAGTCGATAAGGTGAGCTTTTATGATTATGAGCAGAACCTTGACGAAAACCTGAACAACTTGGTTGATAAACTGAAAGCTAAAAGCTACCACGCCAATCTTATAAGACGTAAACACATACCAAAAGGTAATTGCAAAACTCGAGCATTGGGGATACCAACACTTGAGGACAAACTGTTACAGCTGGCGTGTGCGAAAGTACTGACAGCAATATACGAGAATCATTTTCTTGATTGTAGCTGGGGGTATCGTCCGAGGAGAGGCGGAAAGGAAGCAAGCTATCGGTTGTCTATGGAACTGTACGATGCTATGGCTATGTTGTCGAAGCTGATATAAAGGGCTTCTTTGATAATGTTGATAGAGATTGGATGCAGAAGATGCTATGTCATAAAATAAATGATAAGGCGTTTGTGCATCTGATAATGAAATGGATGAGAGCAGGTGTGCTTGAAGAGGATGCAACAGTAACGCATCCAGCCACTGGCACACCACAGGGAGGAGTAATCTCTCCTGTACTCTCAAACATATATCTACACTATGTGCTAGACTTATGGTTCGAGCATGTAGTGAAGAAAGAAAGTAGGGGCAATGCCTATATGATTCGGTATGCAGATGACTTTGTGTGTGCTTTTCGCTACATGAAAGATGCAAAACTGTTCATGGAGGCACTGAAAGGTAGGCTTGGGAAATTCAATCTCAAGCTAGCTCCTGAAAAGACTGGAATGTTGCGGTTCTGCCGATTTGAAGAAGGTAGAAACAAAGCATTTGAATTCCTCGGGTTTGAGTTTCGGTGGGTTACACGCAGAAACGGAAAACGAGGGGTGCAGCGACAAACATCATCAAAGAAGATGCGTAATTCCATAAAGGAATTTACAAAATGGCTTAAAGAATCGAGGCATAAGAAAATACGGACAGTAATGGCATCACTCAGTAGAAAATTCCGAGGTTACTGGAACTACTACGGAGTGATAGGTAATATGAAGAGACTAGCCAATTTTCAGTGGCAATGTACGAGACTGCTATACAAATGGCTGAATCGACGAAGTCAGAGGAAAAGCTATACTTGGAAAGGATTGCTGGATATGCTCAAGTACTTTCAAGTACCAAGAGCACACATTACCGAAGTCATATCTAAACAACTGATGTTCTTTAAACCGATACCTGAATATGTGAAGTGAGTGATTTCTAAGAGCCCGGTGCGGGAAAATCGCACGCCGGGATCTGTGCGGGGAGCACCCGGCAACGGGTGCTTCTACCGCGATTATAGGATTGCCAAATTAAAGATGTACGGAAAAGGGGTGATTTCCGCATTGTAGTCGTATTTTTACTAGCAAGCGTATCGTATCGTTTGAGCGTGGACGCGATGAGTTTGGCAGTTTATGGTTAAAAAAAGAGGCGGTGGCAGGGGGTTCCTGCGACCGCCTTAGTTTTTTGCGACGATATTTCTGTCACCTTCCTTTGTCGCGCCGTAGTCTCGAAGAGCGAAGGAGGATTCGGCTATTCCCGTTTCATCTTCATCAGCCTTCGCTCTGAGAATATTTTGTAATATTCTCAGAGGCTACGGCTCGACAGGCCGAAAAATCATATTGCTTGTACGTCTTTTTCGCACCTCCAGTGTGGTTGCATCAGTACACGGTTGACTTGATCGAGATCGACGGTCTGCGTATGGTCTCTTACCGCTTCGATGAGTGCTGAGACACACAGATTTCTTGTGCGGCGTAGGATGCCCTCGCTTGAACGGCAGATAAGATCCAAAGCTTCATCTGTAAAGGTTGAGTGTGCCAGTGCGATGGTGTCGAGCTGTGCAAAGATGTAGTCTTTGATCTGCTCATGATTGAGTTTTCTCAAGGTTACGGAATATGTGATACGTCCTCGGATGTCTTCGTTGATACGCATTCTGAGCATTCCGAGCAGTTCGGGTTGACCGATAAGCAGCAGGTTGTGGTTTTTGGGGAACTCGTCGAACAGCAGTCGCAGTCGCCTCATGCATTCTATATCCATTAGATGTGCATCGTCGATGGTTGTTATGAGCATCTTGCCTTTTGCGTGTATCGCTGTCTAAGCAGAAACTGAAATTAATCCTATCAAAAGTAGTATAAATATGTGGTGTATAGTTTTCGTTGTCAAATCCTTGCTGTAAATTTTTTAATTGATTTTTATTATAACATAAACACTCTTTTTGACCAATGATTAATGAATTTAAGCTTGCACTTTTTAATGCTTAAAAATAATAATAAAAAATGTTGCATTACTGTTGGTAATTAATTACAATTGATACAGTTTGTACATATTGTAACATCTAATCAAAGGAGAATGAAATGCCTCTACATGCAAAAGATAGTATCAGAGAAATGATTGATGATGACATTTATGCATCATCAGACTTGTCAGTTTGCCTTCCCAAATATACATTTCCTAAAGTTGAACATGAATCTAGACATGTTTATCAGGCAGTTCATGATGAACTGATGCTTGACGGAAATTCCAGGCAGAATCTTGCAACGTTTTGTCAGACATGGGTAGAGCCGGAAGTTCACAAACTCATGGACGAGTGCGTGGATAAGAATATGATTGATAAAGACGAATATCCGCAAACCGCCGAGATTGAAGCCCGTTGTGTTCATATGCTTGCTGATTTATGGAACTCTCCTGAGGCAGAAAACACACTTGGATGTTCAACAACTGGCTCCAGTGAAGCTGCAATGCTTGGTGGCATGGCTATGAAATGGCGGTGGCGTGAACGTATGAAAGCACAAGGCAAGCCAACTGATAAACCAAATATGATTTGTGGGCCGGTTCAAGTTTGCTGGCACAAGTTTGCTAAATACTGGGATATTGAACTTCGCGAGATTCCGATGGAACAAGATCGTTTGATTATGACTCCTGAAGAGGTAATAAAAAGATGTGACGAGAATACAATTGGTGTTGTTCCTACACTGGGTGTCACTTTTACTTGTCAGTATGAACCTGTTAAAGAGGTAAGCGATGCCCTTGACAAATTTCAAGAAGAGACAGGGATTGACATTCCTATTCATGTTGATGGAGCAAGTGGTGGATTTTTGGCTCCATTCTGCGATCCTAATCTTGAGTGGGATTTTCGTTTGCCACGTGTGAAATCAATTAATGCATCCGGTCACAAATTCGGTCTATCACCACTTGGTGTTGGCTGGGTTTTATGGCGTACAAAAGCAGACCTACCAGAAGATCTGATATTTAGAGTAAACTATCTTGGTGGCGATATGCCAACATTTGCTCTGAACTTTTCTCGGCCAGGAGGTCAGATTGTTGTGCAGTATTACAACTTCCTGCGTCTGGGTCATGAAGGGTATCGTCGAATTCATCAGGCTTGTTATGAAACGGCACAAGCTGTTGCACAGCAGATTGCTGAAATGGGTCCATTTGAAATTATATACAATGGATTGGGTGGTATTCCTGCATTAAGCTGGTCATTAAAGTCAGGAGAGGATCATCCTTTCACGCTTTATGACTTGTCAGATCGACTTCGCATTAGGGGTTGGCAGGTTGCCGCTTATTCAATGCCTGCACATCGCGAGGATTTGGTTGTTATGCGTATTTTGGTGCGCCATGGTGTTAGCAGGGATTTAGGCGAGATGCTTGTCAACGACATGCAGACCTGCGTCGAATACTTCAAGCGAAATCCTGTGACTAAACCTTTAGAATCAGCTGGATATTGCCACTAAACAATGGTTGATTGTTAATAGTAAATAGTTAATGGTTAATAGTTAATGGTTAATAGTTAATGGGAAATGGAGGATAGCAGCCGCCATTCTTCGCCCATAGAGCTACGTCCCAACACAAAGGAAAAAGAATATGAGTAAGAAAAGTAGTATGAGTGTGTTCACACTCAGCATGATGATTGTTGCCGCTGTTGTAACAAGTCTTAGAGGATTACCAATGATGGCTAAAGAAGGTTTATCGATGATTTTTTATCTTCTTTTTGCATTTATCATGTTTTTATTGCCCGCATCACTAGTTGCTGCAGAGCTTGGTGGAGCATTCAGTGAAAAAGGTGGCGGCGTTTATACATGGGTGAAAGAAGCCTTCGGTTCTCGTTTGGGCTTCACTGCAATATGGCTTCAGTGGATTCAGAATGTGGTCTGGTATCCCACAACGCTTGCTTTTGCAGCAGGTGCGCTTGCATATTTGTTTATGAAGCCTAGTCTGGCTGAAAGTGGAGTATATACAGGAATCGTTATTCTTATATGCTATTGGGCGGCAACATTTGTGACTCTTATGGGTACAAAATTTGTGAGCACATTAGCACAATATGGAGTTTTGCTCGGTACAGTTCTTCCTGGTGTATTTATCATTGTTCTTGCCATTCTCTGGATTGTTCAAGGGAATCCGGTATGTTTTCTTGATGCCGGAAAAGCAGTTGATGGAGTTGTACAGCATGTCAGTGTGTTGCCAAAGATAACAAATCTTGGAAGCATCTCATTCCTCGCTGGAATCATTTTACTATTTGCAGGTGTTGAAGTTCACGCTGTTCATGCAAACGAGCTTGAAAAACCAGCAAAGCAATTTCCAATGGCAATGTTTCTTGCAATGGGAGTAGTTTTTGCTCTTTTTACTCTTGGCTCTCTTGCTGTTGCCACTGTTCTCCCTGCAAAAGATATCAGTCTTGATGCGGGCGTTATGCAAGCCTTTAAAAGCTTGCTCGAAAAATTTAAAATTGGCTGGATGGTTCCAATTATTGGTTTTCTTACTGCCTTTGGAGCTATTGGTGGTGTTATGTCATGGATTGGTGGTCCAAGTAGAGGTTTGCTTGAAACTGCAAAACAGGGAGAGATTCCTCCATTTATGGCTAAAACAAATAAACATGGAATGCAGATTAATATTCTCTTTATTCAGGCCATTATTGTTACAATCTTAGCATCTCTATATTTTATTATGAAGAATGTCAGTGTGGCATTTTTCCTTCTTTCTGCAATGACCGTTACACTATATCTTGTGATGTATATTCTAATGTATGCAGCTGCAATTAAACTTAGAATAACTCAACCAGATCTGCCGCGTTCGTATAAAGTTCCTGGTGGAGTGCCTGGAATGTGTATCATTGCCGGTTTAGGTCTAGTTGGTGTTATATTCTCGCTAGTTGTCGGATTTGTTCCACCAAATCAACTGCCAGTTGGAAATCCAAAGCTTTATGTTACACTTGTTGCTTCAGGTCTTGTTGTTTTTGTTGGTATCCCAATGATTATACATGCTTTAAAGAAGCCTGAGTGGGTGCAGACTCAGACGACACCAGAAGAAGAGTAGAAATAATATATCAAACTTGAGTGCTAGCTTTTATAGTCCCGCAAGACGGGGCTAGTAAAGCTAGCCTTTTTTTTAATAGCAGGATAACAGTTATTAGCTTATAGTTGTTAGTTTTTAGCTAAGATACTTCCGTTTTCGCCGTTTGCTTATAACGCAATAACTATGAAAATACTAAAACTTCAATGATGACTAGAAATATAATAAGTTTGTTTTGTGGATTAACTCTGTTTTTACTGTTGTTGGGATGTGTTTCTATTCCTCAACCGGTTTCAGGAGAAAATCCATTTATATATCCGCAAAGTGAGTTTACGGATGCAAGTCTCTTTACTCCATGGTATATACGAGATGGTTTTGTAGTAACTAATGATATTGCTGCGGGGTTTGCTAATGGTGATGGCTTTGATGCTGAGGCTTATGCATTTACCTTACAGATTTTTGAAATAAATTCAAATGAACTAGATCGCATGTTAGCTGATCCTTTTATGAAGACAAAGAATATACCTTCTGTTACATTTGATGGATATTATGCACCTGCAAAAGTTATAGCAAAATATTACAAAAAACAATTTAAGCAGCATGGTTGGCACAAAGTTCGAGATAGGTTTGTAATTGAAGAGTATAATGGAGGAGGGGATTGGATTCGTGTTTATGGCAAAGATGACGCTTTAGTTCGTATCCATATCATGGGAGCATGGAATTTTTATCGAGATGAAAAAGAAAATATGAGAAGTGGTTCCTTCTCGCCTCGAATGATTCAGTTTCAGTTTATTTGTATAGAACCATCAGGACTGCTTGGAAACGACTACAAGAAAAAATTGGTTGAACTAGTGTTGTATTGATTGCTCTGTTATAATCGTTAATTATACTTAGTTTTTCTGTTGGAGATAAAAGCGTGCTTTTCAATTAATAAAATATTTTTCGTCGGTCAGCGCCCGCCGCTACAGTATGAAACGTGCATTTTAACGGTTGATTGCAAAATTTATCACCTGTAGCGTCGGTCGTTGACCGACGGATATGCCGTCATGCAATGACTCAACTGAAAAATTGAGGTTATTATATTTAACAAAATTAATATATTGAAAATTTAGCGTATGAAGAGTATACTCAATATTTGTTTATCCGCTGTACCTGGCGAATTTTATTTAAAGTAGTTTGGTGGCTAATATTAAAGATAAGAAGGAAGATAATATGAAGGTAATAGTAGTTGGAATAAATCATGCAGGGACGTCAGCAATCAGAACGATGATGACCCAGAATCCCAAACTTGAAGTTGTTGCTTATGACCAGAACACTAATATATCATTTCTTGGATGTGGAATTGCTTTAACGGTTGGTGGTGTTGTAAAAGATTTGGATAGCCTGTTTTATGCAGATGCGAATGGACTTTCTGCAATGGGTGCAACAATCAAGATGGAACATCAGGTTGTCAGTATTGATCCCGACAAAAAAGAGCTAACCGTTAAGAACTTGGTCACTAATGAAGTTTTTACAGATAATTATGATAAATTGATTTATGCCGCTGGTTCATGGCCAATTGATGTTCCAATTAAGAACAAAGAACTTGAAAATGTTGATATCTGCAAATTATATCAGCATGCACAGGTTCTTATTGAAAAGGCAAATGATCCTCTAATAAAAAAAGTTGCGGTAATTGGTTCTGGTTATATTGGCATTGAGTTGGCGGAAGCATTTCATCGCAAGGGTAAAGAGATTGTTCTTATCGATTGTATTGAGCGTGTTGTTCCAAGATATTTTGACGTTGAATTTACAAGGCGTTTAGAAGCAGATATGATTGATGCAGGTATAAACCTTGTTTTAGGTGCGATGGTTACTGAGTATATTGATAATGGCTCAGGTAAGGTCAGAGGTGTGGTTACAACAAGTGGAAGTTATGATGTTGATATGGTTATCCAGTGTATTGGTTTCAAACCAAATACCGAGCTTTTACCTGATGCCAAAAAGATTCGCAATGGTGCTTTAATTGTTAATGAGAAGATGGAAACATCGATTCCTGATATATATGCTATTGGAGATACAGTTGCTCTTTATAATGCAGCTCTCAAAGAGCATACCAATATTGCTCTGGCAACAAATGCCGTTAAAACAGGTGTTGTTGCTGCAAGTCAGATTAATGGTGCAGAAAGTGTTGTTCTTGAAAATGTTGTTGGAACCAATGGTATATATGTATTCGGTAACAAGCTTGCTAGTACCGGACTAAGCGAGGAAGCTGCAAAAACTTGCGGATTGGATGTGGTGTCCACATATTTTCGTGATAATGATCGCCCTGAGTTTATGGAAGATTATGAGAAGGTCGGCATAAAGCTTGTTTATGAAAAGGATTCTCTAAGACTTGTTGGAGCGCAGATTGGCTCTTATGGCGAAGCTTCTCACACAGAATGTATATATTATCTTGCTCTTGCAATACAAAAGGGAATGACTTTGACTGAAATTGCTATGACTGATGTCTATTTCTTGCCGCATTTTAATAAGCCATTCAACTTTGTCATATCGGCAATATTGAAGGCCATCGGTTTAGATTACGTATAATTCATGGCAGGATAGTTATTAGTTGTTAGCTTTTAGTTTTCAGCTAAGACACTGCTATGAATTGTATGCATGTTAACTTTTCATGACAATGAGGACATTGTCGCTCCCCTTTTTCCAAGATAACGTTTGTTGTATGCAGGGAGCTTACGTTACCTTCTTGTTTGCAACGTCGCCCTAGGCTCTGTTATCTCGGGGCGTTGCCCCTTAATATTAATGATCATTCAACTCGTGCATTCTCGTACTTACGAACTTGAACAATCGATTTATACCCTTTAGGGTATGAATCATGGCAAAAGAGTTTTTTTATACCTTTAAAGGTATAAAAATGATATTTTTCTTGATTTTTATGCTTTATCGGGTATAATTATTAAAAATTGTATGACTTTTAACTTTTGTGAGGTATAAAATGTACACTGAAAATTTAATAAAATTTATAAAGAGCAGACGAAAAGAGTTAAAGATGACTCAGGTTGAACTAGCCGAGAGAGCTGGTGTTGGGTTGAGATTCATAAGAGATCTTGAGCAAGGCAAGCAAACCATTAGAGTTGATAAAGTTAATCAGGTTTTGATGTTATTTGGTCATGTTGTCGGTCCTGTACCAATTGATAGGAGCAAGTACTATGAATAAAGAGAATCATCTTCAATTGATACCTTGCATCAATCTTCATATAAGGTAGATAGAATGAAAACATTATTGATGATTGTTTGTATAATATCTTGTGTGATTGGTGCGATGGCTCAAGACAGTGGTAATAAGATTATTGGCACAAAGAAGAGTGATTTGGTTTCAGGCAAGAAAGTGATTACTAATTTTCCTGCTATCAGTAAGCTTTCAGGTACTGAACATTGTGTTGTTCTTGTTCCGATACAGGGATGCGATAAGTGGTTGATTGCAACAATGCAGAATGAACTGTCCTCAACTTTGGGCATTCCTGTTTTCGTGCAGACTATTGATGTTAAGTATCCGGAAGCATCAAGAAATGCATATAACAGAGCTATTGCCCAGCTCAGAGCACAGATAAAGTCGCTGTTGAAAAATAATCCCATGGTCGTGATGTTAATGAATCAATATGGTTATAAAGAAGAGGATATTGAATCGGATGAAAAGTTAATTCAAATAGCTAAGAAAGCTATTGCAATACAGGATCCTGCAGCAGCCGGAAAACTTGCTGATGAAATAGAAAGGCTGAAGCAAGAGGATTCTCAATGGGATGTGAAAATACTCAAAGCAGTTTTGTTTAATGCTGTTAAACCGTATAAGCGAGATAATGTTGTGTATATTGCTATAACACCTGTGGATATTTATGCTGATGACAAGAAGTTTGTTCTTGGTAGTGCAGATAGTTTTGGCGGGGTGGTATCTTACTACAGGCTCACATCAGGCTTTACCAAGGATACACCTAAAAAGGATAAACTTGCCAAGCGAACCAAGATGCAGTGTTTAGCTTCATTAGGAGACGCAGTGGGTAAAACAGTTGTGATAATCCAACGTGTGCTAGACAATATCCCCTTAACCTTGCAGAACATGATGCTAAGAGTGGAGAACCGTGTAGTAAATGCAGTGTCGCCTTCAAAAAGGTTTTTGATTCCAAATGATACGGGGTAGTCTTTGGTTCAGCGGTAGTTGATCTTTGGGTTTAGAACAATTTATATGGGTGAGGTCTATCCGCAATGATTTTTGTTATATAAAAGTTACGAAAACACAATAGTTGAGCTCTTGTTAATTGGAATTTCTATTAATCCATTTGGGTGATGAATCCACTTTGTGGATTTCTTGCCATTGATTTTTATTTCTGAAACTTTCTGATTTACATAAAATAGGGCAGTGCCTTTGCCTCTGATGGTAAATTCATTGTTTTCATGATTGTTTTCTACAACAGCGGCTATACCCAAATATTTTTCTTTTAAACCAAGTGCGGTTATGTTTTTTACTGGTGCGAAAGTAATGATATCAAAACCAGTTAAACCAAGTTTACTCTCTAGCGTCTTTGTTTTGTTTACGAGTGAGATTTTCTGATTTATAAATGAATATGCAACAAACTTGTTTCCTTTAAGATCATGAATATCTTTTGCTGTATATGAGGTTACTAGTTCTTCGGCATTGTCTGTCACATTAAAAAGTCCTATGACACCAGCGTCTTTAACAATATTTGTTATTTTTAGGACCTTTGGGGTGTTTTCCACATCTGTGAATATGCAATCTTGAGCAGGCAGGGCCGCTCTATCTGCCTTGTAGACAAGACCGTTTTGATCAATCAGTTTGTCAATTATACTAAAGTTTTGTTTGTTTGGGCTATCACATACGTAGACAGGCCCTCCACTTATGGCTCTTGAAGCTGCATGGAATTCAGGATTTGGTCCATGGCTTTGGAACATATCCCAATCTGGTGTTGAAAAACTGCTTGTCCATAATGCATTAAATGTGTTAGTAAGGATATGATGTTTCTGACACCAGAGTCCAGCTTTGGGAAGATAATCATCAGAGTTTCTCCATACTGTTGCTGTTTTCATGTTGAATGCAACATCTGAGCTGTTTGACATACAGTGAATGCTTTGCCCATGGAAATTAAATTCCACTGAAGATTGTAGTGCCTCCTGATAATTTCTCATAGCAGTGCAGCGACCAAAATGATTTTTTGAGAATGATTCAAGAGCACTCTGATTGTCCACTTTAATGAAATCAACACCTTCCGAAGCCAAAGAACGATGAAAATCATGATAGAATCTATAAATGTCATCAGGCACAATCATTGAAAGATTCACTTCAATTTCATTCTCCTTTTCCCAAGGTCTTATATAACCATTATTATTAATAGTTCTGTATGTTTTGCCAAGTGTTTTTGGATCAATTCCCTGCCAGTAACCTTGAAATGCATGCCATACCCCAAAATATTTCAGTCCAAATTTATCTTTTGACTCTTTTATTAAACCTTCAAGACCATCGGGAAACTTGCTGTTGGCTTTAAATGACAATAATTTTCTCTCTTCGGTTGCATCCAGCCAGCCATCATCCAGAATCATATAACCTATGGTTATGCCTCCCTTTTGGAAACTCTTAAGTCCTGCGATAACATCTTTGTGTGAAACTGTCTGATAAAAAGCATCCCATGTACACCAACCAAGGTGTTTTGTGAAATCAGCCTCTTTCTTGTAATCAATTAACTCAAAAGATTTGAGTTTTCTCTTTAAAAGTGTCATGGCTTTTTTAACAATATTGTAAGGACAATCGTCTTCAATATAAATTGCCAGTAAAGTGTCTTCCTTTACTCTTTTTTTTATATCTCCTGCCCAGACAAGATTGACAGAGTTCTCTGCTTTTTTAGCACCTATTATTGTTGTTCGTGTATCGCAATCAATAGTGGGTAGAAGTAGTCCAAATTTATTGTTTTCCAGCTCAAGCAGCAGAAACTGAGTTTCGGTTGGAACTTGACTGATGTCCGCTCCAAAACATGGACTCATCCAGAAAATTGCCGGGCGAGATAATGCAATCCATTTTTTGAATATTAGTTGAATTGGAGAGCTTTTGCCTTCTGCTTTTGATGATGCTTTAAGATAAATATATTGGGCTTCATCTGTTGTGATAATTTTAATTTTTTTTGACTCTTTGATTGTATTTAGCATATATTGGTTCCTGAATAATTAATCTGGTGATAATATATCAACTTAGATTGATTGAAACAATCTTTAATTACTATATTGTTCAGTCACCTTGATTTTTCGGTTGAATGCCCTTTTCGGCGGGGTGAAGCACCCCGGCCCTACAGTTACGGATGCTGCAACCAAAGCTAAATCCTTGATTTGCAAGTGTTTTGTAGGGTTGGAGTCCGTGACCCCGCCTTTTAAATAAAAATTTCAACTTACCCGAAACGGTAGAAAAAGAAAACTTAATCCTTGATTTTATAGGCCATTACTCCAGCTATTACCTTCACAAAGAGCTGTGTCAATTTATAATTTTTCTGTTTTTAAGGTAATAGCTGGATCTTTGCTGTCGCAGGCTCCAGCCTCGCCAAGGCGTTTGCTTAAAGTAATGTTTTATCTCTCAACCGAAAAATTAAGGTTACAATTAATACAAATCAAAAATAATTATATTTTTCTGTTGACTTTCAATGAGGTTTTATTTAAACTTGTACGCACATTAAAGGACAGTTTGTTTTTAAAGATGGTTTTTAAGAGGATAACTGTTTAAACATATAACAATACGGGGGTTCAAATGAATAGGTCAAAAATGCATATTAAATATGCAGGCGTAATGATAACCGGCATACTTTGCCTGCTTTTTACAGGTAATGTAACACTTCAAGCTCAAACTTGGAATGGTTCGGGTGGCAATGGAAACTGGAGCGTGGATGCTAACTGGGATGGTGCTGTTGCACCTGTCAGTTCCAATGTGACAGATCTTGTTTTTGATGGATCCACTCAGCTATCTGTAAATAATGATATATCAGATCCATTTTTGTTAAATAACATAACGTTTCCTGCAACAGCCGGCAATTTTATATTGAGTGGAGATGCGCTTGAGCTTTATGGAGATATTATAAATCAGGCTTCTGGTGTTCAGACAATTGTAAACGATATTGAGCTTGCAGCAGACAGTACATGGACGATTGATGCTGGTGAAGTTGTTTTTTCTGGTAACATGATATCCAACACTTCTCTATTCACTTTAGATGGTCCCGGAACATTAACATTAACTGGTAATAATGCATTATATTTGAAAGATGAGGGAATCAAAGGGGATGCAACTCTTTGCATTCAAGATGGAACCACAACTCATTATGGTTCAGGTAGCCAAGACTTATTTACAACCTCTGGAGGTCAAACGTTTGTTATAACAAACGGGGCAAAATTTGTTTCAATGGTCGATCCTTTGGTGAAATATGAAAACAGTGCTATTGTCAGTGGTTCTGGTTCTGTGTGGGATGGTAATGGAACTGCAACTCTATTTATGAGAACAGATGGAAATCTGCTTGTGACTGATGGAGCTATTGTCACAAACTTTGCTGAACTTCATTATGGTGGTGGAAGTTATAGAATTAATATGGCAGTTACGGATGGAGGTAAACTCTATGCCGATTCAGCAAGCTTTTATCAGGGAAGAAGCGATAATACTTTAACAATTGGTGGAACCAATGCTGCTGGAGAGAAAGCCATTGTCACGATAGCCTCAGGCCCTTTCTCTTTTGGTTCAACATACACTTGTAGTAATAACAAATTGTTAGTTGATGCGGATGGAGAATTGAATCTGTATGATGATTTAGTTTTGGGATATGGCTGGGGAGGCATAGGAACAAACAATGCGATGATCATCACAAATGGTGGTCAGGTTGTTTCTGATGCTTCTACTTATGATACAAGAATAGGATCAAATTCTTCGTCATCAAATTATGTGCATGTTACGGGAGTCCATCCGGTAACTGGACTTCCATCCATGTGGGATGTGGGAGGAACAGTCTGGTTGTGTTATCAAAACAGTAATAAAGGAAATAAAATCACTGCCAGCAATGGTGGTGTTATAACAAATGTCGAAATCCTTGTTGGCGAAACACGAACTAATGGAGATGGTACTCCTTATGCTGCAAGGGTTGAAATATTAAATGGCGGAATTGTTTACGGGAAATTAAATCTTGGTTATGCAGGATCAGAAAACACAGCTCTGATTTCGGGTGGTGGTGCAACTCTGGATTCCCAAGATAATACTCTTGTAGTTGGCTACCAGGTCAATGCAGACAATAATATCCTTACCGTTGATGGTGAGGGTGTTTCCGGCGGTGCTGTTATCACAAATGCAGATTACATATACGTTGGATACATTAATAATAAAGTAAATAAGTATGTTTATGGTAACAGTATGATTATTACAAATGGCGGGCATGTTTATGCTGATAATGATCTATATATTGGATATGTATCAAATGCTACTGCAACAAATGAGACGGCAAACAACAATAGTGTTGCAGTTTCAGGTAATGGCTCATTATTAGATATGAACAATCAGCCGGTACGAGTTGGACACATTGATAATGATATATCCTATGGAACTAATAATGGATTGATAGCGGCAGATTACGGTGTAATAACAAATGTCGGCTCCATTTTGACTGGTTATACGAGAGTGGGCGGGGTTGCGTCAAACAATTACATCTGTGCTGCCGGCGGTTCTATATATGCAACAGATATGACTCTTTACAGTTCAAATATACTGAAAGTTGTGCTTGGACCTCAGAGTCCGGAAGAATTTGGTTGCATTAATATTTCTAATGATGCAACCTTCGAAAGTGATACCACTCTTCTTCCTGTTGCTGAAGATGGAGCGCAAGTTGGAACATATACAATTTTAGTTGCCGATGGAACTTTGGATGCAGCCGGACTTACATTAGATTCTTCTGTTGATCAGGCAAGATGGAATTTGTCTACAGATGATAATACCATAAAACTGACTTATTCAACACCTGGTTCAGTTATTATCATTCAGTAATAATATATTATTAAATTTGGCTCTGTCACTGTTTCCTTGGGGAAGATATTAAATTACTCATCTTAGCCTTCCTGTCTCCGCCGTTCTGGACAAGAGGGCGAACAGGATGCAGAAAGGCCGTGTTCGAAGTCGATAGTAGTCGTTGAAGTCTTGTAGTCGAAAAAGGTTGGTCGTCTTGTCGAGAGGCCTGTCCGCCGTAGCCCAACGGGCGAAGGCTGGAAGACTGGAACAGCGAAGGTCGTTGACCGACGGATATGCTCTCATGCAATGTATCAACCGAAAAATTAAGGAAGAATATTATATTAATATTTTTTCTGCTGACAGAACCCAAACAAATGAAAGAAAAACAAAATGACAAACACCGTCCTCACAATAAAATATAAGCTCGGTGCCATAGCCCTCGGCTTGGCCATCATGCCTTTTGCCTCTGTCGCCGACTCGACTATCAAGGCCTCGGAGGAATACCAGAACTTCTATGCAGGTAATACGACAAAAGGAATTGATTTTGTTCAATCCATCGCAGTCCTTGCCCCAGCCTATTGCTCAAATGTCAAGGGCGATGTAACCGTCGTCTTCAAAGCTCCGGGCATGACCCGCGCCAGAGCGTTCTGCTGGCAGCAACCCACAAAGGAAAATCCCAACGAATGGGGGCACGATGCACTTCTGGCCGACCTCCAAATCGGTGATGATGCTACCGGTAGCTTCGTCTTCCATGCCGATCAGTTTCCCAATGGGCCGCTGACCATCCGCATTCAGGTCAAGGACAAAAAGAATCAACAGGACTACTGCGAGCTTCAGCTCTTCAATCTCGGAGGCGTAAAATGGAAACAGGGCATCCCCAAGTCCAATCCCCCTGGAGCCAAAGGCATGAAGCTCGTCTTTGGTGACGACTTTGACGGACCACTGTCTATCTCACCCAACGGTATGAATGCGACATACTCAGCCCACAAGACCGGCGGTGGCGACTTCAGCGGCTGGCAGTTCTCGGATCCCGCAGGTGAAAATGAACCGTTCGGGCAAGCCGGCACGTTTTTGCGCATCCACGCCTCGAAACCCGTAGGCACCCAGGGGCGATCAGGTATTCTCTCCTCCATGCGCTCGGATGGTGGCGGTGTCGCCGTATCCATTCCTTCGTACTTTGAGTGCCGTTTCGTGGCACAGTCTGCTCCCGGCACTTGGCCCGCTTTCTGGACGCTCACCAAAGGCACGATCGGCATGGACAAAAATGACCCTCAGTATGACGCCGTCTCAAAAATGGGATCTGACGAACTTGACATCATTGAGGGCTACGGCGGATACGGTCCTAAAAATCCGAATTCCGGAGGTGTCTATAGCAGTGTCAGCCATTTCTGGAGGCAGACTAGACCGGATTGGAACGAAAAGAAGCTTCCCGACGGCACTCTCAATCCCAACTACATGCCAAACAGCTTCCGCACCGATACGCTTAAGCTTGGTGGAAAATCCTCGTGGTCATGGACTTTCCACACCTATGCCGTCGCGATCACTGAGACTGATACTATCTACTACTTCGATGATATCGAAGTCGGTCGCCACCCTACAGGACCAACCTCGAAGGCTTTGCCGACCTGGTTTCTAATCAACTACGCTATCGGTGGCATCAGCGGCTGGCAAATCGATATGGAACGATATGGCAACCAGACCGATATGTGGGTAGACTATGTCCGTGTTTACTCCGGTTGCATCCAAGCACCTGAAATCGTTTCATCCGGATTCCCAGGTGCAAAACCAGTAACCGTCACAATCTCATGCGTAACGGACGGAGCCCCGATTCGCTACACAACTGATGGCTCAGAGCCCGCTGAAGATTCGCCACGCTACCAGGGGGCGCTGTCTCTTTCCAATGCCTGTACTGTAAAGGCAAAGGCATTCGGAAAAGGCCTGAATCCAAGCCCAACGACCAAGCACATGATCATCGAAGCACCGGGCGTCACCGGAAGCATTGGCATCAACTTTGTCACCAGCGAAAGCGATAACCAAGTTCTCAAAGCTAACGACATCGTAGGTATTGGCTCCGAAGCCCAGGGTAACTGGAATGCCGTTGCGGCAAAGACGAAAAACGCTTCCGGCTTCACCACATCAGACGGCGCCTCCTCGCCTGTCACCCTCTTCATCGAAGGCGAAGCCAAACCTGCATTGGGAGAGCCTTGGGGGTTTAGCGGCAACGATCTCAAACTCAAGCGTGGAAACCTCGTCTCCAATCCACGACTCATTATCAAGGGCATCCCTTATGCGAAATACGATGTGATTGTCATTCTCGGTGCAGGTATCCACAACGTCCAGGGCGAAGTCTCCCTCACTCCAATCGGAAGCGAAGCACCGTCTGACGCCTACTCATTCGACTACGGATGGAACGGTGGAAAACACGCCGTCGCCTCGACAAAACCTGGCGAAGCCGCCAAAAATACAAACTATATCGTGTTTAAGGATGCAACCGCTCCTGATATCTCTGTCACGATGAAGTGGCTCGGCGGAAAAGGTTGGACAGGCATCGCAGCCCTCCAGATCATTCCACGCCAATAGAAACCCAAATAAGAAACAGGGTCATGTTTAAGGCGGCGATCGTAGAGATCGCCGCTGCACCTGACGAAACGACAAGGCCGGTTGCTCCTGCAAGCTGGTTAAGATACAACTGGGCTTGGCGACGGGTTCATGACTTGCCGGCTGCCGTGGTAGCTCGCCTGAGAGCGGTGATCACCGCCACCAATGGCGATACCGCGGTGTCTATCAGCGAGGTTCGTTGCTACCAGTAGAAATTATAATGGTTTCGGAATTTCGAACATATTTTTCGTAGATATAAGTGGATCCATATGGTAAATTAAAGAAGGAAAAAGATACACACATTGGTTCCACTTATTTTTTTAAATTTGCTGTCGAAAAAAATGAACCATTATAAAGAAATGGTTTTTATTCTAAAGCGATCCAAGGTCTTAATTCTACATTTAACATCAATATTCCAAGAGATAGACTCGGCAATTTTAGTCCAGGTATGCTTGAATTAATAAAAGATAAGAAAGCAGACCTTGATTCATTGGCTTTTCAGCTTAATGTAAAAAGAGATACTGTTAAAAAGAAGCTTTATATTGCAATTGGAATTAGAGAAAACTTAACTATAGATGTATTAGGTGCTTGGACAAATCCAACCGAAAACACAAATTGGGACGGTCTCGAAACTTTAGAGGGTGTCGCCATATTGTTGGCGGTAGATCAAAATTGAGAGCGACATTGTATATGTGGGTAATGTATGCAACAAAATATAACCCCATAATGAAAGAGTTTTGTAAAAGATTGGTGGAAGAAAATCATCGACCTAAAAAAGTTGCTTTAGTAGCAGTTATGCGCAAGCTTGTTATTGCTGCAAATTTTTCAGTTACAAATTCTGATTTTATGCTTGCAAATTAACACAGTTGCTAAGGTTTTGTCATGTTTTCGTTAGGATATCTTATGCGGCTTTCAGCCTTGCTTCGTAACTCTCTCCGACTTCTTAGCTTTTTTAAGCGAGAGGCATAAGATGATTCATTACTTTGATCAGAATTGTTTTTGCTATCAAAGGCTGTGCTGAACTCGAATTTGATGTGTTTGAAAGCTTAAGTCCCGTCATATTAATCCAGAATTCCTGTCCGTCCTTACTCAACTTAGCAGATTCGTCTGCATAATCAGCTTCAACTAATGTTATACCATCCTGAGACTCACCAACTCGTAAATAATAATAATTTTTACCATTTTTTTTTGCTTTATCAATGAAACCAACCATTATATTGCCATAGGACTCAGTGATAGCACACATTGAATAATAGTTTGCAAAATCTGGTCGACTTACAGGAGTTTTTATAGGTTCGGGTGCCAATACCAATGTATCAAAATTACCAAAAGGCTTACGCTCTAAAATAATTTTGTAGCGATTGAAATCATAGTATGGACTTAGTGTCTTTTCGACCTGAACATCTTTTGAAACGACCCCATTGCTTGCAGTATTATTCTCACTTGCCCTGCTATCACTTGTCTGAACTTTGTTTGCATCAAAAGAATGTTCCGGTAAAACATTAGTAATTTCAGCATCTGCATCCATTCCTAAGGCTAACAAAAGTAATATTTTATATAAAATTTTCATGAATTTAATTATGCTATAAACACTACGATTTTACAAGTATTTAACATAATTATATCAAAGCTCTATCTTCCTAATAGGACAACATACACAAAACTTCTTGCCAAAAATTATTAGATTCTGCCAAAGTTTTTGATAAGAAGAAGAGAATGCTGTTGGATATTTCAGAACAATTTTTCCCATATATACTGAAGCAAATAATTGAGGCGAAGTTAAATATAATATTCAATATTGTTTGTTTGAAAGATTCTATCTTGAAGTTTTATTTGGTTTTTTATAAATTAATGTGCAGCGATTAATGAAATAATCATGTCAAAATACAATAATAATAACAAGACCTTTTTATGCATTACTTCGGTCAAAAAGCATCATGCAAGTTTTTCGGTTGCAGACTTGAACATGCATTTGGATCAATAAAATTAGGAGATGATTTTTTGAAATCATTGTTTTTCCATGCGTCGCTCTGCGAGCTATGCAGGACACAGTGGGTGATAAAGTTGAAAAATAATTTATTATGACAATGAGGATCCCGCCCTGCGGGATCGCTCCCGTTTTTCCAAGACAACGGTTGTTTGCATGCTGGGAGCGACAAAGGTCACCTGCGTGACGGCATGAAAAACGTTGTCATAACTACGTTTGTCCGAAAAATTGAAAAATTAAGAAAAAAGTAACATTTTTAATTGACATTAAATATAAACTTGATAAAATGTATGGACAATATTCCAAAATTTAAAAAAGAAACAGGATAAAAAAACAAACTAGGAGGTGGATTCGATAAAATGTGCGGACGATTATAAAAATTCAAAAACAAAAACATAATAAAAAACAACAAACTAGGAGATAAACATGAGAAAGGTTGCATCACTATTTACTAACTCGACGTTAAAGAGAGCCTGGCTGGTATCTCTTGTAATAGCAGTGGCGTGTCTGTTCAATGGCGTGCTATTGACGTCCGTGCAAGCGCAGGACATCGACCTGACCGGATACACGCTGACGTTCAATGACGAATTTACGAATTTGAGTATTGCGACGAGTAGCCCGAAGGGTTCTGCAACATGGTATGCGGGTTATCCTCCCAACGGCTCGGCCGGCGTCTACGGATATGCTTCGAGGGATGCAGCCTCCTTGACCGTGAATAACGGAGTTCTAAGCAACAAGCTGTGGCTGAAGACATTCATTGCCAAGACAGGTTCTTATTGTGGCGGGCCGGTGGGGATGAAGAACAGTGCGGGCACGTCACTGGTGAATATGCAGACGGCTGGCACGCAGGCGAATCAGAATGGCAACTGGCAGTGGTACGGCTGGACAGGAATGAAGTTCACTGTGGGGGGGAGTCCGGTGACCATCAGCCAGCTGGGCCGCTATGCGATACCCAGCAATATAAAGACACATCAGGTAAGGATCTTCGATGCGGCAACGGGTGACGATGTGGCCAAGGCGATCGTTAACTGTGCGGGTCAGACCGGTTTTATCTATGCCAATATCATTGGCGGCGATGTGACGTTACAGGCCAACCACAGTTATCACCTGATGACGGATAATTACAGCGGAGCAGATTATTTTTATGGGCCTGTGGACACTGCGGTTTCTACTGTTGGCGGTATCACTGTCAACGAGAGCACTTGGGGTGCATGGCATTCTGGAGCACTCTATTCTGTGGACTCGACTGCCTCCGGTTTCTCACAGCAATATGGGTATTTTGAGATGCGTACGCAGCTCCCCGCTTCGGGAACGGGTGCGTGGCCGTCGTTCTGGCTGAAGACAGTTAATGACATCAGCCACATTGGCAACGTCGAGGAGATAGATATTTTTGAGTGGTACGGCAATACATACAGTGCCGATCCACAGAAGGCCATTATTCAGGAAGCTTCGCATAATTGGCTAGCCGAAGGGGGACAGGATGAGGATGCTCCATATCTTTATAAGCCGTATACGCCGATGCCCGGAGGTGCTTTCCCATGGGCAGGTTACCATATCTATGGGTTTCAGTCCGATCCGGTGTATTGCACCTGGTATATTGACGGAGTGATGTGCAACCGCATTGAAACTCCCACAGACTACCTGGTCAACCCCATGTTTATCATCATGGAATACTCGATTGGTGGAGGATGGCCGGTGGATGGGGTGGTAGCCAACTCGCACTACAATGTCGATTGGGTACGGGTGTGGTCTCTTCCCGATGTTACACCTCCGAGTGTTCCGCAATATTTGCAGGCAACAGCCATGTCCAGCAGTCAGATCAACCTGTCGTGGGACGCTTCGACGGATCCAGTTGTGACAGGATATCCGACTTCCGGTATTGAGGGCTATGACATCATCCGTGGCGGGCAGTGGATAGATGTGTCGACCAGTACCAGTTACAGCGACACGGGGCTGAGTGCAGGCACTGCCTACACCTACAATGTTGCGGCGTTTGACGCGGCGGACAATACCTCGGCCAACAGTGCACCGGCAAGCACGACAACGCAAAGCGCTGGTGGCGGCGGGACGGGCACAGGCCTGAAGGGCGACTACTACAACACCCAGGATCTGAGCGGCAGCATCGTGCTCACCCGCACCGACGCAACGGTCAACTTCGACTGGGGCGGTGGTTCACCGGGCAGCGGCGTGAACTCCGACAACTTCTCGGTGCACTGGACCGGTCAGGTGCAGCCGCGGTACAGCGAGACGTATTCGTTCTACACCACCTCGGACGATGGGGTGCGGTTGTGGGTGAATGGGACGCTGGTGATCGACAAGTGGCAAGACCAAGGACCGACCGAATGGAGCGGCACCATCAGCCTGACCGCCAACCAGAAGTACGACATAAAGATGGAATACTACGAGGCCGGCGGCGGGGCAATGGCGAAGCTGTCATGGTCCAGCGCCTCGCAGGCCAAGGAGATTGCTCCGACTACGCAGCTCTACCCGTGATATTGATAATGTAGTAGCGGCGCAATGCATTAAGGAGCGGGGTGCGGGATGCTCTGTGCCCGTCCATATATTCCCTGTCGTCACGTGGGCGTGATGGTTGCGAGCTGAGCTCAAACAATGAGCCAGCCACCGAAAAATTGAGGTATTTTACACGGTTTTTTCTTTTCAAGAGGTTAAATGACTTAATTTCAATAATTTAGATTTTTTTGTAAACATTTGTGCTACTTTATGCTTTGATACGCTTGAATGATTAGGTATAAACAAAGCAGAAAAGGCTTAAAATGCAGTCATTTAAAGGTAAAACAGTTAATATTAGAGAAACAAAACGTAATGAAATCAGTCGTTTTGATGAGTTACTTGAAGAATTTCACTATATTGGAAAAAGTCGTAATGTTGGCGATTCAATGAGAATGGTAGCAGAAATTGATGGAGAGTGGGTTGGTGTTTTAATGTGGGGGTCAGCGTCGTATCGCCTAAAAGATAGAGATAGTTTAATTGGCTGGACAGATGTTCAAAGAGCTCAACGCCAAAAGCTTATTGTACAAAACAGAAGGTTTTCATTATTAGTTGAAAGAGGAGAACACCCTAATCTTGCTTCTAAGATTTTGGGTGCTGCTGTTCGTGAGCTTCCTGAAATGTGGTTTTCAAAGTTTGGTTACAAACCCCTTTTAGCAGAAACTTTTACTGATATAGAAGCCTATGAAGGTACTTGTTACAAAGCTTCAGGCTGGATTGAAGTTGGCAAATCTAAAGGCTTCTCAAGGCATAAATCTGATTTTTATGTTCCTAATGACCGACCCAAGAAAATATGGCTCAAAAAATTGCATAATAATGCTGG
>JAQICX010000237.1 GCA_027858345.1 Kiritimatiellia bacterium | reverse complement strand
TCGACCAACGGGAGAACAGCTTTAGTTTACCTAAAGCAACGATCCCGCAGAGCGGGAGAAGTGGTCATATTAAATGAAGAACCCCTCCGTCCTCGTTCCTCGGACACCTCCCCTAAAAGCGGGAGGAGTTTTGGCGGACTAAGGTTGATTTGCAGGTAAAACACCTGTAGCGTCGGGCGTTGACCGACGGAAGCACAGGGCTGACAGCCAGCAATAACATAGCCCAGGGCATCAGCCTTCGCTCTTCGAGACTACGGCTCGACAAGGCGCCCTAGGTATATAGAGCAACCTGTCCGCCGTAGACCGGAACGGCGAAGGAGGAAGCTTGTACCTGCTCGCTGCAGTGTATTTCATTCGACATTGGACGTTGGATGTTCGATGTTGAACGTTCATTTAACTAAAAGTTGATAAGTCTGAAATTGATTTGTAAGTTGTTGATAAATATATTGTTAGAAATATTAAGAAAAATAATCGATCAAAAAAAACAAGAAACTGAAAGGGGTTGTAGTACAGAGAAGAGTTTTGTCCTCAAGTGGGGGAAACTTATTAGGCGGCTTTGTCGACGAATATTAAGAAAGTGCTCACTTATTACAGCTGTGCTAGCGAAGCTAGTACAGCTATCGTTGTTGTGTCGCTACGGAGGATTCGTGAGCCGAGTGTGAAACTTTGGAAGCCGGCTTTTTTGAACATTTCAAGTTCAAAAGCATCCCATCCGCCTTCTGGACCAATGGCAAGCAACTTGTTGCCTGAAATGGTTACATCAGAAAGTTTATTGTCTGTGTAGGGGTGGGCAATGAGTCGACTGTGATTGGGAAAAAGAATTGACAATTCATCTTCAATAAATGGCTTTAGACGTTTGACAACTCTCAGATTTGGAACTTTTGTGTCACCAGACTGTTCAAGTCCATTTATTATAAGCTTGTTATAATTATCAGGTTTAAGCCAATGTGTTGCAAAATAGTTTTTTTCAACTTTGGATGCATTCGTGATAATTAGTTTGTCAACCCCTAGAGATGCAATCTGCGGAAGTAGTCTTTTGAAAACCTTGGGTCTTGGCATAGCCAAAATTAGAGATGTGGTTGGTGGTTGCACCTCTTGTTCATCGCTCCATATACACTCTAGTCTGATTGCCTTTGAGGATATATTTCTAACGACTGCCTGTCCGTATGCACCATTAAGAATACCAATTTTGAGTGTATCTCCAATATTTGGCGATAGCACATTGATAATATGCTCTTTACGATAGTCCTCAATGACAACTATGTTATCATCAAGCTCCTCTTCTTTTATCAAAATTCTGTTCATGTAATAAAACCTTCGGTTTTATAGTACTAAGTAATAAGTAGGAAGTGGGAGGTGATATGTTAGCAGTAACTAACTTCCTACTTCCCACATAGCACTTATCACGGCTGGCTTTGCCAGCCTAGAACATCCCCGTCACTTCTCCGGTGTCGGTGTTCACATCGATACCGCGGAAGGCAGGATTTGATCCGGTTCCTGGCATAAGCTTTATACTTCCTGTGACTGGCACAATAAGTTCTGCGCCTGCATAGATTAGAATATCCTGTACAGGTAAAGTCCAGCCAGTAGGGCGCCCTTTAAGAGCTGGATCATGACTGATACTCATCTGCGTTTTAGCAACACAAATGCTGCTGTTTGCCAAGCTTTCATCTTTACTTATGATATCAAGCTTGTTTTTTGCCTTGTCTGTATAAGATACATCATCGGCTCCATAAACTTCTTTTGCAATAAGTTCAATCTTTTCAAGCGTTGATGCACTTGTTTCGTATAGGCATTTAAAATTGTTTGGTTCATCGGCAGCGGCAATAACGGCTTCAGCAAGCTCAACTGCACCTTCGCCCCCTTTTAGCCAATGGTCTGATTTTGCAACATAAGCACCATTTGCTTCTGCAGCTTTTTTGATTACATTAATTTCATCGTCACTGTCTGTGTAAAATGCATTAATACATACAACAGGGCGTATACCGCTTTTCTTAATTGTATCAATATGAGCAACTAAGTTTTCACAGCCGTTTTCAACAAGATCCGGACGAGATGTGGTATAAGCTTCATCAAGTTTGCCTGTTGCTCTGATTTCTGGTCCACCGCCATGCGATTTCAATGCTCTAACGGTTGCAATCACAACGCCTGCATCCGGTGTTAAACCTGAATATCTGCATTTAAGATTCCAGAACTTTTCATAGCCGATATCTGCCCCAAATCCACTTTCAGTGATATGGTAGTCAGCAAGCGATACTGCAAGTTTATCTGCAATAACAGAGCTCTGTCCAATTGAAATATTTGCAAAAGGTCCAGCGTGTACAAAAACTGGTTGTCCTTCAAGAGATTGAATCAACGATGGATTTAAGGTGTTTACCATTAAGGCACACATTGCACCATCAACTTCAATATCTGCTGTGGTTACTGGCTTGCCTGATTTTGAGTAAGCAACAATAATCTTTGAAATTCGTTCTCTCATCTCTTTTAGATTGTTGGATAGGGCAAGAATAGTCATAAGTTCGGAAGAAACAGATATATTAAATCCAGATTCCATTTCAAGGCCATCCATCTTGCCACCTTTACCAATGGTTATGTTTCTTAATGACTGAGCACAGAAGTCCATGACCCAGTGCAGTTCAACTCTTTCAGGATCAATATCAAGTCGTTTAAGGTTTCTTTTTGCTAGAGTTTCATCATCATAGTTGAATTCGTGCTGCATACGAGATGTAAGAGCAACCATTGCAAGATTATGTGCATTTGTGATTGCATCAATGTCGCCAGTCATTCCCAATGAAAATGGAGCCATTGGTATGCATTGTGCAAGACCGCCACCTGCTGCTGAACCCTTGATATTGAATGTTGGACCTCCACTTGGCTGACGAATGGCAGCTGTTGCCTTTTTCCCTATATAGCCAAGTCCCTGCAACAGACCAATTGCACTTGTTGTTTTGCCTTCCCCCAGTGGAGTTGGAGTTATTCCAGAGACATTGATATATTTTGCACGTTTTGTTCCACCTGTTCTTGCAAGGACTTTCTGGTAATCAATTTTTGCTAGGTTACGTCCGTAGGGGAGCACTTCATCTTTAAGAATTCCAAGCTCTGAGGATATGTCATCGATTGAACGCATGTTCTTTTCGTATTCTCTTGCGATCTGCCAATCTTTTAGGTCAATAGGGGATATCTTTGTCATTAGTTTAACTCCGTTGTAAAATATTATTTTATTAGATGTTGATATGATAAGCAATATTATCTTTTTTCTCAATCAAAAACTTTGAGAAACGATATTATAAAATTTTTAATTGCTAGTTGTGTGTTGACAATGCTATACTTCTTTTTTTAACTTGTAACATGGATTGTATATGAATAATATGAAAATTAGCTCTAGAGTTTGGGTGGAGGTTGATGGTAAAGCTTTGCTGTCAAATTTCAGAAATATACACAAATCAGTCTCTCCATGTTCAGTTATTGTTGTGATGAAAGCAAATGCGTATGGGCTTGGTGTTCGGGACTTTGCAAATGTTTTAAAGGAAGAGAATTTTCCTGTTTTGGCAGTTGCAGAGCTTCGCGAGGCAATGGAACTTTTAGACTTTGGGCATGAGGTGATGATTCTTGGTAGTGTTCTGCCGGAAGAGATTGCTTGTGCTGTTGAGCATGATATTGTTTTACCTCTTTCTAATCTTGAAATGGCAAAAAGAATTAATGCCGAAGGTAAACGCTGTAAAAAGGTTGTCAAGTGTCACTTTGTTGTTGATTCAGGTATGGGTCGTTTAGGCTTTTTGCTGGATAATGCATTTGAAAATGCTGTCGAGATTTCCAAGATGAAGAATATTAAACTTGATGGAATATATTCACATTTTCCAATTGCATACAAACCTGGTTCAGAGTTCACAAATTCACAAATTAAAAAAGTGTGCAAATTGATTGCTGACCTTGCTACTGCTGGTATTCATTTTAAGTGGCGGCATATTGCAAATAGTGATGGCATAAATAATTTTCCGGAATCATATATGGCACCATTTAATGCTGTTCGCACGGGAATTGGTTTGCATGGCACTTACGACCTTGAGGGTAATAAGCGTGTAGATTTGAAACCGATTGCAACTTTAAAGACTAGATTGACAGAGATACGTGAACTGCCTGCCGGAACAAGCATTGGCTATGGTCAGACTTATGTTTTACCCCGTAAAACTCTGGTAGGAGTTATATCTGCCGGATATGCTGATGGTTTACCTTTGGCATTGTCAAATAGGGGAAGTGTAATTGTAAATGGCTGTCTTTGTCCAATTCTTGGACGTGTTTCAATGGATTATACAACTATTTCTCTGGAACAAGTGGCCAATCCGCAACTTGGTGATGAAGTCATCTGCATTGGAGAAGCTGGCGGTTATAAGATTGCGTTGGAGGACTGGGCTTGCTTAAAGAATACTCACCCTTATGATATTATCTGTTCATTTGGTGGGCGAGTTGAAAGGTTTTTCTATAATGATTAATAAAACTATCTTTTTATTTATACTTTTGATTGCAGTTGTTAGCAGTTTTGCAGAGAATCAACAGAATAATGTTGCGAAGTATAATCAGCCTGGAATGTCCGATATGATGCAGGAAGATGATTTCTTTAGCAAAGATGACACATCAAAGGCGCAATATGTGGTCAAAGAACTTGACCTTGGGTTTGTTTTTAACAGCTTCAAAATTGAAGATTATGGTTCAAGAATTAGCTGTATGGCACCATTCTATGAATCAATTACTTTTCCAAATGAAAGTAAATTCTGGGCAATAAGACCTCTCTATTCTTATTCATACAATGCAAAAAATGACCGAACTATTAGAGATATTTTATGGCCTTTGGTCAGTGATAAAATCTTTAACAATCAACGTATGACTCGTATTTTGCTATACTATAACCTGGATTATGATACTACCGATTATAAGTCGGATTATGCAGCATCTGTTTTTCCTCTTCTTTTTTGGGGTCGAAATCGTCAGGGAAATCCATATTTTGCAGCGGTTCCTTTTGGTGGCACAATTGACAATTTTCTAGGAAGTGATGAAGCTGAGTTTATACTTTTTCCCCTATACTCAAAATATAGAACAGGTAAGATGACATCAACAAATTTTCTTTGGCCAATTTTCAACTACACAAGTGGACCTGGGGTTGAGCGATATAGAGTATGGCCTTTGTATGGACGCAATATCAATGAGGACATCTGGGCAAAACATTTTGTTCTGTGGCCAATATGGACAGATGTTACATATCATCTAGAAGGGGCCAAAGGCTATAGTTTCATTTTATTTCCTCTATATGGACAAACGAGAACTCAGAATCAGTCAACTACTTGGGTTTTTCCTCCTTTATTCAGATTCTCTTTTAGTGAACCACAGACAATGATATATTGTCCTTGGCCGTTCTTCCAATATATGAAGGGAGATTGGAATAAATTATACTTTTGGCCAATCTGGGGTACCAAGGAGTATGCAGGCGTTCGCCGGGACTTCTATTTGTGGCCTTTGATGTCGAGAAGATATACACAGAGACCAACGATGATTCAGTCCAGTTTTCAGTTTATACCATTCTTTTACTACGAGAATAGAATGGAGGTTGAACGCAAGATTACATCCGTTTTTAATGAGGAGACAAAGGACATCAGCAAACTTGACTACTCCAAATACCCGGTTATTAATTCGGAGAGTATGTCGAAATATGTAAAAATATGGCCTGTTTTTTCATATCGCAGACTTGATGATAACTATTCTGTCAGAGTCCTTGACTTATGGCCTGGAAGAAGCTGGCCTGCATTGGAAAGAAATTATTCGCCATTTTGGACTGTATATTCACATTATAAGCTTGATAATGTACACTCAGATACATTACTATGGGGATTGTGGCGATATAGGTCAATTGAGGACTATAAATCAGCATCGATTTTTCCATTATATAATCAGGTTAGAGATACAGATAGTTTCCGTTGGAACTTTTTATATGGGTTGTTTGGGTATAATAGGGAAAAAGAGACAAAACATGTGAAACTTTTATATTTAATTAAATTTCCATTTGGGGAACAAAAGGAACAAAATAATAAATGATAACTAGAGAACCAGAATTTTTTCCGGAGTCCATTACTTGGATTGGCCAGTTAGGTCGAATCGGTGTAGGGGCATCAAGGTCAGTTGGGAGAGCGGGGATTTTGTTGGCACAAACCATATTGGCAATGCGCTTTATGTTTGTTAAGCGATCTCGTCATGCAATTATGGATCAGATGTATGTTTCCGGCATAAAAAGTATACTTGTTATCTCTATTGTTGCTATTTTTACCGGCATGATTCTGGCTCTTCAAACGGGGATTGAATTGATGCGGTTTAACCAGCAGGTTAATGTGGGAACAGCAGTTATGGTTTCAATGCTTAGAGAAATGGGACCGTTTATGACAGGGTTGATTCTTGCTGCTTGTGTAGGATCTTCAATGGCGGCGCAACTTGGCACAATGGTTGTTTCTGAGGAAATTGAAGCTTTGGATGTTATGGAGATTGATCCTGTAAGGTTTCTTGTCATGCCTCGTCTGGTTGCAATGATGGTTATGACTCCTTTACTATCATTTTTTACATGTATGACAGGAATTCTTGGAGGTGGAATTGTTGCTATAACTCAGCTTCATGTTTCATGGGAGGCCTACATAAATAATGCATTTTGGCTTGCCGCAGAGAAAGACCTTTTTGTGGGATTATTCAAGGCATTTCTGTTTGGTGTAATTATTACAATAGTTTCGTGTCACGAAGGGTTTTCCACAACAAATGGAGCTGTTGGAGTGGGGCTATCTACACGTAAAGCTGTAATAGAATGTTTTTTATATATTTTAATTGTTGGTTACGTTGTTACAAGACTGTTTTATTTATAGGATATTATGATTGATTTTAATAATGTTACAAAAGTTTTAGGTAATAATACTGTACTTGATGGTATGGATTTGCACATAGAAGAAGGTGAAACCTTTGTTCTTGTTGGTCCGTCCGGTACCGGAAAGAGTGTTACTCTTAAGCATATTGTATCTTTGATGACGCCTGATTCAGGTAGTGTGAAGGTTATGGGTGAAGATATATCTCAGTGCTCAAAAAAGAGGAAAGAGGAGGTGCTTTCAAACTTTGGATATCTTTTTCAGGGAGGAGCATTGCTGGCATGGATGAGTGTTGCTGATAATGTTGCGCTTCCTCTTATTGAAAAGACAAATATGAAGAGAAAGGATATATACGAAAAGGTATATAATGCTTTAGAACTGGTCGGATTGGAAGATGATGGCGATAAAATGCCAAGTAGTATATCCGGAGGAATGAAAAAACGGGCAGGTCTTGCCAGAGCTATTATTAGAGATCCTCAGATTGTGTTGTATGATGAACCAACCTCTGGACTTGATCCCGTTATGGCTAGAACTATTGATCATCTAATTGTTGATTTAAATGAAAAAAAGCCAGGCATGACATCACTTGTGGTGACTCATGACCTTCATAGTGCACTATCAATTGCTGATAGAATTGGTTTGTTGTATTTAGGAAAAGTTATTGTTGACCTACCCCCGGACGAGTTTATTAAATCAGAAGATCCGGAAGTTGTAAAGTTTTTGGAAGCACAGTATATTACAAAACGTGGTTCATGGGAAAAAGAAAGGAAATAGTATGCAAAAATGTAAAGGAAGAACGCAGTTGTTTGTGGAACTGTTTGTTGGTGTGGTCATTATATGTCTTTTAGTTGGTTTAGGATATTTTACAATAGTTTTGTCAAATGATGCATTATTTGCAAAGAAACAGGTTATAAAAGTTGAATTTGACAATGTTATGGGACTTAGTGAAGGAGATAATGTTGTGGTTCGCGGCATGCCTGTTGGCAAAGTTGATGTGTTGGTTCTTGAGCCTCAAAAAGGTATTACCGTAACTTGCAAACTGAATCAACCTATCAATGTTTATAAAGGTTACAAGATTAGTGTGGTAACAACCTCTGTATTAGGTGGAAGGTATTTGGAAATAGAACCGGGAGTCAATACTGACCCGGAAATTCAACTGGATAAACCTCTGGTGGGCGAGCAACCTGTTAATATGATGAGTGATCTTACTGATGTTATTGCTAAACTAAAAAAAGCTCTTTTTGAAGAGGGCATTGTTGACAATATTGTGGGCATAACCGATGACCTAAAAAAGATAACTGGTGATTTAGAACAGGGAAAAGGTTCGATTGGGATGTTGCTGACAGATAATGGTAGTTTGTACAATAACTTGTCACTAAGCATTGACTCTTTTGCTGTAATATCAAAAAGGCTTGAGAATGGAGAAGGCACAATGGGGAAGTTGTTGTCAACGGACTCTCAGATGTATGAAGATCTGGCGGCAACAATTGCATCTATTAAAACAATATCAACGCGTCTTGAAAATGGCGAAGGTACTTTAGGAAAACTTTTGTCACCAGACAGTTCTATGTATGATGACTTAACTGATACAATGGCAAATATAAATGTTATAACGGGTCAGATTGCCAATGGCAAAGGTACTATAGGTCGTTTGGTTATGGATGAGGGAATGTATATTGAACTTCAATCTGTTGTTAGTGATGCTCATTCAGCTCTTGATGACTGGAGAGAATTGTCACCAATCTCAACATTCTCAAGTGTCTTCTTTGGGGCATTCTAATTAAGGTTAAGATTAAGGTAAAGATTGAGAGGCTGGCAAGCCAGCATAGTTACGAGCAAAGCTCGTTTTTATATGAATAGATATCTCAGAAAGACGTCTTATTCAACTCACACACTTCCGTCTCTTATAATGGCTGAAGGATGGCTGCTTCTTAACCTTAGTCTTAATCTTAACCTTTACTATTGGTCCCATCCGTCCCATAATTTAAAAACGCAAAACGCTAAACGAATTGATGAATACAAAACTATATAAAAAATATAAGGGGGCATATCTTCTCCTCATACCCGCTCTACTGTTTTTTATCATATTCAGTTACATTCCTATGAGCGGATTGGTTATTGCCTTTAAAGATTTTCGATTGGGATTGGGCGTTATTGGCAGCCCCTGGTGTGGATTTGAAAACTTCCAAATTCTATTTGCAAACGAGAACTTCATAAGAGTTATAAGAAATACACTTTTTATATCTTTTCTTAAACTATTCTTTGTTTTAATTGTTCCTGTAATTCTTGCATTGATGCTTAATGAGGTTCGTCTTTCTGCATTTAAGAAAGGGATACAGACTTTAACATTCATTCCTCATTTTATATCATGGGTTATTCTTAGTGGTGTTTTTCTTATGATTTTTGGTATTGATGGACCTCTTAACAATCTAATTGTTCAATCTGGTGGAGAACCAATTGGTTTTATGACAAATGATATCTGGTTTATATCCATTATTATTGCAACAGGAGTCTGGCAGACAGCAGGTTACACTGCCGTGATATATATAGCAGCAATATCCAGCATTAATCCGAATCTTTATGATGCAGCAAGTGTTGATGGCGCAAACAGGTGGCAGCAGACATGGTATATAACCCTTAGAGCTTTGCAGCCAACAATTATAATAATGTTTATTCTCTCGGTTGGCGGAGTCCTTAATTCAGGCTTCGATCAAATTTTTAATATGTATAATCCACAAGTTTATGATGTGGGTGATATTCTTGGAACTTGGCTGCTGAGACGTTTTGAAGCTCTCGATTTTTCTGGTGCAGCTGCAGGTGGACTTCTGCAATCTGTTCTTGGTATGCTGTTGGTATGCTTAACAAATTTTGCAGCCAAACGCTTTGCCGGCAAAGAGAGTGGATTATGGTAGCTGGCTTCGCCAGCCTATTAAGATTAAGGTTAAGATTGAGGTTAAGGTGGTGGTCGCGGAGAATCGCCGGTGGGCTTGTCCCATCGGGATTAAGATTAAGATTTAGATTAAGGCAGAAAAAGAGCAGATTGCTCAATCTTATTAGGCGACGTAGTCGCCACATCCGTCCTATAGGTTTCATTCGTCCCATCGTGAGAATGGGAGATATGGGACGGATGAGACCTATGTGCTGACTAAGTCAGCTAAAACGTTAAACGAATAACGAACAAGGGATTCTCTTGAGAACAAAAGGTGAAAATTTTTTTAATATTGTTAATTTAACAATTCTGTCGTTAGTAGGGGTGATAATGCTATATCCACTTCTATACATCCTAACTGTGTCCATTAGTTCTGCGGCAGATGCTGGCCAAGGAGGCTTGCAGTTGTTTCCCAAGGAAATTACCTTTGCAGCATATAAGGTTGTTTTGGGCAGTAGAAAGCTTCTAACCGCCCTTTCTGTATCCTTGCTTAGAACAGTTGTTGGAACATTTGTGACGGTTTTAGTTACTGCAATGTGTGCATACTCTCTATCCATCAAAAAGTTGCCACACCGCAACACCATAGTTTTCCTGATTGTCTTCACAATGCTGTTTTCTGGCGGAATTGTTCCAACCTACATGGTTGTCAAAGGTTTAGGACTCATTGACAGTTTCTTTGTCTATATATTCCCAATGCTGCTTGATGTATTCTGTATACTAATTCTTAAAAACTATTTTGAGCAGATACCTGAATCAATTATTGATAGTGGATATCTGGATGGAGCAGGGGATTGGTCTATCCTGTTTAAACTTTATATTCCTCTAAGCAAGCCTGTTGTTGCCACTGTTGCTCTTATAACTGCATTAGGACATTGGAATTCATGGTTTGATAGTATGATTTACATAAATAATCCGAATCTTAAAGTACTGCAACTCTTTCTTAGGGAGATGATTGTTGAATCAAATTTCTTTTATCACTATTCAAATGCAATTATGCTAAATAGCGAGCATGTCAGTCCCGAATCAATAAAGGCTGCAATTGTTATTATAACAATCCTCCCAATCATTATTGCATATCCATTTGTTCAGAAATATTTTGTAAAAGGTATCATGCTGGGAAGCACGAAATAAGATTAAGGTTAAGATAAAGGTAAAGAGTTGACTACGTCAACGGAATAAGTGGGAAGAACAGTCGATGTCGGAAATTTATTTTTTTCCTTGCACCATTGCATCCTTGCGTTAAAATATTACTTAATTTTTCTTACGCTACGGTATTGACCATGATAATGGCTGGCAAGATTTTTAAGGAAAGAACCACCATCTTGGTCAATTTGATAACCAATACAGAAAATAACAGGTTCGTCAACTCCCTTTGGTTTATACTCCTCATCGTACATCAAGCCCATATATTTAACAAAGTCTGCAAGTGTCCAAAATCCAGCCTTAGGAGGAGGTGGAGGATTAGGTCTTGCTCTTCTAAACCCACCAACAGTAACAGTTTTCCAATAACCAGCTCTTGCTTGTCTTGGTTGTTGACCTTCCTTTGGAGGACCTGTTGATGCTGCAACTGGTGGAATCCAAACTTTTTGTGCTGTGCCAGCTGGAGCTGAGGCACGAGCATTTTCCCAATTACTTATAGCACCCTGATTGGTGTCAAACCACTGCTCACGCTTCTTCTGGTAAGATTGCATCTGTTCAGGAGTGAGAGCCTTTTCCACACGTGGAATGCCATCACTGATAATCATGATTGTGTCTGCACCTTGATCAAATGCTCCAGTCAGAGCCAAATCAAGTCTTGTTGTTCCTCCAACTGCTCGTAAGTCTCCATAGTTCTTGCTTTCAATGTTGCCTGTTGTAAGTCCCCAGTTTCCGTCGGTATTATATGGTCGGATAAACATTTTTGCATCGTTTTTGTTTTTCTCATTGGCAATTATCATCTTAGGAGTCATTGCCTCCGCTGCATCAGCAAATGCTATAACAGTGAACAATGAGCCAGGTGACAGGGCATCTATCACATCTTCAATCCTTTGTTTAACTCGCAGGTATCCGGGAACACCACCTCGCTCTTCTTCAACCATACTTACTGAAGCATCAACCAAAATGGCAATTTTCTCACCTTTTGCTTTAAGTCCAAAAAAGTTGATTTGAGATACACCACTGCCAAAACCATGTGTTCCATAACCCGTGCCTAGGCCTGCGCCCATGCCTTTGCCCGATACTGCTTTGAACTTTGGCTGAAAGGTTGTATGCAATGTTTTGGGATCTGCCTTTATTTCAGGTAAATTAATAGAAGTCTTTTTCATTGCTGTCATTCTAGGAATAACAGATGGACGACTTGAACTACGCTGTTTTTTCTGCACTTTAACTTTATGCTCAAGTATGCGTGGTTCATATTTTTTGGTTGGTGGTGGAGCAACAAAGACGGCTGGTTCTTCTCTGTTTGCTGTCATAATTACGTAGCCACCAAATACCGCCAAACCAACAATGGTTATTGCCAAAGCTGTCAGGAATGAGTACATCAAAATCTGCTTACGTTTTTTTGTAAGCTGATAATGTCCCAGCCCGGAAATCATTATATCTTTATTTATCTTTTGTTTTGGTTCATTCATTCTTTTAGCCTTCTAAATTTTTATTAGCCACTTCTTAGCTAGCTTCCTCTGCTGGCTTGCCAGCTTCTTAACCTTAATCTTTATCTTAACCTAACGAGCGAAGCGAGTTTTTAATTGTCTATCGACGTTGTGAATGTTATATTCTTGATGCCAGCATCTGCACAAGCATTCATTACATCGATTGTTCTTTGATGTTCAGATTCGCCCTCAGCCCATATTGTTATTAAAGCCTTGTTTTTTGAGGCTTGACATGCGGCATTATATCTTGTGAGTGTCTGCACCAAATCTGGTATTTCATTTTTGTCTGGTGTTCCATACTCACTGCCATTGAGATATACTCTGCCGTTTGCTCTTACTTCAATAATCTGTTCATCCGGCATATCAACAGCTACTGCTTGCTGAACAACGCCAGGCAATTCTAAACTCAAATCGCCTTCCGATTTCACCAGACTGGCTGTTACCATAAAGAAAACAAGCAGTAGAAATACCATATCAATTAGAGATGATACATTTAAGACTGGGTCTTCAATTTGTGCACTTGCAAGTTTCATTATTGATCTCCTGGTATAAAGGTACCAAATATAAAGTTATCTAGCCCTGTTTCTGCTAAGGAATTCATCACTTTTCTTACATCCTTATGATGAGTCTTCTGATCAGCTCTGATGTAAACCTTCATGTTGGGTTTATATTGCATATCCTCTTTCGCAAGTTCCTTAAGCTGATCTATTGTTACTTCTGTATCACCACTATAGACGGTTCCGTCTGCTGTAATATTGACTAGAAACCTGTTGGGTCGTTCATCTGGAACAACTGCTTTTGTTGCAGTTGGTATCTCCATAGGTACGCTTTGTATTACACTCATATGGGATGCACACATAAAAAATACTAAGAGAAGGAACACCATGTCAATCATCGGTGCCATCTCAAATTGTGCATCACCTTCTTGTTCTATCGCTATTTTCATTTTTTATTATTTCTTTATTGCAACCGTAAGTGTATGAAGAAGATTGCCAAGCACTCTTCCTAGTCTTGTAATATTTGTGTTATATTTACCTTTTAAGTAGAAATATAGGACCATGGCTGGAATACCAATAATCAAACCGGTAGCTGTTGTAACCATTGCTTCGCCGATGTTGCCAGCTAGTACTTCAGGTTTGCCCATGCCGCCTTCGCCAATCTTTTGGAAAGCTTTAATCATACCACTAACAGTACCAAGCAGCCCAAGCATAGGGGATACCTGTGCAATGATTGATAGATAACTGATTGTTTTAAGTCCGGAAGCTGTCTCTTCAACTGATGCCTCTTCCATTGCTTTTTCCATGTTAGGAATGTCATCAACTGCAATTGACTCTTCGTCAAGTCTTTGAAGTCCAGCTCCAAGGATGTTTGTTACAAGTCCAGGGTTGCTGGCACAGGTAGTTTTTGCTTGTTCAATGTTTAAACTCCTTAGTGAATCATCAAGTGTCGGAATCAATTCAGGTGTAAGCATTTTGTTGTCTCTTGCCACGATAAAACCATATGCTCCAAGTCCAAGGGTTGCAATGAAACATATTCCCAAGGGATACATAAGCATTCCACCTTGCTTAAGAATATCCATAAAAGTTGTTTTTGATGGTGGTGCTTCAACTGCTGCACCTTCTTCAACCGCATCCTGTGCAAATAGTGGAGCTGCAAATGTTGCCATACAAACCGCAATTGCGGCCATTACAGTGATCTTCTTTATCTTGTTCATTGTTATCCTTTTTGTTTTATATTCTTTTTCTTTTAAATTCTTATTATTAACAGTTCTCTATATGAACCTTTTACCATTGGTCGTCCACAACCTGTCCGCCGTAGGACAAGAAACTTATCACTTAACACGTACTACTTATCACGGCGAGCGAAGCGAGCTCTTCTTTACCTTAATCTTAATCTTTATCTAACGAGCGAAGCGAGTATTTTGTTATTCATTAAATTTTTCAAAAAGTGCTGCATCGTCATCGAGAACATTTTTTTTCTCTTTTTTGCCATCTGATTTTTTCTCTTCTTTTTCCTTCTCTTCTTCAAGCTCCTCGAGATATTTCTTCTCTTTTTTTGCTTCTAATAGTTCATTAACTTGTTTGTTGATGTCTTCAGAGAATCCAAAGAAAACATTTTCAAGAGGCATTTTTTCCTCTTTTTCTGTAAGCTGTTTATCCATGATGTCTTTAAGGTTGAGCAGGGCAGTCTCTTCCCATTCTGTATTTGGAAATATTTTTGCAATTTCGTAGTATACGTCTCTTGCACGATACCAGTTGCCTAGCTTGCCATAGCATTGTGCTGTCATCAACAGTGCATCTGGAAATGTGTCCACATCTTTGTTCTCAAAATCCACAGACATGACTGCCGCATCCATTGCTGACGGATAATTTGTCTGTTCCCATGCAATATATGATTTGTTCAGCCAGTATATCCCCATTGAAATGTCGCCGGCAACAGGTTTGTCTAATGCTGCCAATTTATACTCGGCTGTTTGGAGCTTTCCCATTCTTATTAAGCACTTTATGCCGTTCAACTCTGAAAGAAGTCCGTAATATGTCCAGTCTGCACGTCTTAGGTAGCGATACAAATTGTACGCATATTCATATTGAGATGCAACATACTCTTTTTGTTCTGGTGTTTCTGCAAAACGATGGTTCTTGTCGCATTCATACATTAAGTATGTTGCCATCTGGTAAGTTGAATCAATTGCATTATTATCTGGCAAATTCAAATATGGAAGATATGGTTTTAGTGAACTAAACATGAAATTAAATGCTCTTTTCCACTGTTTTTTTCTTGTGTAAGTTGCAACGTCGCCGTAATTGATTCGAAGGTCTGTGAACCATGCAGAATCTATTTGTGATATATCAATCTGTGATGTTGCTGTTGATGTGCCAGAACCCGCTTTAATAACAATGAATGTTTTTGAAAAGCCACATGCTGTGACTGTGGTTGCCTTGTCTCCACTTGTTAGCCTGATGGACACATCTTCGGTCTTTGTATAACTTTGTGCATGGGCAATTGCTGCACATAAAAAAACAATCAAATAATAGTAAATTCTCTTCATAAGGTTCCTTAAATTATCTTAATTTCTTTAAAAGTTTAACACTCTTTTCAGTCTTATTTTATTGTAAATCATCATAGAAGCATAGCTCCTGTTTAATCGAGGCAAAGCCTCTGTTTAATGTGCTTCGCACGTTTAATCGCCTACGGCTGTTGAATGCTCACTTTGTGAGCGTTTTTTCGTCGGTCAACGCCCGCCGCTACAGGTGCTGTATCTGCAAATGAACCTTAGTACGCCAAAGCTCCTCTCCGGCTAGCTCGCTAGTCCCGCTCGGCGGGAGGATGTCACCTCGCCTGCGAGGTGGGAGGGGTATTCCTTTTTATACTTTCATATAATGTTTGACAGTACCTATCTTAATTTCTTTAAAAGTTCTCTAGCTTCATCAGCTTCTGGAGTTGCAGCTGTTTCCGGATTACTCAACATCTCATCAATCACTTCTTTTGCCTTGTCAGGCTGATACATCTTTTGTAAGCAGACAGCACGTTTGTAATAAGCTTTTGCAACCCAGTCAATATATCTTGAGTACATGATATAAATTCTTTCATAATATGCACTTGCCTTTGTAAATTCATTTTGTTCAAAGCTGCACTCGCCACGCCCGTATAACGCTTCAGGCCAGTTTGGTTTCCAAGCTTTAACACCAAGCACCTGTTTGAAACATTCGTCCGACTCTTCATACTGCCCTTTGCTTAAATATAGCCAACCAAGCTTTATAAGTGCTTGACTAGCCTCGCCGCTGGTTGCGTATACTTCTCGAATAATGTTAAGATGTTCTTCCGCCTTGTCATATAGTTCATTGGCTTTTCTGGTCTCTGTTGTGTTTTGTGCTTGGGCAATATAATTATCTGCCAAAACCATGCGAGCATCCAATGCGTAGTCAGTTTCTGTGAATTTGTCTATAATGTTGTTAGATATTTTAACGGCAAGAGGTGTGTCGCCATCTTCAACCGCAGTATCAAGCATAAACTGACAAACTGCAGGACTTGCGTATTGAAGACTGTTTTCATCTCTCATTGACTTCATAATACGAGCTCTGTTGTTTGTACTTAAATTTGTGTTGTAAAGCATTGTTCTCTTGAGTCGTAAAGTTAAAGTTTTCTCGTCTCTCTTAACTGCATCAACATAGGTGTCTCGAAGCTCGTTCCAGGCTAAGTCTGAAGTATCCTTGTCTGATCTTTTTGCTCTGCCAATCCACTCATCTAAAATCATATCCACCCCAATTGCATCTGGTTTGTTACCAAATTGTTCAACTGCTGTGAGATAATATTTCATTGCATAGCCCTGTTGACCGCCGTTCCATAGGGAGTAGCCAATCCAGTAAACTGCAAGAGGAATGTTCGAACCTTCACGGTTGCGTTTGATATACTTCTTGTAATGGTCTATTGTTTCCTGATATTTCTCTGATTCTACCAGAATTTTACCTGCTTGGAATGATGCGTGGTTGTACAGTTCAATATTTAAATTTGTAAATGTTGTGGACTGATCATAGTAAACAACAGCCTCGTCTAATCTGCCTTCAGCACCAGCAATGTCTCCACGAGTTAGAATCGCTTCGCAAACATTTTCGTTTTTAGGATATTGACTTACAAATGCTGCAAGTCTCTTGTCTGAATCCTCAAGTTCCGAAAGTCCATAAGAACAGACTGCTCTTCTATATGCACCATCTTCTGCATATATGTTGCCGGGGTAGTTGTCTAAAACAATATCAAAAAAACTTGCCGCATTTTTATAGTCACCATCAAAAAGGTAACCCATAGCAATCCAATATGTTGCCGGCTCTCGCAATTCTGTCTTTGGATAATCTCTCAACATTTCTGTTAACCACTTTATTGATTCTTTCAGTTGCTCTTCCATGAAGGATGCATAACCAAGAAGAAATTTACATTCTGCTCCTGAAGAGTGCTGAGGATTGATTTGCAGAGTTTCTGTCAGATGGCTTATCACCATTGGCCAGTTCTTTTCTTTGGCATACAGTTGTCCCATCATAATTGTTAAGGGATCAAAGAATTCACCGCCTGGATATGTCTCCATATACTCTCTGCCTATTCTGTATGCTTTGGTCCATGGTGGAGTCATTGTTGCACACTGAAAAGCTGTATAAAGTGCTTCATCTGCTTCTCGCCCCTCGGTGATTCCATGCAGATAATAGAAAAGCTCTCCAGCTTCACGATATCTCATCATCTCCATGTAGCCTCTTGCAATTCTAAATAATAAATCCTTATCATAGTTATCTATCTCATCAAGAGCTTCAAGCTGTGCTTCAACTTCACCAATTGTCTCCTGCAATCTGATTAAGGTTCGAGGATCCCTAACATTGATCTTTCTCAAAATATCAACACGTTTGTTTAAAAACTCTAAAAACTCTTCTGTTTTAACAAAGATTAGGTCGTATGGATAAACCATACGATAAACCCAAAGTGCATCCTTATAGCGTTCTTCACCAAACAATTGGTCAGCAGCTTCAAGTGCGGCCATATTGAATGCAACAGATCTCGATGCAAATGAGTTTCGTGTTAATATATAAGGTGTAAGTGGATAAAGGTTGTCAAGATCAAGTTCTTTCAGATATGCTGTGGCAAGTAGGGTGGCAGCCCAGTTCTTTCTTAAAAAGTCATTGGCGTTGATATAAACCATCTTTAGTGGTTCAATCACGTCTGCCCAGTTATCTTCTGCAAGATATGAACGTGCAATTCCTGAATATATATCTGCCTGCATGTTTGGAGTGTAGCTATATCTTCGATCGGCGGCCTCATAGGCTGCAATTGCCTTTTTGTGCTTTTCTCTAAATCTTAAGCAATCTGCGATATATACCGTTGCATCATGTGTCTTGAATCCATGTGGGTAACGCTTTAGATACTCTCGAAATGCCTTTTCGGATAGGTCAAATTGCCCCGTTAAAAAATAGCAGATACTGATATTATAGTATACCATCTCCATGCTGGTAATAATTCTAGGCTCTGTCTCATCTTTATACCATTCAATGAGTTGCATAAAAGGTGGAATGGCATCCATGTATAAACCTTTTTGCATCCTGTCGGCAGCCTCTAGACGTACCTCTCGCGGGGTGGACTGTGCAAAAGTAACATCTCCAGCAAAAATTAATAATAATACAAAACAAAGTAAAAATTTTCTAAGCATGCTATCCTTATCTTTTTATGGAATTCAAAATGTTTAGTTCAAAAACAATCCATAAAATATAAAACATTTATGCTTTTTTTGCAATAAAAAAAAGTATAATTCATAATCTTTCTCAATTTTTCGGTTGAATGCTCTTTTCGGCGGGGTGAAGCACCCCGGCCCTACAAAACACCTGCGAATCAACCTTTTAGCTTTGGTTGCAGCATCCGCAACTGTAGGGTCGGGGTCCGTGACCCCGCCAAAAAGTGTGTTCAATCGAAAAATTGAGGATAAAGCCTCTTGGCATGTCTATGCCTTGAAATGAAACTTCCGCCTACGCAGTTCCTGTCTACGTCGTTCGCATTACCTTAGTTTTTCAGTTGGATTATTTTTTTTCTTTGAATTTTGGAAAGCCATTTTTGCCAATAGTTTATAGTTGATAGTAAATAGTAAATAGTTCTCTACGAGGTTAGGAAGTCGCTTCACTCTATTATGATTTGTGCCACCTTTGCTGGTCCCGCAAAGCGGGATGCAATTCGCAAAGCGTATTTAAAAATTAATTTTACAAATTTACTTAAAGCACTATTAACAAATAACTTGTAAATTTTATTAACAGTTATCACCCTGAATGATAGAAGTTAAAGATTCAAACCCTAATTTTATTGGCTCAAACGCACATATTTATCACCAATTCCATGCTTCGCTCTTTGGCTATGCAGGACACATCGGGTGATAAATATGAAAAATAATTTTTAATGACGATGAGGATGTATTAGCTCCTCCCCGGCTATACACGCCTTGCGGGATAGTCCCGCTCTGCGGGAGGAGGTGTTCGAGGAACGAGAACGGAGGGGGGGCTCTCATTCCTACAAGACAATATTGAATTGCAAGTTTTACAACTGCTCCCCGGCTAGCTCGCTAGTCCCGCAAGGCGGGAGGAGCTGTCATGCGTGCATGACTGAGGGGTACTCAACCGAAAAAACGAGGCCGCATTAAATCTCTGAAATGCGGGATTGACAGTTAAAAGGTTGATGTGTTAGTATTCACTTTACATTTTGAAACAAAACTTTAAATAAATTAGAAGAATATAATAATGAAAGAAAAATTAATGTATATGGAGCTGAAGCAAGAAGGCTCCACGACCAAGGATTCAGGTCCGGCAAAGATATGTCGTATGAAAATTGGCAAGGGAGCAATTAATTTGCATTATCAGGGCAAGACTTATCATCAGGTAAACCGTCCTGCCGGATGTGGTAATTATGAAGACCAGGAAACAGGTGAGATGTGTTGGATTTGTGCTCCTCATAAAAAAGGTGCCGACAGGTGTCCTTGGGCAAAGAAATCACCAGTTTTTATTGATGAAGACATACGTGAAGAGTATTGGGCCAAGATTCGTAACGAACCTAAAAAAAGGCTTAATGCAAGAACGTAGGAAGGGCTGGCAGAGCCAGCAGATTAAGGTTAAGATTAAGATTGAGAGGTACCCCTCCGTCTCGCGTTGCTCGCCACCTCCCCTAAAAGCGGGAGGAGTTTTGGCGAACTTTGTGGGGACGAAAATATAATAGATAAACAACCTATCAGCCCTGCCTGTGTCCTGCATAGTCTCAGGCGACGCTGGAAAGGGCGAAACATACTAGCGTAGGGCAAAGCCCTATGGGGTTAATGATTGATAGTAAATGGCTATTCAATTTAGTCCCGTAAAAAATGCATCAGTGTGATGTACTTTTAGTCCTAAGTCGAGAGTCTTAAGTCCTAATAAATGAAAAACTAGCCACGGATAATAGACAGGTGTTCCCTAGCTCTGCTAGTCCAGCAAGGCGGAAAACTAAAAAAGAAACGAGGTCAAAATGAATGAAAAAGTTTGTTTTTTTGATGCAAAACCATATGACATAAAGATGTTTGATGAAGTTAATCAGGAATTTGGTTTTAATCTCAAGTATTTTTCTTCTAAATTGAATGAAGATACAGTGACTTTAGCTAAGAACTATAAGATTATATGTGCATTTGTTAATGATGATATTAATGAAAATGTTGTTGAAGAACTTTATAAGAATGGCACAAGGCTGATTGCTTTGCGTTGTGCTGGTTTCAATAATGTTGCAATGTTGTCTGCATATAAAAAGATTGATGTTGTCAGAGTGCCGTCATATTCCCCACATGCTGTTGCAGAGCATGCAGTAGCTCTGGCTATGTCCCTTAATCGGAAAACACATCGGGCTTACTACAGAACAAGAGATAACAATTTTAACATTAATGGATTTATGGGAGTTGACTTTTACGGCAAAACATGTGGTGTTGTTGGATCAGGAAAGATTGGACAGATCTTTGCCAAGATTATGAGTGGATTTGGTATGGATGTTATTGCATACGACCCATTCCCTAATGAGCAAGCTGCAAAGGAAAATAATTTTTCCTATGTTTCTTTAGAAGAGCTCTTTAAAAAGTCTGATTTAATATCTTTACATTGTCCTATGACATCTGAAAATGTATACATGATTAATAAAGATTCCATTGCAGTAATGAAGGACGATGTAATCATTATTAATACAGGTAGGGGTAAGCTGATTAATTCAAAAGATTTAATTGATGCGCTTAAGAACTCAAGAATTGGTGGTGCAGGTCTCGATGTGTATGAGGAAGAAGAAAAGTATTTCTTTGAAGATTTTTCAAGTGATATTATTCAAGATGATACACTTGTTCGATTGCTATCTTTTCCAAACGTTCTGGTCACATCTCATCAGGCATTTTTTACAAAAGAGGCGATGCAGGCGATTGCCCAGACAACGTTACAAAATATGCAGGATTTCGTTGATGGCAAAGAACTCAAAAATGCCATATGCAATAATTGCAAAGATCATCCACGTAGATGCACGATGAAGAGGCTCACGAAGTGAGAGCTCGCAGTGATAGGTAGGAAGTAGGAAGGGATGGCGGAGCCAGCAGGGAGAGGAAATAGTAAATAGTTGATAGTAAATGGTAAATGGTTCACTCCGTGGGGAGGAGGAATGGTTTATGGTTGATAGTAAATGGTAAATGGTTCACTCCGTGGGGAGGAGGAATGGTTTATGGTTTATGGTTGATAGTAAATGGTAAATGGTTCACTCCGTGGGGAGGAGGAATGGTTTATGGTTGATAGTAAATGGTAAATGGGGAAGAGTGTCGCGATAAATCGGGTCTGTACATGAACACCCCTCAGTCGAGCAAGCTCGACAGCTCCTCCCGCCTTGCGGGACTATCCCGCAAGGCGTGGATAGCCGGGGAGCAGTTTTGGCGGACGAGGGCTGGCAGAGGAGAAGACGTCTTATCTATTATTATAGATAAACGACCTATCAGCCCTGCCTGTGTCCTGCATAGTCGCAGACGACGCATGGAAAGTGCGAAACATACTAGCGTAGGGCAAAGCCCTATGGGGTAAATAGTTCACAGCCAGCGGTGATACGCAGGAAGAGCGAAGGCGGATGGCTAATATTAGTCATTTAACCACTTGCCCACAAAAAACGTGACAAAACCTTAATTATTTATTGAGTAACTTTCTGCATTAATCATTTATCCTTAATAATTAATCATTATTTTTTTGTTCTAATATAAAATATGACACCTGGTAATGACCAGATCATGCCTGCAAAATATGTAAAGAATGACAGGAAAAATGCTGATGGAACAGAAACATTAAGGAGACCAAAGAAAGTCACAGCAGCAATTTCTCTCATGCCAAGTCCACCTGGGGTTACAGGTATTGAACCAATAGCATTAATTAGTGGTGCAATAAGAAAGTATGCTTGATTTGGAATTGTCACACCAAGTGCTTTGCCGGCAAACAACATCATAAATATGGCTGCAATGTGGTTTGTGTATGATAGCGCAAGTGTTTTTACTGCAACCGATTTGTTTGTAAAGCAGAAGCGTGTTGCTTCATATATTGTGTCAATAATTGCAATGAATTTGTGTTTCCCAGGTAGCTTGTTCACGATGAAATCTATTAGTGGCTTTGCACATATTATGCTCAGAATAATCATAATGAATGCAGCAAATATTGCTTGAATGAACCAGAACACATATTGAGTTTCGTTGAACTGCATATAGAACTGATAGTTTGAGAGCAGTATAATTGCTGTTAATGATATGAGTGCGAACAGACCAATAAACCTATCAATAAAGACACTGGATACAACTTCTGTTTTTTTGTCTGTCTCTCTGGCAATATATATGGCTTTGACAATATCTCCACCCGTGGCTCCAATCATAAAAAAGTTGAAGAATTGGCCAATCAAAAAGATTGAAGATATCTTTTTCCAACCAATACTGATTCCCAGTCCATCCAATATGATTTTCCATCTGGAGATGATACAAAGTAAACATATTGAAAAAAGACTGATTGACAGGAAGAACATTAATTTGTTTTGGAATGCCTTGGATATGGCAACTTTTAGTGCCTGTAGACCGCTTCGGTGTTTGGTTACTTTGTTCCATACAAGAGGTGGATGTGCATCGTTTTGCGACGTAAGAATTCCTGTATCGGGTATTATTGAGTTTTTGTCATAGCAGAATGTTTTGAAATTATTTTTGTCAATAGAGTAGGGGATGAAAATTGTGGTTATGATAGTTGTTGATTCTGAATCAACTTGTGATGAATCTTCTGGTAATTTCGGATATTCAAAAGAGTAAATTGTATTTAACGATGGTTCGCCATTGGTAATTGTAAAATTATACAGCCAAGTTTCGTTATGAATCTTGTAAATCAGAAAAGTTATTATGCCTGCCGCAATTAGTAATTTTAATAATGGTAATAATTTTTTCATTTTTATTTAATTTCTCCGACGATGAACCATCGCCGCTACAAGGTAACGTAACGATCTTTCCCGCCTTGCGGGACTAGCAGAGCCAGCATGCAAGTGTCAGAACGCCTGCAACCTGAAAGGTCGCGCTACCATAAATACCGTCTAACTCTCTACTGTGTCCTGCATAGCGACGCGACGTATGGAACCATCTAACCGTCTAACTCTCTAACCATCTAACTGTCTAACAAACTCTTAACAATGTCCTCAAGTGTTTTATCCAGTGTGTACTCTGGAGCCCAATTAACATCCTTCTCTATTTTCGTAATATCTAAAAGTGGTGATTCATCTGTTGGACGAAACTTTGCGGTATCAATCTGAATTTTTGGATTTACAGATATCAGTTCCATCAATTTGTTTAAAATGCTTTTGATGCTTACAGGGTTGTTTGAAGTGACATTATATTGTTGTCCTGGAGTGCCCTTTTCTAAAAGCAGTCTATATGCACGAACGATGTCCCGAACATCAGAGAAAGAGCGTTTGCTATCAAGATTACCTACATTGAGTAAACCAGGTTGTTCTCCTTTAGCAATTTTAACCAGTTGATTTGCAAAGTTCGGCACCACAAAGTTTGGTGATTGCATTGGACCTGTGTGGTTGCCGGGACGAACCGAAATTGTTTCAAGCTTATACTTGTTGTACCACGCTATGGTTGCATTATCTGATGCAATTTTTGATAGTCCATACGGAGAGATTGCCGATAGAGGAGAACACTCTTTTAGTGGTGTTCCATCATACGGCGTTGCCTCATATACATTAGCAGATGAAACTGTCAAGACTCGACTGCCTGGAACAATGTCTTTGAATGCATTAAGTATATTAACTGTACCGGAAATATTAATGTCGTAGACAAGTCCAGGAGATGTTGCACCAACCGGCACAAATGCAATTCCTGCAAGATGTATACATGCATCAGGTGTATAATCCGCAACACAGCCGTTTATGCAGTTTTGATCCAGAATGTTTCCAGTGACTTTAACGATCTCTTCTGAATCATAAAAATCTTTTGGAAACATTTGGTCAAATGCAATGATCTGATGATTTGCTGTTAGTAATTCGTTGATCATATGTCGACCAACAAATCCAGCTGCTCCTGTAATTAGTATTTTCATAGTAAAATAAGTTTATAGTCCATAGTTAGTTTATAGTTAATAGTAAATGGTAAATAGTTAAGACAGCCTGCCCTGCCCAGTCTAAACTTCTAACGGTCTAACCGTCTAACTCTCTAACGCATTAACTATTTATGATCAATCTCTCTCTGAACTTTCTTAAGATCTGAATCAACCATCATTTCAATTAATTGTTTGAAGTCAACTTCAGGTTCCCAGTTCAGCACTTTTTTAGCCTTTGAACAGTCACCTAAAAGTCTATCAACTTCAGCAGGACGAATGAATTTAGGGTCGATAACAACATGTTTTTCCCAGTCAAGACCGGCACGGTCAAAAGCAATTTCAACGAGCTGATGGACAGAATGTTCTGTACCTGTAGAGATAACATAGTCATCTGCCTGCTCTTGTTGAAGCATTAACCACATTGCCTTAACATAATCGCCTGCAAATCCCCAGTCGCGTTTTGCATCAAGATTACCCATTCTAAGCTCGTCTTGTAAGCCTAGTTTGATTCTTGCAGCAGCATCTGTAACTTTACGAGTAACAAATTCTTTTCCACGGCGAGGACTTTCATGATTGAACAAGATACCTGAAACAGCAAACAGGTCATAGCTTTCACGATAGTTTACAGTGATGTAGTGACCGTATGCTTTTGCCACTCCATAAGGACTTCTTGGGTAGAATGGTGTTGATTCTGTTTGGGGAACTTCACGAACTTTGCCAAACATCTCACTGCTTGAGGCTTGATAAAATTTTGCTTTTGGACAGACTCTGCGCAATGCTTCAAGCATTTTAACAACACCAATACCTGTGAATTCACCAGTAAGAACTGGTTGTTGCCAGGATGTTGGAACAAACGACATTGCTGCAAGGTTATAGATCTCATCAGGTTGCGACTCTTCCATCATACTCATTAGAGAAAGCTCATCAAGCAGATCGGCCTGTAGAATATCAATTTTACCTTTTAGGTGTTCAATTCTCTCAGATGTTTCAGTACTTGACCTTCTCATCATTCCGTATACATGATATCCCTGTTCAAGAAGTAAGTCTGCTAAATAAGAACCGTCTTGTCCTGTTATACCTGTGATTAATGCTTTTTTCATTAAATTTTCCTTTTTGAGTTCATTTGGTTTCATGACTATCTAACAATAAAGTCAACTATTTCAAATCAATTGTCTGCCATTATATAAGAATATAGAACATAAATAAAGCTAAAAATAGATTCATTAATTTTTTTCCTCATTTTTTCGGTTAAGTACCCCTCAGTCATGCACGCATGACAGCTCCTCCCGCCTTGCGGGACTAGCGAGCTAGCCGGGGAGCAGTTGTAAAACTTGCAATTCAAACGGGTTTACGCAACAACTTCTAATACAATTTTACGCATGTCAACTTACTCCAACAAGGTGCGTGTGTTATGTGCAAAACATAGGGTTACACACCCGTTATTAGTGGAGCATAGTTTGCCGTCCTGGGAGCGACAACGTCCTCGTTGTCATACAATAAATACCTGTTGTATCCTGCGAAGCTCACAGAGCGAAGAATGGCGGAGCTATTCCAACCTTAATCTTAATCTGCTGGCTCTGCCAGCTTTGGTTGCGACTTGAGCGCCCTATGTGAATCTGTCGCTGACGTCGAAAAGAGTATTAAACCTTTAAAATATGAGTTTTTTGAGAGAGAAGAGAATTGCGTTGTTGTTTTTTGTTTATATATTTGTTAGTGTTTATGTGAGTTTATGTCAAACTTTATGTGGAGTATTTTATGATTACAAATATTGTCAAGCGTGATGGTGCGGTAGTTAAGTATGACAGAGAGAGAATTGAGAGTGCAGTTTTTCGTGCTGCAGTTTCCAATAAGATCGCAGCCCCAAAGGATTTTTCAATTAATGTCTCTGAAAAAGTTGAAGAGCTGTTAAATGATAATTATACCCAAAATGATTTTCCGACAGTTGAAGATATTCAAGATATTGTTGAACAGGTTTTGATGAAGATGGGGCAAGGTGTTGTTGCAAAAGATTATATTCTTTACAGAAATCAGCGAGCAATGGAACGTTCGGCCCGTGCAAGTGATTTTCAGGTTACCGACATGGTTCCATATAAGAAAATTTATGAAGTACTCTGGTGGAACATGGCGAACAAGTGTACTAACATCGGTGAACTCAATAAAATCATTGAAGCTGGCAGATTTGAATCATTCTCCATATTATGTGAAAAACGCTATGAAGATGAAGTTTTGCAAGCTTCCTTAAAAATACTTGATAGAATCGCTGATTTAAAACTTATTATTGTGGCTGGTCCTTCCTCATCTGGCAAAACAACTACGGCAAGAAATCTTCAAGGCTTTTTGAAGTCTGTTGGAGTTAAGGTTAAAACAATAAATGTTGACAACTACTTCTTTGATAAAGAGACACATCCATGTGATGAATTTGGTGATTTTGATTATGAAAGACCCCAGGCTCTAGATCTGGCATTGATATCCAATCACTTGAACGAACTGATCAAAGGTAATAAAATCTTTATGCCTTTCTATGATTTTGTAACAGGTAAACGAACGTTGAATGCAACTGAATTTTCAATTGACGATGATGAACTTATTTTGATTGATAGCCTACATGGACTTTATGATGAAATGACAAAGTCTATACCCAATTATAAAAAGTTTAAAGTCTATATTGAATGCCTCGGACAGTTCCAGGATATGGAAAACATTTTTCTGCGTTGGTCTGATAACCGTCTGCTACGTCGAATGAGTCGAGATCGCCTAAGTCGCAACATGTCTATTGAAGGAACTCTAACTCATTGGCATTATGTTCGAAAAAGTGAACTTCAGGATATTATACCATATATTCATGAAGCAGATGCAATAATTAACACCGCCCTTCCTTATGAATTTGCATTCTGGAAAAAGTATCTCTTTGATGAGCTGGCAGAATTGAAGTCTTCATATATTGATGATCCCAAACGACTTGATGCTCATATCAGAGTCAATAGAGTCTATAAATTTTTAGAAAAAATAGCACCAATTGACGATGTGCTTATTCCTAAAGATGCTTTGATTTGTGAGTTTATGGGGAGCTAATCAATTTAAAATTAAGAATTAATAATTAAGGCTCTGTCAAGGTTTCCGTGGGGCGGAAGGACTGGCATGGCGTGGAATTACTTTAGTCCTAAGTCGAGAGTCTTAAGTCCTAGAGCATTGAACAAATGAAACGCTGTAAAGATTTTATTCGAGGACGACGTTGGGCTTAAAAAAAAATCAAGTAATAGCAGGCCTATTGAGTATTTTTTTGAAAGATTCAACGGAAGCCGCAGGACAAAGATTTACTGCGTTTCATTAGTGAAATGCTCTAATTAACAATTTACGTAACACTTAGCACTTAACACTTACCACGTATAAAAGGATTATGAAATGGAAAATAAGGTGAAATTGATATTAGATACTGACATGCTGACAGATTGCGATGATCTGGCAGCAATGGGCATTTTGCATACTTTAGCAGATTATGGTGAAGTTGACATCCTTGCAACGGTTGTCTCATCCAAACATCCAAAGTCGGCTGCGGTCGTTGATGTCGTCAACACATTTTATGGTCGCCCAAATCTTCCGATTGGCGCCCCTAAAGGTGGTTCTGGTGTGTATATGGGGCACTCTGTTTTTCTTGAACCGGTTTCTGCTGAATTTCCTCATACTATTATGAGTAATGATGATGCTGAAGATGCTGTCGTTCTTTACAGAAAAATTTTAGCAGCTGCGCAAGATAATTCAATTGTGATTGCAACAATTGGTTACATGTCAAATCTTGAACTCTTACTAAAAAGTACTCCAGATGAACACTCTTCACTTGATGGCTTAAAGCTGATTGAGAAAAAGGTAAAACATTGGGTCTGTATGGGGGGAAATTTTCCGATTGATAGTGCTGCTGATAATGTGAACTTTACACGAGATGGTGCCGCAGCTGTCTATACAATAAGAAACTGGCCGGGTAAAATTATATTTGTCGGCAGAGAAATTGGTCACAAAATTTTCATTGGAGAAAAGCTGCGTCACGAATCGCACGACAACCCAATTCGTAGAGCTTATCAACTGCATAGAGACAAAGCTGGTGCAGCAGATTGGAATCATCATACAGCAGACCCTTGTACAATCATTTTTGCCGTACGAGGACTCGGAGAGTATTGGACAATGAGCAAAGCAGGTAACATTGATATTCAAGATGACTGCAGCTTTGTCTGGCGGGAAGATAGTTCGGGCAATCAAACTCATGTTATTCAAAAAATGGATAGGGGTGAGCTTGGCGATATTATGGAAGCTCTCTTAGTTCGCCGGTGATAAGTGTTAAGTGACAAGAGGTAAGTGCTGGCGTTGTATTGTGCTGACTCGTGACGAAGTCTAAGAGAGGCTTTAGCTAGTCTGAAGCAACGAAGTGGCCTACCCGCAACCAAAGCTTCCGCCTTCGCAGTGCCTACGGCGCGACAGGTCGCCAGAGAGAAGATAGGAGAAGTGGCATAGTGTCGCAAGGCGGGATTGAGATAAAGAGCCGAGTGGTTTGTTCCATTTTGGACATATCAACTTTTCCAACTCAAAATTCTCTCTTAACCTCCAATCCAATTGCACTATTTTAGCTATGTATTCCTTATCAGATCAGGTTTCGCTCCGTTGAGCTTCGCAGAGCACGGTCTTATGGATAGGCGGAAATACTGAACAATGCTTGTGTTTTAGAAATGTTTTTTTTTTACCTTGTATTTTAGAATTCAAAACGTTATATTTGCATTGTATTTTAGAATTAAGAAATTTTATGAAAGGTATTGTCATGAAAAGATTGATTGAAAAACAACTTCTTGATTGGGATATTTATTCTTCCTCTTGCAGTTCCTACGACAGGAACGCTGAACGAACCGTTCTAAAAAGCCCATCTGCAACCTTTTGAAATAAGGTTCAAGTTGATGTTAGCATTGGCTGTGCTGTTTTGATCGTCGGAGGCTAAATCGTGTCAGGTTGTGAACCTCCTTAATATTGAAGTCCGGGTTCTCCATTAGTTCATAGAAACTTGGTCCTTCCCACTCCATCCACCATCCGCCTTGCAGTGTCTCATCACGGATGGAGAAGATGCCAACCCCTTCGAGTGCGTGGTTTCTCCATCTAAAAATGAGGCGTGAACCAATAATCCGCCCCGTCAACCTTCCAACCTGAGAACGGCCCATCCAGTCGTATGTCCCATAGACATCGTCTTTGAATTGGCTCAATCCAAATGTCCCATCATGGCACGACCAATTACCGTGTAACAAGGGAAAACCAGCGTTTCTGGAACGAGAATCAATACCACAGCGTTCGAGCAATTGTTGTATACCAATCGAATATTGGGATTTGAAGTCTGCGTACTTCACGTCTCGAAGCAGTGGTGGAAGGTGGCATTCTTCGGCTAGGAGAGGCAGTATTATTACTCTATCTTCTGCAATTTCATCAGCAAAGCGAGACTGCCACTCTAGTGCAACCCATTTTGAAGAAATGGCGGCTTTAGTGAGCCAAATTGCAACGTAGTCAGAATCATCAAGACCACAATTGATTTTCTGTGTTATCCGATCTCCGACCTTGATTTCCCATTCGTCTAGCCAAACTGAGATACCAGTAGACTTTAGGTCATTGGCAAGTCGCTTCACAATCGTTTTGTCTACTGAAGAATGACTCAAAAATAGTTTCATCTTTTTATCCTTGCTAACAATTATTGTATGAAAGTTCGTAAAATAATTTGTTTCAATGTTTGGTTAATAATTTCAAGGGTGAAAAGTTTGCCCTTGATGGTGAATTTACTGTAATAATATTAGTGATAATATAATATTTGTTTGCAAAAGACAATTGTTTTTATGAGGAAAGGTCAACAAAGTTGGTTTGGTCGTGGTGATAAATCTAGTGTTGTGGGTAAAAATAAAGGAAGTGGTATGTAAGGATTTCTTACTAACCACTCTGCACGGATCAATAAAAGGAAAAACCCAAACCATTTATTTTGAATCATAAGTGTTTGTTTCTTCAGAAACAAAATGATAACCTGTTGACTCTTTTTCCTTCTGCCTTTCAATGTAGTAGGCAACTAGTTTTTTAGAATCAAAGTCACATTTCTTTGATATCTTTTTCCTTGCATTCCAAATGCGTTGTATTGTAGGATCATTCATCATTCTTCCTCCGATTCATCGTCTTTTTTACCATTTTTCCAGCACATGAATGTACTAAATCAATAACTTGCTCAACATGCCGCCTGGGCTCACATACGGAGTCCACAACTCATCAGCATTCTCAATCACAAAACGATTGCGCTTCGTAGCCGCAACCAAATTACCATCCTTATTCTTCATCTCCAAAATCAACATTCTATTATCATTTAAAGCTTCAACAACATCTTTCGATAGTTTACCGCCCAAGCCCCAAGCAGGACAATAAATCACCGGCTTCTTCAATTCCAGCAACTTTGCTAAAATCTTCTTTTCCATTGGCGAATGAAATCCCCCAAAATATACTTCTGCATTAGGCATTTGATAGGGGTTGGGAGCATTTCGTGAACAAAGCACACCAAGCTTCTCAGCATTCCACAATGCCGGATTCCCCATTCCACGCAATCCATTCCCAAAATCCATTAC
>JAQICX010000229.1 GCA_027858345.1 Kiritimatiellia bacterium | reverse complement strand
AACGTTTAGATCACCAGACCAGAGGGGAGGAAGCGAAGCGCCCCTCTGGGTATGGTGGATCTGCTGGTTAGCATTATTTTACATTTTACTCATCATATAGCCGATTCGATCACTTTCGGTAGCATCTTTAAAAATTCTTACTGATAAAGCTTCTTCAATTAATTCAATATTTAAACGTCCTGGATACCAACATTCTACTCTTGGAATATAAAATTTACCTAGTATGCCTCTGCTGTTGGGAATAATATCATTGTAAAATGTTGGATCAAGAAACATATACGTTACATTTGATTCTGAGAACTCATATGTTCGTTTTATAAACCACTCAGGTCTGAGAAAATAATACTTATTTAAGGCTTCTTTGATCTCCTTAATGGAACAATCTCTTAGGTCGAATAGACAAACCCATCCGTTTTGACGACCAAAGCTTGCATTCGAACTTGTGTTTAATCCTAATTTCCCAGATTGATTGTGATGTATTATTCCATCTTTCTGTATTTGATAGAAGGTGTTTGTTGGTGTGAGGTGAAAAACTCGACCCATCAAGCGATTCGTCAAATCGGCATTGAATTTCTTGTTAATATATTCAATTTGATTGATGGACATCATTTTTCATTTTCTTGCATTGCATCATTTTTTTAGACGCATTCTATTCTATAGTAAGTTGTATTAAAACCACATAAATTTACAACTCCGCCATGCTTTATTAGGTTAATAAGGCATGCCCAATTTTCTTCCTAAACTTTTTTCTCTTTCTTTCCATTCTGAATAGCCAGTTTTATCTTCAGCCTGAAGGTAAAGCTGGCTAATTACTCCAGCACGAGTATAGGCATCCATGTAGTTCTTAGTTTTCATGGCAATATTGAATTGCTTCATAGAGTCAAGCAAAACTTGTTTCTCTACATATGAAATTTCGTTTGAAAATATAGATGATGATTTCTTTTCCTGTGTATTGATGTGAAGTGCAACTATACTCCCAAAGATCAAAACTAGAAAAAGGATTATAAATATGACACCTATATTTGTGTTTTCAGTCTTTTGCTTCTCCGATGTTTGAGGTTGGGTGGATGTTTGAACTTGACCAAGTGTATTTTTTAAAGAGTTTTCAGTCAGGCCCAAAAGATCATCATGATGCAACAATTTAACTCCATGGGTATTTGCTAAATCAATAGCTGTTGATGTAAAACCAGTAGAAGAAACTACAAAACATTTATCAGCACCGTAAAATGATGCTCCAGCGGAAGCCTTTTCAACAGCTTTGCTTAAAACTGGGTCTAAATCATCATTGCATTGAATTGCTATTTTTATACCATTATTTTCCGCTATAATATCAATGTATTGATTGTCTGATGCTTTTGTAAAAGTCACCATCCATCCAGCAATTTTTAATTGTCCGGCACAAAAACGTGTATAGTCTACTGGTACATTCGCTCTTGAATAATTCCCTTCGTTCAACTTTGAATTAACATCTTTAGCGTCTAATACACTTTCAGTAAATGCAAATATTTTTTCAACAGAACTTTCAAGAAAAATTCCTTTATTGGCTAAGCATAAATGTGTTTTTTGAAGATTTTTTTCCGACTGAATTAAATCATCATTTTGATGGAGAACATTGAGATAAAAATAATTGAGTTCTTCATCCCATTTTTTTCTGTATATTGTACCGTAATCATCTTTTGTTATGAGTTGCTTACGTTTTCTTTGGAGTGTATCTAAATGAGGCTCTATAACCTCCATAACTCTTCGTGTCAGAACATTCAATATGTCTTGAGAGTTTTTTTCTAATTCTTGTTTGTGTAGAAGTTCCTCATTTTCCTTTTTTATTTGTGCTTTCTTTCTTTTTTTCTTTTCAATACTTGCCGCAAATGGGACAAGCAGCAAAGACACAACACCTATTCCTAAAGATATCAAAATTAAGGTTCTATTCATAATGAGTCCTTGTCAGGTAACACGCTTCATAGGTCGAATGAGTTAACGAAGCATCCAAGTGGCTGTCCTTCTTTTATTTTGCTAACGTGATGCTCACCGTTCAGGAGCCGCGCGAAGCGCGGTTTCTGATACGGTGGAGCAATTTTGTTGTGTGCCGGGCGGGCCCGGTTGTTTGTCGGTACGCTCCGCGAGCGTACCAAATTTGAAAGGTATGTCAACTCTGACTTTGGTTATGGTAGGCGAAAATTTGGTGCAAATCAAGAAGTTAGTCCGACCCCGACTTGATAACGGTTAGGGAAGCGTAAGACAGAGATTCGTCCAGTAATGGCGGGTTGAAGGAAGTCTGTAGTGAATATGTGGGTCGATCGAACAGAGTAGACGGGAACGGAACTGACCGCCCGTCGGCGGATATAGGCGGAGGGCACAGGGACGAGGGTGCAACACAATCGGAAGTCCTAAGTTATCAATAGGCGCTCTACGTTGATCCGACGATTATGCATATAAAGCAACACGGGAGTACCCCGGGAGAGTCACCATGTCACCACTATGACAGAGTACCGGAGAAGAGAGAATTAACCGGTTTAACAAAACATCTCGGCATGAACAGGACCTTTTCCAGCAGTTCATGAGTCCGCCTCATTAGCGGAGACACAAAAG
>JAQICX010000213.1 GCA_027858345.1 Kiritimatiellia bacterium | reverse complement strand
GGCTTCCGTTGAATCTTTCAAAAAGATACGCAATAGGCCTGCTATTACTTGATTTTTTTTTAAGCCCAACGTCGTCCTCGAATAAAATCTTTACAGCGTTTCATTTGTTCAATGCTCTAATACACCTAAACTTGTCGAAATATATAATATTAACAGAACTAATGCAAGTATTTATACCTTTGTTCTTAAGGTTTCTCTTGTTTTTCGGTTGTATTGTTTTTTTGTTTAAATTTTGGAAAGCCATTTCTACCAAAACAAGTCACCTGCGTGACAGCAAGAAAATTTTAGCTAAAAAGGCGGGGTATACTTTGATGAGCTTAGTTTGCTACAGGCAAAAACTGCTGTCCCTGCAAAAAGAGTGTTTAATAAAAAAAAGGCTTTTTTGACACAGTTTTTAGGTTGAATATAGGTTATGACAACGAGGACGTTGTCGCTCCCAGTATACAAACAATCGTTATCTTGGAAAAACGGGAGCGAGAACGTCCTCGTTCTCATAAATGGTCTTAGCCCCAAAAATCGATTTTTTTTGGATGATTTGAAAAAATAATCTTGTAAATCTTGTAAATCATGTCTAGAATCAATTTAATATAAAGATAAAGATGGGGGGCAGACACTAGGCCTGCCCGTACATGCGGATAATAAATGTGGGGGACGCTATGGATATTAAAAGAAAAGCTAAACATCTGGAATCTGGTGAGTGGGGCGAAGATGTTGCATGTGATTTTTTGAAGAGCAAGGGATATAAGATTCTGAAAAGGAATTATGTGCCTAAAAAGCAGTATGAAATTGATATTATTGCGCTTTTGGATGATGTTCTTGTTTTTGTGGAGGTAAAGACTAGAAAGTCTGTGGGGTATGGTCGCCCCGCATCCGCTGTTGATCGCAAGAAAAAGGCAAAACTTCAGCACGCAATTGTTGCATATCTTCAAAAATTGAAGAATCGCCCATATTTTAGAATTGATATTATTGAGGTTGTTGGCACGCCTGATGTTGGTGTTGCAGAAATTAATCACATCGAAAATGCCTTTAACCTGAATAGTCGATACACTTATTAAGGTTAAGATTGGGGTTGAGATTGAGCAACCCCTCCGTCCTCGTTCCTCGGACACCTCCTCCCGCAGAGCGGGACTATCCCGCAAGGCGTGGACAGCCGGGGAGGAGTTTTGGCGGACAAGGTGGAAATATGGTGATTTTTGAAAGAATTGAGAAGGGGGCAGACACTCTCCTTCGGTCTTTCAGACTATGCAGGACACAGACGGCGGATAGGCGAGGGTGTGGAATGATCTACGCTCATGTTATGATTTATGAAATGATGGTAGACAAAATTGCCCGTACGGATGGTTTCCCCGAGCCGGGGCGACTCGGCTACAGGAGTGATGCAGAAAGATACAAGTTGAATTGGTGTTTTCCGTCGGTCATCAGCCTTCGCTCTTTTCCCGCTTCCTGCTGCAAATACGCAGGAAGCGGTCGAGACTACGGCTCGACAAGTCGACCGACACTACAGTTGTGAAATTTGCAGTTTACCGTCAGCGTGCTAAATCACGCCTGTAGTGGCGGTCGATGACCGCTGAGAAGCATTGGAAAAGGGCAGACACTTCGTCGTTCGGTCTTCCCGCTTCGTTCTGCTAACTACGCAGACGGCGCGACAGGCTAGGCATGGAGGAACGAGAACGGAGGGGTATTTCTCCCTGCTGGCAATATAATATTAAACTGCACAATGGGAGGGTCAGCGTCCCCGCTGACAGAAAAGCTATCCAACCGAAAAATCAAGAAAAACGTCATTTGCTTGATAAAGATATTGACAAGTTTTTTGCATTTCTGTAGTGTTCCCCGAAATAAAAAATGTATTATTTTTTAGTATTTTTTGAGATTTTAGAGAAAATATCGTTGTTAAAGTATTGACATTTATACGCACTTTATATAGCATCTCCCCTCAAAATTTGTGTAATGATAAATTAATTTAAATTAAAAAAAGAAGGAATCAGTATGAACAAAAGTATTGTAAGTGTAGTTTTTTTGTGGGTCTTTTTAACAGTTTTTTCACCTCTGACATTTTGTCAGGAAGTACCTGTTGCCAGTGGTACTAACGATATTGCTGGAAATGTTGTTGCAGATGAAGTTGAGGAATATGAGATTCTTACAACACAGGGTGTTTTTGTTCAGAAAGTCAAAGAGAGTGGTAAAACAGGTATAGCGCTACTTTTGATTTCTATTGCAGGTTTTGCATGTGCTTTTGAAAGATTGTTTAATTTGCGTAAAGCCAATATTGTTCCTTCAGGTATTGCATCAAAGAGTAATAAACTTTGGAAAGAAGGCAAGTATGATGAAATTGAAGCCTTGGTTGATGCCAATCCTTCAACTCTTTCAAGAATCATAAGGTTGATGGTTGAACATCGTAACGGTGGTCATGCTGATGTTTCCAATTTGGCTGGAGATGTGGCATCGCGTGAACTTCGTGTTCACATGCAGCGTGCATATCCATTGGCAATTGTTGCAACAGTTAGTCCGCTTTTAGGTCTGTTTGGTACTGTTTACGGAATGATAGGTGCATTTGAGTCTGTGGCTCTTGCCGGCAAAATGGGCGATCCTTCTGTCATGGCTTCTGATATATCTTTTGCCTTGATTACAACAGCTTTGGGATTGGTAATTGCAGTTCCGGCTTTAATATGTTTCCACTTTTTTAAGATTAGAACAAATATCTTAGGTCTTGCTCTTGAGGAGCAGGTAAACCATCTGATTATTCGTTGGTTCCCAATTGACTCAAAAAGCAAATAAAAATTTACTGAGGTGATAGTATGCGTTTAAATATGGATGATGGTAATGATGTTATGGTTGATATGGGGCCATTGATTGATTGCGTTTTTCTTTTGCTAATCTTCTTTTTGGTTTCAACCACGATGAAAAAGCCGGAATACGAAATGCCTGTTGAGCTTCCGGAGCCGGCAATTTCAGCTGTTCCTGATGTGGATAGGCAAGTGACATTAATTACAATTGATAACACAGGCTCTTTCTATATGGATGGGCTTCCTATTGGTCAAAGTGAGCTACAGCGACGCCTTAAGGATTTTGCTGAAATCAGTCCTGATCTGCACATCAGGATTGATGTTGATCGTGATGCTCCAAGTCGTAATTTGGTTCAAGTATTGGATTTATGTGCCTTTGAAGGTCTTAAGAATTATGGTATACATACAAAATCAAGAGCTTTGGATAGATTAAAGTGAGCAACTTAAATAAAGTAGACAATACCCCAGATGAATTGGATGATATTTTCGACCAAAAACCAGGGAATCGTATGGTTTGGATTGTTCCGTCTATACTGCTTCATCTTGCAGTTCTTGCACTCTGGTTGCTTATGCCGGAAAAAGAGCGTGTAATTGAAGAACGCAAGGTTGTTATAAATAAACAGCAGGCTGAACAACTTCAGCGGTTTGTTAAGGATGCTAACTTGCAGGAACTTCAAGTTGAAGTTGGCCTCCTGCAGGACATTAAACAACAAATGGATCAAATTCGTCAGCAGGAAATTGTGACACTTAAATCCTTTACAAAAGAGATGCAGACAGATCTTCCTGAGGATATTGTTTTTGCAGTGGAGGGCATAAAAGATATACAGCAACGTATTTTGACCGCTCAGAAAGCAGCTCTCAAAAGTATCAATTTAATACAAGCTGATTATGTTGAAATGTCAGCCGCTCTCCAAGCAAGTAACTATACAAATATGTCGCTGGTTGCTTCAAGAATATTGGACGAACGAAAAAAGCAGAGGGCTGTTCAAGCTCCAATCCTTAAAGACTTACAATTGTTGCAGGCTAATATAGATTCTACAGACAGTACTCTCAGCTGGGTGAAACATGTAGAAATCCAAAAAGATTGGGGTGATTTTGTTGATTCACAAGAAGCTGTGCTGGTCCAACAGGTTGCAAGTATTGACAAAGAAGTTGCCTTGAGCTCAGCAAAAACAAGTGCATTGGGGACTTTGAGAGATAATGGTTTGCTTCATGAAAAAAGGGTTGATGATTATAATTTGAGTGAAACAAACAGAGTTGTAAACTATTGGAAAACACTCAATGAGTGGACATCAACAACAAATCGGGTTGCTAAAGATTCTGCCGCCACACAAATTAAAATTGATAGTTTTGAAGAACAGAAGAGTGCTGCAGACAAGGAAATGTTAGTCCAAAAGAAGATTTATAATAGAAAGGCTAAGACGCCTGATGAGACAAAAGAGAATCAGTTGGCAAAGAAGAAGTATGATGAACTTAAAGCCAAGTCTGTTAAATTATCAAATGAGATTAAGGTTCTGGAGCGTGTCATTGCCAGGAATAACAATACTCTTAAGGATGGCAAAAGGATTTTGTCTAAGCTCAAGTATCCAACACCCAACCGTGTGCCGTATGCTGTGGGTTTGGTAAATGCAGCTTTGGAAAGGCTTGATGGTTTTACAGAGGCCCTGGGATTACAGGAACAAGCTATTGAAAGTCAGAAGATAGCAATTAAGGAAATGTCTGACTTTTCTGCCGAAATCAATAGATATTTGGAGAAACAAAAATGAAAAAAGTAATAATATTTTTAAATTTTATTTTGATAGCCTCTGTTTGTAATTCATTTTCCGAGGAGAAAAACGGAGAGGATGTATATCTTGGTACCGAAATCTTTGAAATAAGCTCAGATCTTGATCCTTACGAACTTGATGTAGTTGAAACATATAATGAATCTGTCAGACTGGAAAAAGAGATAACAGAAATGTACAAAGAAATCAAGGCAGCAAAATTGTCTAGAATTCAAAGACAGAATCTTCGAAAATCTCTTAAACAGACTATCGTACCTCTTTCTGAACGACTCAGTGCTGATGAAAAACTGTTGCGTGATAAGTCTGCAAACAGTACAGATGTTGAGAAATATCAGGAAGAACTTCAGAAGGTTATGCAGGAAAATGATGTAATAGTAGCCAATGCTGAAGAGATGCTTACGGATGTTATGCCTGAAGAGATTCCGCAAATGGAAGAATCTGTTGCAGAAAAACTTGAGGAGCTGCTTGAAGAAATGAAGCAAGAAGAGCAGCAAGAGGAGACACAAGAGGAGACGCAGGAAGAAATCCAGGAACCTCAAGATATGGATATGCAACAGCAGATTCAGGAACTTGAACAAAAAACTCAGGAAAAAGTTGAAAAAACGGTTGATGCCCTTGAAGCTGCACTCATCGAAATGAAACAGGCTGAAATCAAAGTCGATAAGATAATCGAAGAGATGAAGCAGGAAGAAGAAAAAGAAGAGCAGAAAGAGGAAGTTGTTGAGGAAAAACCTGAAGAAGAAGAAAAAATTGAAGAGGTTGTAGAAGAAACGATTGAAGAAAAGGAAGTCGTAGAAGAAGAGAAGAAAAAAGAAGAAAAAATTGAAGAGCTTAAAGAAAATCTGCAAGTTGCAAAAGTTGCCGTAAAAGAGGCTATCGAAGCAATCGAAGAAGAAAAAGAGACTGTTGAAGAAAAAATAGAACAAGCTCGTGAAGCTTTGGAGAAAATTGAAGAAATTCTTGAAGATGTTCAGGAAATTCAAGAGCAACTAGTTGAACAGCAAGTTGAGCCACCTCAGGAAGATGTTGAAGAGGCTGAAGAAAAAATTGAAGAAGCCAAAGAAGAGATGAAAATGGCTGCTGAAATGTTGCTTATGCTTGCAAAGCTTGAAGCCATGTCAGAGCAACAGCTATCAGAGGAAAAGCAAATTGCTCAGCAACAGGTTCTTGGAGAGCTTGCAAAGGCAGACTCGGGTGATTATCTGGATATTACCGAACAGATGAAAGGTAACAACCTAAAGATTCAACCACAGGAAGTTCCTCTTAATCAACGTCCACCAGATATTAAAGCTTATTTTAATAATGTAGCTGGTCGCAAGTTTGTAAAAGAGGGAGGGACACCTGCGGTATGGTTCTATGTGGATAGTTGGTATCTTCTTGGGCCATATGATAACCAAGGCAGGATGAATATACAAAAGGTTTATCCTCCTGAATCAATCATTGACCTTGATGCAAATTATCTTGGTAAGTACAATGCAAAGTTGCAGTGGATATATGATTCTTTTGGATCAGAAAATAAGCGTCCTGTTATTACACCAAAACCTGGTGGCTCTGCAGAGTACATAATATACTATGGATATACAGAGTTGTTCTTTGAAGAAGAAGCCGATTTATGGCTTGCGGTTGGAAGTGATGACCGTTCTGACCTTTGGATAAACGATCTGCCTGTATGGCATAGTAGCAACAAGCTAAAAAGTTGGCGCATTGATGAGGGATTCAGGAAAGTGCATTTTAAGAAGGGAATCAACAAAATTGTTTTCCGCCTTGAAAATGGATGGCATGCTATAGATTTTTCCCTGCTGATCAATGTCGATGCTAATCCTCCTCCAAAAGCTAAGTAATTGCTATTACTCAGCCACTGATTAACACTGATTTTCACGGATAAAGACAAAATTTACCACCCAGTTTCGCTTTTCAAGCTTCCGCCTTCGCCGTTCCGGTCTACGGCGCGACAAGACGCAGGACACAGACGGATCGACAGGCGGTAGGTAGGGCTTCCTGTTTAATTCATAACTAACTTATTGTTAAATATTAATACTTTATATTGCAGACTAAAGTGCAAGGTTTTTTACAGGTTTAGACCAAAAAGCTTGCAGCTGAACTATAATATAAAATTCATACACGTTATGAATTTGTAATGCAATATCACGCATCTTTTTGCACTGCAATGAGTTACCTTTAGCGAGCTAAAGGCGAAATCATTTTAGCACAAAAATATACGCAATCTTGCATTAAACAGTAAGCCCTAGGTATTTGTTATAGTTTAAAACGTCCATTCGACCAACGGGAGAAAGTGGTCATTTTGACTGGCTGACATGCTGTCAGCGGAATTAAGGAATGGCAGAGCCATTGTTTATTTTCTAGAGCGTTGCCGCCAATCATGGCTCCACGGGGGCAAGCCCCGAGGTGACCTCCTCCCGCAGAGCGGGACTATCCCGCAAGGCGTAGACAGCCGGGGAGGAGCTATGGCGGACAAGATTGGAGGTCTTTCATCCAATTATGAATAAACAATTATTTCTTTTTTTGAGTCATCAGAGAGACCACTACAAGTGTAAGAAAACTAAGTGGAATTGAAATGATACCTGGGTTATCTAATGTGTGAGGAGCAGCAGAAGCTTCAAGATGATATAGTTGAGTGTAGATGCTTGGTGATGTTAGGATAATTCCCAATGCAGAAACCATACCCACGCCAATTGACCATGCGATACCTTTTGCTGTTGTCTTCTTCCAGAAGAGCAACATAATGATTGATGGCAGGTTGGCTGATGCAGCAACGGCAAATGCCCATCCCACAAGAAAAGCAACATTCATTTTTTCGAAAGCAATGCCAAGAGCCATTGCGATGATACCAACAGCAACTGCTGCAATCTTGCCTGCCCTAACCTTTGTTTTTTCACTCATTTTGATGTTCATGAAGTTGTCAATCAAGTCATGCGCAACGGCTCCCGATGCAGCAACAATCAAACCTGAAACAGTTCCAAGCACTGTCGCAAATGCAATTGCTGAAATGATTGAGAAGAGTGTAAGGCTGAATGCTTTTGCAAGCAGTGGTGCAGACATATTGCTACTTTCCAAGTCAACAACGCCTAGTGTCATAGCTCCCAGTCCCATGAAAAGTGTAAGCACATAGAAGAACCCGATGCCTGCAACAGCAACAATTGTTGATTTACGTGCATCACGTTGTGAAGGCACGGTGTAGTAACGAATTAAAATATGAGGTAGCGAGGCTGTTCCTAAAAACAGGGCTAACATCAATGAAATAAAGTTTAGCTTGCCAATACCAGATTTAAGCTTGAATTTCTGTCCTGGTATCATCAAGTCTGCTCCAGCAGTTATTTCAGGGACAAATACTTGTATACTGTCACCACCATCTGTAAATTTGGCAATCTTGTTCTTTGGATAACGAACAACTTCAGAACCCTGAATTGTTGAAAAATATTCAAATATGCCAAGAGGACCAGTTTCCGTCTTTCCATCAGGCAGCTTAGTTACTCTGCCTACAGACTTAAATTTGTTTTCAGATTTAGGTGCACCATTATATAAAACTGTTCCATCAGCAGTTATTGTTTTTGATTGTGCCTGCAGTAGTTTAGTGCCTTCAACAATCCACCAGTTTGCATAGCCATCTTGTTCAATCTTAACAAATGATTGACCGTGATGTTCAGCAGTTGCTGTTGGTGTCACACTAGATGCTTCGATAATTTGCGGATCAAATGTCTCTTTTCTTGGTTCAGTTGAAAGGCCTTTGTGAAGTACAGCAATAGAAAGTACAGTTGAGAAGACAATTAGAAGTCCCCCTTTTAGGAACTGTACATATGTTGTGGATGTCATACCAGCTGTTGCCACGATAGTGATAACAATGATACCAACCATTACAACACCTGCCCAATGTGGTAAGCCCAGCAGTGGTGTAACCAATACGCCGGCACCAACCATCTGTGGAATCAGATAGAAAATTGAAACAGCCAATGTACTTATGGCAGCCATAAGCTGAATGCCTTTAGAATTGAACTTGTAATCAAGTGCATCCGTGAAAGTGTATTTTCCTAGACGTTTCATTGGTTCAGCTACAACAAATAGTGCCACCATCCAACCAGCAAGATAGCCTATTGAATATAAGAACCCATCGTAACCCATAGTTGCGATAAGTCCACAAATTCCAAGGAAAGATGCTGCTGATAGGTAATCACCAGCAAATGCAATGCCATTCACAAACCAATGTATTTGACCGCCAGCCGCAAAATAACCTTCGGCCGATTTTGCTTTGCGAGCAAAGTAGAAAGAGATACCAAGAACAAAACCTACAAATGTCAGAAAAATAGCGATAGCGATAGGGTTAGCAACGTAATTCATTATTTAGCTTCTCCTTCTTTGCCTAGAATTTCATCCTCTTTTTTTGTACAAAGATGGTTGTATATGACTCCAAGGATAATTGCAAAAATAATTAATGCCATTCCGTATACGATAGCAAGGTTAACGCCTGCAAGTACTGGTTTCTTCATCAAGTTTGTCGTAAATACTGCAAGACCTACAAAACTTGAGTAGACTAAGCAATATAGCCAGAATAATTTGATTCCCAATTTTGCTTTCCAGTCGGATGAGGCATCCTTGTCTGTTCTGTTAGCTGGTTCGTGTAACATTTTTCTCCTTTATATTTATTAAAGATTCCACACTATTTAGAATAACACTTTAGTTATTTACATTTAAAGACGAAATATAGCAGAATTTTATAATAATGCAATCGTTTTGTTTTAAATTATAATGAAAAACTATAACATTCAGATGAAATATATGAAAAAATACATATATACAATACATTGAACTCAAATACTTTATCAACTGTCATGGCCATTTTGTTTTAAACTTATGCATGTTTTGCAGGTTTTGCTTGTTGAATCTTGAGAAACAATGAATTGATTGTGAGCAAACACACACAAAAAAATCTTAGATTTTCGGTTGAAAGAAATATTTACGTTTCGGTCGATAAAATTAGCAGAAAACACATTGTCTTATCACCAATTCCATGCTTCGCTCTTTGGCAACGCAGGACACAGCGGGTGATAAATATGAAAAATATTATTTTATGGCAATGAGGAATAGGCCATTCACTACGTTTCCCGCATACCGGGACTAGCAGAGCTAGCCTCCTATTGTTTCTGTTTAGTGGTTAAAGCCTCTCTCGCAAG
>JAQICX010000199.1 GCA_027858345.1 Kiritimatiellia bacterium | reverse complement strand
ATTTAGGCTAATTGCGCATTTTACTAGGCAGCATAACAAAAAGCTCATAAAAGTAACTTATTTTCTGTCATCTTTGGTGTTTCTAAGTTAATATGTGTCTGACTTTTGAAATTGGCTCTTTAGTAAATCGAAATTTTGAGGAAGGCACCAATGGATGGAACACGCTCTGCGGGAGTGGCTCGCCGAAATTAAATTTTTTAACATTAACTGTTTACACATATATTTTTTATCACCCACGGTATCCTGCATAGCTCACAGAACGACGTATGCAACGGGTGATGAAGTTGAAAATTATATTTAAAAGGCGGGGTGAAGCACCCCGACCCTACAAACTACTTGCAAATCAACAGTTTAACTTTGGTTTCAGTATTAGCACCTGTAGGGTCGGGGTCCGTGACCCCGCCAAAAAGGGCATTCAACCGAAAAATTAAGGACTCTTGAGATTATTCTCAATGGTGATGGACAAGTGCCGATAAAAGCTGTTAAGGTGTTTTCGCCACCGTTGAAGTAGGATTGAAAAATTGGTTAATAGTTTGTAGGATAGTTGGTTCCCGTTTTGTTGAATTGGCAAGGCTAGCTGGAAAAGAGCCACGTCCTTCGGACGTGGCTAAAGCGTTAATTTTCAGAATTATGGCTCAGAGACAACTACATTATAACGTATCTCACTGGCATATGAGGTAGACCAGTTTGTTGAATACATTTTTGTATACCATATATAACTGGTTCCTGGAGCTGTACCAGCAGGAATTGTGATGTTACAAGTAAGCTCTCCTGAACCTGAATTTACAGTCTCAGTTTTACTACATACATTTTCCCAGCTACCGTTGCATAGTTTAGTCTGTATAATCCTGTCTCCTACTGCGGAATAGTCAACAGTAACTGTATATGTTTCACCGGCGGTAAGAGTAAGTGGAACGATATTAAATAACAATGCATCTTCAGGAACAGACTCAGAGACAACTACATTATAACATATCTCACTGGCATATGAGGTAGACCAGTTTGTTGAATACATTTTGGTATACCATATATAACTGGTTCCTGGAGCTGTACCAGCAGGAATTGTGATGTTATAAGTAAGCACTCCTGAACCTGAATTTACAGTCTCAATTTTACTACATACATTTTCCCAGCTACTGTTGCATAGTTTAGTCTGTATAAGTCTATCTCCTACTGCGGAGTAGTCAACAGTAACTGTATATGTTTCACCAGCAATAAGAGCAAGCGGAACTGTAGCAAATGATATTGCATCAACACTGGGAACCGTAACCTGCGTGGTGGCACTTGCCGTTGCGCTGTTGGCGGAGGTATTGTCCGCCTCATCGAAAGCGGCTACATTGTATGTGTACGTTGTGTCAGGAGAAAGTCCCGTATCACTATAACTTGTAATTGTCGACACATCAATCCACTCCATGTTATTACGGAGAATATTATAACCATAAACGTTGCCAGACGATGCGTCCCACGTTAGATCAATCTGGCTGGACGATACTGCTGTTGCGGAAAGATTCTGCGGCACGCTCGGACCCTCTGAGACAACTACATTATAACGTATATCACTGGCGTATGAGGTAGACCAGTTTGTTGAATACATTTTTGTATACCATATATAACTGGTTCCTGGAGCTGTACCAGCAGGAATTGTGATGTTATAAGTAAGCACTCCTGAACCTGAATTTACAGTCTCAGTTTTACTACATACAGTTTCCCAGCTACCGGTGTATAGTTTAGTCTGTATAATTCTGTTTTCTACTGAGGAGTAGTCAACTGTAACTGTATATGTTTCACCGGCAGTAAGAGTAAGCGGAACTGTATCAAATGACAATGCATCCTGAACAACAGTTTCACTTGCAATTAAAAAATTAATTGATTCAGCGGGTAGAGATATACTTGCTATTCCATCGGATATCGAAACAGTTCCATCCGATACCATATCCTGATCACTAGTCGTCCTGAACAATTCTCCGGTTGTATAATCGCTTAGTCCAGAAAATGTAAATGTTTTTGCAGTTTCAGAAGGATTTATAATAACAACAACTGTTTTATTATCTCCTTCAAAAGCCAACGCATCGATAGTTACATTAGCACTCCCGGTTTTTATGTCAGAATCACTACTTGTCAAATATTGCACACGATAACTGCCATCATAGGGAACCTCTCCCCATAATTTTTGAAAAATATAGTAGAGTTTTGTCTTACCGAGTTCACCGTTGACACTATCTAAATTCCATGCAAGCAATTTTGATCTTGAATCATCTGTGGAAGTGCTGACACCCCAGCCTGTATACCATATGAAATACTCAAAAGGATAAACCCTCAGATCTCTTAAAACATGTTCCATTTCATAAATTGTATATTGAATACCTGTAAGGTTTTCAGTATCAGATGCCCTGTCAGGTATCCATTCGCTCATGTAGCATTCGTAACCATATGCATTCTTTTTATTCCACATTGCAGATGCAGCCATAGACTACTGATTAAGACGGTCTTCTAAATTATCGTTCCAATTATCATAGGTATGTGAAGCTATTACATCTATTGAATTCCGCAAATCAACATCACTATCGAGTAGTGAAAAATTATACCCCAATCCAAGGTGCGAGGTCCAAAGTAGCCATGAAGCTTCATTACAATCTCCAAATACCACATCAACGTCATCCAGGCCATTATTATTAAAAGCTATTTTGAATTTCTTTACCATACTTTGATATTGAATATAGTCATAATATGTGCCATCATAATATGGATTCCAACCGGGTTCATTTTGTAGACTGAATGCTTTTGGAAGTCCGGCTCCATTATCACGTAGATAAATTAATGAATTTATAATATATTGAATGTAATCATCTTCCCTATCCGCCATGAGTTCTGTCTTTTCATTTGTATAGTTAGGGTCACTCTCAATACCACTAAACCAGTTTACTATATCTCCTGTGGAATTTTCAACCCATACATTACCGTATGTAGATGCCGGAGACTTCATTTCCGCCGGAGGACTCCATACTGCAAGAAAATAGTCTGATATTCCCTTGCTTTTTGCCATAATAATTGAATCCTTTAATTCATCGATAATAGTATGATTTAATGTATCACTTGCATCTCCATCATAGCACTGAGGAACTACATCAAAACGGACAATACTTGCGTTTAAATCGCTAAAAACAGCATCAGAACCACTAGGGGAATATATTACATTCCATTTTTCATCCCACCAGGTTGTACGTCTTGTATATGAAAAGAACCCCCATCCCTTAATAGTTTGACCGTAGTTATCGGTTAAATCAAGTGTCTGAGCCTGTATCGAACCAATCATAAAAACAAATAAAAAAAATACCCATATCAGCTTTGATGAAATATTATTTAATAACCTCTTTAAATTTTTCATAATTACTCTTTCTTTTTATATTATGTCAATTGTTAACCAGTTTCCTTCAACTAAATCAAGTCTATTGCTCTTTGTGAATTACCTTACGATGATGATTTTACAATCGGTCTGGCTCCTCAAAGAATCAAAGTCTTTCTTTTTTACTAATTTCCTTATATATTCATACTATTATCCTTTCTTGGTTATAAACATATTAAAAACACCTAAAGATCATACGTATGATTTAAGTTTTACGTGCATAACATCGCTGATTCTCTTTATTGTAAAGTTTTCTGGTCACCTCGGTGTTTGTCTCCGTGGAGCCATGATTGGCAACACACTAAACAAATATGATAGCCTGCTAGTATCAAGCCTCTGCTTTCGCGGTCTTAACCATTATTCCTCATCCCAACTATTCATTCAGTTCATAGATCATATATGGGGTATCTGCAGAGATTTCCAGTTTGAAAGTATATGCTCCGTTGATATATTCTGTATCAATCTCTTTCACTCGCTTTCCTGATGATCCACATGCATAAAGTTTTAGTTTTGAATTGCTGTTTTTTAGCAAAATATCCACAGAGCCAGTTTTAATTATATATGGCAGTTCTCCATAATTAGCAAGAATCTTCATATCAGAAGCTGCAAATGTTTCTTTGTTGTTTAAAACATTTGTGAGATATAACAGTAGTATACGTTTGCTGTTGTTTAAATCATTGTCATCCATTGAAGATGCTGATACAGAGCAGAAAGTAGTGTTGTTGGAAATGACTAAGTTGCCGGACTTTACACTGCTTTCTGCAAATGCAACAATGCTATCGGACTTTGATGTATTCACTTTAAAGTAATGGTTATCAGCATCCATCGAAATCTCTTCTGTATCAGAAGTCACTTTGTGACTTACCGCAGGAAGATCTTTAACAACAATATTTTTATTGTTGTCTAATACTGAACTGTTGGTTACAGCATTGATAGTTACAACTCCATCGAAAACACCTTGTATATTTTGTCCATCAATTAGTTGTGAGCCAACTTGTGATGTGAATCCCAATGCTGTAAATGCTTTCGGAAATAATCCCTGTTTCCACATATTGCCAAGACCACCTTTAACCGCATCTTCCATTGTCACTCCAAAAACATATTTCTTTTCTGCAGGCTGCACATCACCTCGTCTGAATAATAAAACGATCTGTTTTTCTGTCATTTGTGATAGCGGATCGGTACTCATGTCAAATCCAGACATTTTGCTTTCTGTGTTTACTCTAGCTGCACCATGTGACCATGCAAAGCGATAAAGAGCATCCCAGTCCTGAAGTGAGGCATATGCCCCCATTAGAGCTCCACCTTCTGCACGATATTGATTTGGTGCACAGTAGTTGTATTCTGTTACAACAAAAGGCTTGCCAAATATACGCGAAGGCCCCATAAAGTTGGGTGTCATATATATGTCATAAGGTTTGAAGTTGTGCTGTTGTTTATATTTTGATGGCAACTTATATGGAGATGGGTGATCGGAGTATCGGTGGTTGTCAACCACATCAAACTGATTTCTCGTAAAGGTTTGCGCCATTGTCCCACCCCAATTGCTGCCTGTCAACATTGACTTAATCCCAAGATCTCTTAGAAATTCTTCAACCTTTTTGTTTGATTTCATTTTCACTTCAAGTAAAAACTCTGCAAATAGTGGATCTTTTTTGAGATCTTTTTCGTCACTCTTAAGGTTGTTTTCTTGTTTCCAATCTTTAAACGCTTTTTCATATAGAGGCTTATTGACATCATCCCAGCAGGCAGGAAAAATTGTGTCTTCATTCACTGGGCATATGGTGATGAGTGCCGGGTCATCTTTCCACGCGATGCCTGTATATGGATTAACATGATTCATCCATTTGACAACCATTTTTTTCCAAGCATCAAATGCTGGTTCGTAAATTGGAATTAGTCCCTTGATTTCTTTGTTTATAACTGTATCAATTCCTTCTATTTCGCCGATGTCATATTTGCCTTGTGCGTATAGGTCGATGGTCACATACATACCAGCATTTTTCATTGCAGAAAACATATAGTCAAGCTTGTCTAGATATTCCGGATTGATGTCATCTGATTTGTTTGAGCTCCAGTTTCCCTTGATAAGATAAACGTCTGTGTGATGAAAACGTACAGTGTTGTAGCCCATTTTCTTAAATTGTTCTGCCAGCTTATTTGCTTCCTCTTTTTCAAGGTAGTTTGCAGTATAACAAAGGTTGGCACCAATAAGTTTTACTCTTTCTCCTGTCTTTTCATATGCATAATGTCCGTCCTTATTGATGATTCTTCCATATTTTCCTGCGGGTCCATCGCTCATAAATGAAAAGTCAACAATGCTATTTTTTTCAATTGCCAGTTGATGCGGCAACTCAACCCAATCTGTATTATTAGTATCAATCACATAAGGTAGTGTGCTTGCAGAAATTTCAAAATCAAACTCCATAAGTGTTGTGTTTTCTGGATTTGGGTATTCAAGCCAAATTTGAAATGACGAACTTTTTGGGCGCATATCTTTGAATACTATGTTCATGTTATCTGTTTTGATTGTCACAGCTGTTGTGTCATTGACGATGGTAATTGTTTTTGAACTTTTTAGAACAGATGCATCCATTCCACCTTCTTCTGAAAGTATTAATTCGCTTCCGCCATCAAATAAGACTTTCCCATTTTCAAAATCTTCTGAAGCAAATGGGAAAAATATATATACGGTGTCGTACGTGACTGGTTTTCCATCAGCTGGTGTAAGCTTGTAATGAACTTTAAGTGGCTTTGTTCCATCGGTGCTCTTGACTTTTGTGACCGTCTCAACCATTTTGAGATCAGGCTTTGAACGAAAATCTCCAGAAATAACTTCGCCAGATTTTTTTATGTTTTTCAGGCAGTAATCTTGCGCTGACCATTCATTATTAGGTCGAATAACTAGATTATGAGCTCCCCATGAGGTTTTACTGTTGGTTCGCAAAATTCCAGGAATTTTCACCAATCCTCGATGGTCAATTCTTATATCTATTGGAGACATCTCTTTCTGTGCGTAACACAAGGAGCTGGTGGCTATTAACATTGTTAGTACTTTTGAGGCTGTTTTTTTCATTTATTCCATTTCTTTTTAGTTGTTCTTGTCAATTTTTCAAATTGGTTTGTTTTTGCTGAAAATCAATACGAGTCTGGACTCATGACGCACGACTCAAAATAGTTTATCCTTAATTACCGCGGTTCAACCTTTTCCCCGAGTCGGAGCGACTCGGCTACTGCTCAAGGTAACACAACGATCTTCGTTGTAAGTGTTTTCTCCTTCTTTTTCCCCGAGCAGGGTGACTCGGCTGTAGCAGCTGCTCTTCCAATCAAGGTTTATTTGCAAGTTCCACAGCTAGCTTAGCTAGTCCCGTAAGGCGAGGATAGCCGCGTTCCGTGGGCGCGGACAAACTTAAAGATGAGAGATGGCGAAGCAACACAATCGTTTGCTGTTCACCATCTTCATCAATAGAGTATGAATTTACTGCAAAATTAATATAGTTCCAGTTGGGGCATCACTAAACACCTCTATATTATCAAAATATGCATACATCCAGGTTCCACCAATAAGTCCAATCATACCGCTAGTGTATGTGTTTTCTGTATCAAAGACGTCATATATTTCCGTAAATTCAACATAACACCTGATGCGTACTCCTTCTGGTGTATTGTTTACTCGCATTGATACAGGACGCAGAACCTTTTCGTCCAAACGTGTTTGATTGCCGGAACCATCTGATGCCAGCACAGTAGATCCAGCATGCACTCTTGGACTAGTAATTCTTATGTCATCAGACTTTGCAAATGTAAAAGAGTATCTATTTGTATAGTCATCGCCTTGTCCTCGACAGTAAATTCCTAAGGATTGCCAGTTAGCATCAACGCTCATCATTACTCTCATTCCATAATCACCCCACTGCGAATCTCCTGCTTGAGTTCCTCCTTGAGAACCTACGAATCCATATCTATATGCATTGTTCACTACAGACCATTTATCGCTATTCAGAACTCGAGTCCAACCGTCGTCATTCCCATCACTAAAATCATCAGAGAAAAGTAGTTTTCCCATATCATCATCAAGAATTCCAACTTGTGCTGTTGCTGTTCCAATTGTTAAGTCGTCTGCTGAAGTAATATTTACCCAAAAGCCCTTGCCTGGAAATTCATCGACTGTGTTTCCAATAGCCAGCATTGTCAAATTTGTTGATGTAACCCCCGCTGGTATCGTTAATGACGTGTTGACCGGAATATAATTTACATCTGCTATCGCAGTATCATCGGCTGTCTGGTAATAGATTACGGTATCTATTGCACTAGCTGTATCCAAGGATATTGCAATCTGAATAGGGCTTGTTCCTGAATCTCCTTCATTACCATAAACATCAGTAATGGAAACCATAGGACTATCTGTAGTAAAGTTTGAAAGAATTGATGACCATGCATCTCCTTCAGCATTTACAGCATAAAATCTAACAGCATAAGAACCATTGGCTGGTAGCCCGCTAATTGGATGACTTACTACAGGTTGTGCCTCAACACAGGATCCTACATATTCTACATTTGCCCAGAGTCCAGTGTTACTCATACCTTGATCTACTGAATCCCAGCAGGCATATACGGCTGTTTCTGGATAAGATAAAGTAAGTTCAGCTACAAGAGTTGCCGTTGTCTGTTCAATATCAGTAACATAAACATTTGTGATTGCAGGAACTGATGATTCTGAAGGAAAAAAGTCGGCAACAGTTGGAGACCAAACCAAGCCAAAATCATTGCTTGCTGCAAAACGATAATACCTTCTGACTTCTGGAGTCACACCAGTATCTTGCCATGTAAAGTACTGTGGTTCTGTGCTTGCTATTCCTGGGAAAACATAAACAGAATCCCAAGTTTCTGTATCTAAACTACCATTACTATTACCGTAATATACACTAACTACTGTTTCGGATGTGCCAGTAGAAGTAAGATATCCATTCACCCAACCAGATGTAGAAACTATGTTTGTTGTGGCAAGATTCAATATTGCCGGAGATGCACTGTCTGAACCAACAGTATCAGGGTAACTATCACCGATACACCACTCATCAGCATAAACCGGATTGTTATTAACACCAAAATTAACATACGGTAGAAACTCATCTACTAAAAGTAATTCTGTTGAAGTGCTAACGTCCCAGTTTACAGGTACTTCATCCCCTGGATTAACGCTTGCGTATACTGTGTCATTTCCACCGTTATTAAACTCAAAAAATCCCACAAACTGATAAGTATCAGGAGTGATACTTGACTGAATTGTATATGATTGTCCATCTACCCTTAGAATTGCATCAACCCCGCTGCTTGTTTTTTCGAATCCAACAAGAATACCATCATCAGCAGGATAAGCGTCTCCCGAACTTTGTGTCTTGGTTAACCCCCATACTGCATATCGACCAGTGGCGTATGAACTCAAATCACTATAAGACATTAATACGCTGAAATAAAACGAGCGATTACCCAGAGGTGTTTCAAGGTCACGTTTAAGCGAACGATTACCACTTGAAGAGGCAATTTTAATGGCTCCAGGTTGAGCTGTCCGTGAAACATACGCTGGATACTCCAGACCTGTGTCAGACACGACTATAACGCCTGACCAGAAATTTTCCATGCGTCTATTTCGCCTACAATAGAAGCATGTGTCGGGTTTTGATCTACGAGCTTTGCATTACCTGTGTAAGCGCCGGTTCCTGTTGTTGGTACGCCATCGTATACGAGTACATCAGAAAAAACTGAGACCGTAAGTGTCAATAATATCACAATTATTGATAGTGTTCTTTTCGTTATGTGTATCATTATCATTCCATATTTTTTGTTTTTAGCCAGTTATATATAATTTCTTAGATCCTATATATGAAAATCATTTGCTACGTGTTTTCACAGATTCTCCATCAAACAACTCTAAAGATAACTTGATGGTTTTTAAATTCTTTTTGCCTTCAATTATATCTATCATTCTGCCTATAATAAGGTCTGATGCATCTTCATTATTAAACCCAAATGATGTAAGTTTGGGATCCAACCCATAAGATAATTCGCTGTTATTAAATGATATTACGGAATAATCCTCAGGAATTCTTTTCCCAAGTATATTAGCAACACTATAAAACGCAGGGGCAATTCGATCTTTCTGCAAGATGATACCATCAATATCTTTGCCGCTGATTCTTTCTAAAATATAATCTCTAATTGGTTTATAATCAGTGACAGACAAGTCCATTATGTCAATATTAAAATCTACAACCAATTCAAGATCGTGTTCCTTGCAATACTTCTCAACTCCTAATTTTCTTGCTGCTGCACTATAATGAGATGTTAAACCATACGCCCAGGATATATATGCAAGCTTTTTTCGCCCTGCTTCACCCAATTCCTTGGCAGCTTCATACCCCGCCTCTTCATCTGCAACCGTTACTACATTCGAACCTTCGCGTTTTTCTGTGTTGAAATATAAAACAGGCTCCTGAATATTATGAACTTTTTCCATAACTTCAGCTGGCATCTCACTAAAAATAATTAATCCGTCCACAACAGAGTCATCAAGCATCATCATTTTGCTTTTATTATGGTCAAGTGGCAACTGTTCAAGTAACAGAGCATAATCATGCTCTTTTGCCGCAGACAGCATTGAAGAAAATAATTCCGATTGAATCTGAGAAAAAATCTTAACCACAAGACCAATTGAACCATGGCGCTGCTTTTTCATAAGCATAGCTGATCGATTTGTTCTGTAATTATATTTCCGGGCAATTTCTTTAATTCTTTCCTGGACATCTTGACGACATCGCTTGTTATCATTGTCTTTACCATTTAAAACAACAGATACCAGCTCCTGAGATACATTAGCTTCTTTTGCAATATCTAATTGTGTGACTCTCTTTTTAATAACTTTACTCCAGTTTTTATATAAAATGTTGTATGGTCTTTATTCATAAAACCCACTATCATCCCATAAATGTTAAAACAAGTAGCTGTTTTTTTGCTTCCAATAGTGTAATATTGCAATATCATGAAAAACAAAAAAACAGCTAAGACAAATAGTAGCATCTTGCATCAGGTAATTCAACAAATTCCGAAGGGATTACCAGATAATGTGTATTGTAAAGCTAAATGCGAAAATATTTAATATCTTTGAGTACCATTATATATTACTTACATTTGCCCATCTTTTATCGGTTAGGGCACAAACTCCACATTCCCCAAAAAGAAAACGATTTCCTCTGAAGTATAACATTTCTAATTATGCATTCCCTCTTAATCCATAATTCTTATAGTTATATTTGTTCCTGAGTTATCAAGTTTAATAGTTTGTTTATGTTCTTGTCCGACAACAAAAATTTTATATTCACCGCAAAAACCTCTAATCTCAGCATAACCATTTGAGTCAGACTTTAATGTTTTATCAGTCCACCACTTTTTATATACCAGGTCAATGTATGCTTGACCATGCGGACGAATCTGCCAATTGTCATCCCACAATGCAGCAATTGGGGCATAATGTCTTTTTGACCAGAATCCCCATTGTGTTATTGCATCGAATGCTGGATGAGCAAAAGCCATTGTGATAGTATCGCAAAGCATATCTGCCTGATATTTTTGTTGGATAGGATCAGTAGGATCTTCAATTCTGACATCAACTTCAGTATACTGGAGCTTTTTGTTGTATCTGTTGAAAAGGTAGTCAAAATATTCCCAAAGTCCATATGCTCCTGTTTTACCGTTAAAATTCCACGATACACATCCTCCATGGCATTGACTGCCAAGATAATCTAGTGGTGCATCGTTTTGAATCAGATAGTCCACCCAGCCGTGACACTTTTCTGATAAAAGGTTTTTGGGGAAACTTCCAAGCTCCATACCTTCCGTCCCAAATTTTGGTTCATTTAAAGTTAGTTTAGCGACTGGATCTGTTTTGTGTGCAAGTTTATACCAGTTTACGAGGGATTGCGGTCCTAGAACATCCATGTAGGCTCTGTTTGCTGCAGTTTCATTTGTGACATCCCAATCAGTTATAAGTCCTTTTACAAGATTCATCTTTTCAACAATGTGTTCGTTTACAGTTTTGTCAAGTATGTTTGTACTGCTTTTAACTATTGGTTGAAGTTCTTTGGGAGTGCGGTAATAGCTTGGCCAGACCAATACATGCCCACGCACAGCAATGTTCTGTTTTTTGTAAAAGATTACACAATCTTTTGTTCTTTCCCATGAAAAGCTACCTTCAGGGTCTTCTCCTGTGAAATACAGATGCCACTTTAATGCATTTTCAATTGTTATCGAGTTAAAATATTTAGATGATATTTCCCTGTATTTGAGAATATCTTCTTCTGACATATTTTTCTGTTTCCTCGAGAATGTTGGAACCGATACCGCTGTGCCAAAACGAAAAGCATGTTTCTGCATTTCAACTTTTATCTCGGAATTCTCAACAGGTTTTCCGTCTTGATCAACAACAGTAATCTTTAGATCCCCTTTTCGATACTTATCAATTCTCTTTTCAGCATCAATTCGCCATGGGGCATTGGGTTCCTGACCGAGATAGCTCCAATCTCTCTTGGGGAGTTTGTCCTGATCGTATCCGTCTTCAAAGGCCATCCATACAATACCGCCAATATCAATGTGTTGCCTTTTATGACCTACCATAAATTTTAGAATTGCCTGTCCTGCAGGAATGTCAATTTCTAAGGGTTTACTTTTTATAAAAAATCTCTGCCATTTATCAGTCAATGCTTTCTTAAGATAGAAGTTTGTTACACGTCCTTTATGATAATTTCCGACATCAGAGTGAATGTATGGCTGAACTACAGCACCTTCGCCATCATCTACAAATTGTGGTTGCTTTGCTCCCTTTGCCCAGAAGGTAACAAATATTGTTTCCCCCTTTTTCATGGGAACCGAACTACTTAATTTGTATGATATATCCCAGTATATTTTTGCATCCCAGTCTACATTGAAGCTTTTTGCCAAACTAAAGTCCTGATTGATTACAGAAAATATAGTTTTGCTCCCTGATAAGGATTCGAGTGTTTCTTGTTCGTCTGGTATATTTATGAATCTAAATGAACCAGCTGAAGATAAGTCTTCTTTGTTTTTCTGATAGTAATTTGTGTTCGCAAAAATATTTACTGCAATAAAAGCAGTTATAATAAGAATTAATTTTGTCATGTTTTTCTCCAGGGTATACAGAAAATAAAAAATGTTGTGAAGTGTTTTCTTGAGAAAACAATAAATTGTGGTTTGATAAAACATTTTTAGTTTTCATTAAATAAAAATCCAAAACTTGCTTATCAGTAATGTCAACGGTAGGAATTCTAACAATGTGTCCATTACATAGTTTCTATTTTTTCTGCTGTTCATAATACTCAGACACAGTCATAAATTTACAGCCTTTACCTTTTAGATATGCAACTGATTTAGCAAATTCGTTAAATTTTCGATCATCCCAACCATTTGGATGCCCTTGTAATACAAGATATGGTTCGAACTTCCCTTTATATTCATAATCTCTTATTAATCCTGCTGAGTTTGGACTCATTGTAGGTTGTTCTAGGTTGATTACTCTCTTTAAGATTAGCTTTTTTGACTCTTTTGTCTTATTTGAACCAAAAAACCAGATGTCAATTTCAGGAAATTCTTCAAGAGCCTTTTCAGTGTCTGTATTGGTGACATTAAAAGGTGCTCCAAAAGCTTTTAGTACAATTCCTGTCTTATCTTTTACAAGTTGTTGAGTTTGCTGCAAAGTTGCTTTTTGCTCAGCAAATGGTGCATTGAATTCGCAACGGCGTTTATTATTAACTTTTGGTAGTTCCTTATGTGTTTGACCATGATTCCAAAATTCAATATACTCTTTTTTGTTTTGGGTTTTAAGCCAATCAAAATATGCCTGATTATCATTTTCCAGAGAGCTTCCGATAATACCAAGACTTGCTTTTATATTTTCCTTTTCAAGGAAGTCAACAAGCTTCTGCCAGCTTGGAGAGACCACAGAGTTACCCTTTGAACCTCGTTGAGTCATGTCATCCAGCTTTAATATAATTACTGGTGGATGTTCAGGTAAAGCTTTGTTTATAGGCTTTTGAGCATAACTCTTTTTAGGTTTTTGCTTAACATGTATTGCTTGAACACCTTCCTTCAAGCCTGTAAATACAAAGTCATCAAGATCCACTGTTCCGACTTGACTGCTATATGCATGAATCCACCCATCAACTGCGACTGCATTTTCAGGAACGATAGATTTCAGAATATACTCATTCCATTTTCCGTCCGCTTTGCTGACTCCTATCATTGGAAGCCCCCCTGAATAATCACTTTTTCCAGCCTTAATAACTTTTCCATCTTTATCATAATAATATAAATATACTCCAAGCATTTTGTCATTTGTTTTGGCCCAGAAAGTTAAAGTAAGATTTTTTCCGGGGTCGACGGGTAGTCGACTTGTAAATACTGATGAACCATATGGCAAACCGGTATCAATTTTAACCCTTAAACCGTTTGTGCCAGAATGTGCAGCCTCTGGACTCGCCTTAGATACGTCTTCAGCAATTCGCCAGCCATTTACTCCATCTTCAAACCCTGGATTTGCTAGTGGATTTTCTGCAAACACGGCAAAGCTCATCATTGTCAAAAGCATAAATAGTATTTTTTTCATATTCTTAATTCCTTATTATTGTTACAGGTAAAATTCACCTGTTTTTTTTTAACACATGCTAAAAACATGTAATTTTAATAGTAGTATCTTCCGTCTGAGAGTTATAGTGGTTCAGTTTTTCAAACAGTAAATTTCAAAAAACAAGTAGAACCAATTTTTATCAAGCTGCAACAGGCAATTTAGCACTTCCTGTATATATTTCCATCGGATAATTATCCTTGAGGGTCCGATCTTCTCTTCTGCAGTTGTAATACTCAAAGAAATCACTTAATCCTTTTTTACACTGCAAAATACTCTCATAACCTTTAATACAAGATCTTCATATTTTACTGTACGCCAAAGACGTTCAACAAAAATATTATCTAAGGCTCTCCCTTTACCATCCATGCCTATTCTAACATGATGTTCTTTCAGCAAACCAATGAATTCATCACTGGTATACTGAGACCATGTTCAGTGTTAAAGATATCAGGAGAGCCATATCTTTGTAATGCTTCTTTTACTTAAGTGTAATATATACATTATTTAATTATTAATATAGTTCCTTGTGTCTGCGGTTTAACTTCCAAGTATACATTATCAACTCTGAAAACATAATTACTGGCTGCAGTAGTCGTTGTATTAAGACCAAAATCACCAAATGACGGTGCTGCTACATTATAAAAATTATGATCCTCATACTCCATATTTCCATCAATATAAAGACTGTATTTATGAGTAGAATACTGAAATTCTCCGGAAATTGTATGCCACTGACCATCCGATAAAACTCCAGAAAAAGATCCATAATTACCATTACCAGCTACACCGAATCTGGAAACACAATAACTACCTCCATTTCTGCCTAGCCAAACAGTAAGAAAACCTGAAGAATCAGCCGCATAGGGTAACTGCATATCATACGAGTATTCATAAACTTTATTCGTATCAAACACACCTCCCCAATCAGCAGCGGCTGGCGTGAAAGAGGTCGTATTATATTGGCCTGCAGTCGGCTGAAATTGTATACATTTTCCTCCATCACCCCCCACTGCATTAGTAACAAAGAAACACTTCCAGCTGCCAGACCATTTAGTACCGCTAGATGGCTGTCCGACAACATCAAGCCCAACTATGTAATCCTCAAAGTCAATCAGAATTGCACTAGCTGACATTCCACATAACATAGACGCCAATACCAACATTCGAATGAATAATATTTTCATTATTTTTCTCCATTATTTTTTAGTAGTTTATTTATTTTTACATATTCACTAACTGTCATAAACTGACAACCCTGTTCCTTAAAATACTTTCCAACTTGCTTGAAATTCTCAAAACGTTCTTCACTCCACTGGTTTGGATGTCCCGGAAGACAAAGATATGACCTCTACATTCGCCACCTTCAAACCTTTTTTTAACTGACGCAAAATTTGGTTGCTTTAACTCCATAAAACGCTTATTGACAAACCAGTCTCCTTTTGCACCAGCTGTATAATAAAAAGCAATTTTAATTGCAGGAACATCTTTCAAAGCATCAACTGTTGCTGCAGTTGTTCCTCTCCAATGCAGCCCAAACGCAACAAGTGAAATACCTGTCTTTTCCTTGACCAAGTTTGTGTTTTAAGTAAAGCGTCCTTCTGCTCAATCACAGAATCATGCTCCAATGCAGTCCACTCTGTAGTACCTCTTGTGTTAAATACTTGTGGACAAGATCCAACTTGTTTTCCAAAAGCATCCTTAAACGTCAAAATCAATCTGCCATCCTTCCTCGATACTTCTCCAGCCTTTACATCCGTTGCCTTCATTCTTGTAGAAAGATGAAGCATCTGCTAATCAGTATTTAACTTAACATTCTGATTTACCGAAGAGTATGCTCCATTAAATATTAGAGTCGGCTTGCCATCAATCAGATCAACCTTAGCTTTCTGCAAATTTGTCCACCCATTTATGGAAATCGATGTATATTCCGAAAAATCTCCATTTTGAAGCAAGTTCGTTTCAACGGTCTCTGCTCTAATTATTACCATTGATGACAATATTACAAAAACTAGTATAAAATATAATTTTTTCAACATATCTAAAGGTCCTTTAAGATTACAAACAAAACCTTTTAAACCAAACAAAATCATACTACTCATACGTATGATTAATCATTTGCAGGCATGATATCGAAGATTCTCATTATTGTCAAGTTTTTTTTTGCAAACTGAAATCCGTCCGATCTTCCTCATAAAAAAAGACACCGAAAGAGTATTTATATTAATAACATAACTTTATGGTTGCCTCATAATGTATGACACCTAAAATATAGGAATGAAAATGAGTAAAGAATCAAC
>JAQICX010000193.1 GCA_027858345.1 Kiritimatiellia bacterium | reverse complement strand
TCCACCTCTCGGACATCCTATAAATAACGGCATGTTTTCTTTTGTACAAAACTCAATATTATTTAATTATTTTTTATCTGTTAGGACACATAAAATTATTTCTGATTTATAAATTTTTTTCAGTATAGTAAGTCCCAAATTACCACTAACTAATAAACATAGATTCATCGTTCACCTGTATATTCAAAAACCTTTTTTAAATTTGACTTAACATTTTCAATCAAGTTATAAAAAGAATTATTTCGTATCCTTATATTTTTTAGCTTAATTTTTTCCTCAACAAACCTTATGTTAATTAAATAATCACGAAAGTATCTTTCAATTTCCTTCTGATTATCCACATAAGCCCCCGTAATAACCGGTACTTGACAAGCTAATGCTTCAAAAAGGACAGAACTGCATGGCACAACAGCCAAATCATTCGTCCAAAACTCCTCAGCCATTTCTATAGCCGATAGTTCTTCTTTTATTGTAATTTGATTGCCTAATTTATCTAAAGAGCCTTTGTATTGATACGCTCCTCCAATAATCGCTGTAATAGTTCCAGTAAAACTTAATTCTTTAAGTTCTCTACAAACTTTTTCTGTTAGATTTAACTTATCTGCTCCTCCAAAACAAACAACAACACTCTCTAATTTATCTTTGTTCTCCCGCTTCTGTTGTGCTTTATCTAAAAAAGGCCTTCTCAATAAGGCATAATCTAAGCCCAAACATAATTTAGTATAAGGTTCGCACGAAAAAACTTCTTTTTTGAGTCCGGGTACATGATTAATGACTACATCCGAGACATAATGTTTGTGGTGCATATCGTCTATACAGACTAATTTGCAACCTATCTTTTTTATCTGCTTTTGATATTCTGTTGTGAAAAAATAGTTATCCAGAACCACAATCTCATCACCACGTAGTAACTTTAGAAATTCGTCTAAATGGCTATCATCCTTAGGTAGTATACGTATTTCATTACAAATACTCTCAGCTTCCCCTTTTATAAAATCTGATAAAAAACGAGTGACCAATTCACATACAAAATCATCTTTCAGCATATCTGCCAAAGCCAAAGAGCGTATAACGTGTCCTAGACCAATTTCAGAATTGCCGTCGGCTCGGAATATGATTTTTTGTCTTGTTTTAATGTTTCCCATATTTTTTATTGTTTCAAAAGTTTATACTTTAATTCTGCCAATTTCCAATCAGTTTCGTTATCTATGTCTTGTGCGTTTAACTCATCAATGACATATGCTCCTGAATTATTTGTAAATAATTGTTCTTTTTCTATAAAAGTCTTTATATTAAACCAATAAAACTGTCCGGTGTCATGATAACGCTCATCCAAATCTTGCGACCTACTTTTTAAATGCTCCTCCCAAACCATTGACACTTTATCGTCTACAACCTTTAGAGCCCTCTGAATTGGATAACTAAATGGCACAACAGGAAAAACAGAATCAAAACCACACTTATCTAACTGTTGAAAAGATTCTGATAAACTTTTTACAGATACAAATGGAGCAGTTGGATAGATACAACAAGTATATTGATACTTTTTAATACCATAATGTTTTAAAACTTCTAATAAAACATCTGCAGTTGTAGAATAGTCATCTGAATTCTTAGCACTTCTCAAAAATGGAACGACTGCTCCATATTTTTCAGCTACTTCGGCTATCTCCTTATCATCAGTTGATACCATAACCTCATCGAACAGTTGAGATTTTACTGCTACTTCTATTGAGTAGGCAATAATTGGTTTTCCAAGAAAATCTTTTATATTTTTCTTAGGTATACGTTTACTTCCTCCTCTTGCAGGTATAATACAAATATTCATGAGTTTGTAAACCTTGTCACAATGTCAATAACGCGTTCAACATCTTCATCATTCATAGAAGGGTAAAGAGGTATACTCAAACAGTTTTCATAAATCATCTCTGCCTTAGGGCACTTCCCTCTTTTATACCCAAACTGTTTATAATACCAAGGCTGTAAATAAACCGGGATATAATGAACTTGAGCAAATATCCCCGCTTCTCTTAAAGCTTTACAAGCCTGAATGCGAATAAAATGAGAATTTCCTTTAAAACGAAGTACATACAAATGCAATCCAGGCTTCGTTTCTTCTGGAATTGTAGGACATATAAGGTTAAGGTTACCAGAAAATGCAGACTGATATAAATCAAATATAGCACGACGGCGTTCTACAATATCGTCAAGTCGCTGAAACTGAGATATCCCTAATGCACATTGAATATCAGTTATACGGTAATTATAGCCTAAAGTCTGCTGCTGATAAAGCCATGGTGCTTTTTCATATTCAGTACTATTCATATTATCCTGCTCATCGAGTAAAGCACCCGTTTTATTATCAATATTCCATGATTCAAAACGCGAAACATCCCGTTCCATTCCATGACTGGCAAATGAACGGACTCTACGAGCCAACTCATCATCATTCGTCAAAACCATTCCCCCCTCACCAGCGGTTACTGTCTTTACAGGATGAAACGAAAAGATCGCCAGATCAGAATGAACACAACAACCACACTTAAATTCTTCCCCCTCAAAACAATATGAACCACCAATAGAATGAGCCGCATCTTCGATAACAGAAAACCCATGCTTCTTCGCTAATTCGTATATACGAGGCAAATCAGCAGGCACTCCTGCAAAATCAACAGGAATAACAACTTTTGGAACTCCGTTTTCTTTTATGTATTCTTCTAGTTTTTCGGGATCTAAACAGTTCCTAGAAGGATCAATATCCACAAAATCAGGCTTTCCGCCACAATAAGCAATGCAGTTCGCAGAGGCTAAAAATGTTAACGGAGATGTAATTCCAATATGTCCTTCCTCAACTCCAAGTGCAAGACAAGAAAGATGCAATGCAGCTGTACCATTTGAAACAGCAATGGCGTGCCTGGCTCCAACATAGGATTTCACAATTTCTTCAAACTGTGTCACCTTCGGTCCACAAGTAAGCCAATCTCCTCGCAAAACATCTACAACAGCCTGAATATCATGGGCATCGACCGATTGACGACCATAAGGCAAATTTTTCAAGTGAGGTGAATCAGAGGCAATGGTCTTCAAACACGACTCGGTGCACGATTTTATTTTTATATTTTTCTTGGATTTTCTCATTATTTACTTCCTCAAACTTTTAAAATATTACAGTTCTGATTTATAAAACTAAAACTAGATATTTACACAGCTCGCCCCGTCAGTTATACAGTAATACGAACTCAAAACAAAATCCTGCAACAGGAAAAACTTAAGTAAATTGTAGCACTCTACACATTAAACATCCAGCTTTTTTTCAAACTATATCCATATTTACCTTGATTTTAAGGTTAAAACAAGAAATTAAGAAATTTTATGATCAAGCACTATAATGGATCAGTTTTTTTTATAGCAACTTTAAAAAAATCATATATTAACTCTATAATTTTTCCCTGTTCATAGCCGTTCAATTCATAAAATATCGGCAGCCTTAGCAAGCAACCTGAAACTTTATTTGTAACAAACAAGTTGAAGGTATTTGGTTGGATTTTTTGCCCCATTGGCGAAGAATGTAATGGTATATAATGGAAAACAGCTTTTACACCATGTTCAACCAAATAATCCATTAGTTTATTGCGATTTTTTTCGGATTTCAAAACAATATAAAACATGTGAGCGTTGTGTTCGCATTCTAGCGGAATAAATGGCAATTTCAATTTACCCAAGTCTTCTAATAATTTCAACCCATTATAGTAATTACGCCAAATACCGAGACGTTTAGTATTGATTTTATCACCTTCTTCTAATTGAGCATAAAGAAAGGCAGCTACCACTTCGGATGGTAAATAAGATGACCCAATATCAACCCAAGAATATTTATCAACTTGTCCTCTAAAAAACTGACTACGATTAGTACCCTTTTCACGAATAATTTCCGCACGCCTTTCAAAATTTTGATCATTAATAACCAACGCTCCACCTTCGCCAGAAATAATGTTTTTAGTTTCGTGAAAACTATAGCATCCCAAATGACCGATAGTACCCAGATAACGTCCTTTGTAGGAAGCATTAACTGCCTGTGCTGCATCTTCAATTACCAAAAGATTATGCCTTTGGGCAATATCCATAATAACATCCATCTCACAAGCAACACTTGCATAATGAACCGGAACAATCACTTTTGTCTTTTTTGTAATCAGAGATTCAATTTTACTTTCATCAATGTTTTTAGTATCTTCTCGAATGTCACACCAGACAGGTACAGCACCATGCAATACAAAAGCATTTGCAGTCGAAACAAAAGTGTATGACGGCATAATCACTTCATCACCAGGCTGAATATTGCAAAGAATAGCCGCCATTTCCAATGCACCAGTACAAGAATGTGTAAGCAACACTTTATTAGCGCCATATTTTTTTTCAATCCATTCATGGCATTTTTTTGTAAACTGACCATCCCCAGACAAATGTCCGCTAAACACTGCCTGAGCAATGTTGTAAAGTTCCTTGCCAATAATAAATGGCTTATTAAATGGTATTTTATTCATTCAGATTCCTTGTATTATAGCATGTAAAAAAACAACCCAATTAGTATTAATATTATACCAATCAGTTTCTTTAAATCGACCCTCTCTTTGAGAGCGAATCGTGACCCGCAAATGACAAACACATAATTAAGAGCCGTCGTGGCATAGTATCGAGAATACTCAATATGTTTTAACGCAAAAATTGTCAACACCGGACAAACCAGAAACAAGACCACTCCCAGAATAAAGCGAACATCAACAAATTTTTTAACAAAAGGTGCATCTTCCATCGCAGCAAACTTGAACAATATCTGTCCACACGCCGTTAGGAAAGCCACAAAAATAAGCACTGAAACCCAAATCATTTCGCGACCACCGATTTTGAAGTAGAGAGAATCATCACGCCAATCATTATCAATCCAGATCCAACTACTTTTCCAACCGTAATAGGCTCATGGAACAGCCATAAACCTATCACAGTCGACAAAACAAAATTAATGCTCATAAACGGGTAAATATATGAAAGTTGGTGACGCTTTCCCAACAACATCCAAACTATGGCCCTTGCCCCAAAGGTTGCGAAAAGCACTCCTACCAAAACTGCAAACAGCCCCCCGTTTGAAAACGCTATGTATTTCCCTACAACGCCTCCTGCGGCATTAAAAAATAGTAAGCAGCAGATTCCAGCCAACAAGCTAAACTTAAATGGTTTCATTCAGAATCACTCCAATCTCAGAAAAAACAAATTGTTCAGGCGAAAAACCTCCGCCATGAATAATTTCATGAAGCCGTATCGTCTCAAGATCTTTTAAGAACGATCTTTCACTGTAGTCTGAAGGCGGATTGTTTCTTTCAAGCTCATATGGCTCTTTGAAGTTCTTTATTGTTCGAAACATTTCGTGTTCATTTTTAGGTGGCAGCCCATATCCAAGATATTTCATTTCTGCAAAACAGGTTGCTTCTATAAAAGCTATCACACTCTCAGGCAAAGCCTTCTTGTAACGGCCTACCGAGTCGGTCGAAATCTCCGTATAATTCTGGAAAGAAGAGTTAGCCTTCCAGTGATTGTTTTCACTCAACAAATTCTTTTTTGAAGCGTAAGGTTCAACTCCAAAAAAATCCGTAATCTTTAAAAGTTCTCCCTTAGGGTCACACACTAAATCTTCATATCGAAGAGTATGCAAAAGAGGAGAGGATTCGTACTGCAAAGCAAAAGCAACGCTTTTACGCCAATTGTGAATATTAAACAATGTTGGTCTCAAATCTCCGACAAACTCATGTCCTTTTTTTGCATTCAGAGAGCACATCATGTCCCGAGGATCACGGGTAATGTGAATGCAACGAATTCCCTTCTGGATAAAATACGGGATAAACTCTTCGCACAAGATTTCTTTGCACCCGAAGTGCCGTCCGGCGTCCTCAAAGTACGCTGGCAATAATTCACGGTAAATGTCGCATAAATGACCAGTTTCAATCTGCCCTAAAATATCGATCCAGTTCGACAGCCGATCCCCTGTTCCCGAAAAACTCTGCAACCGCTTATAAACTACCTCTAAAAACTCTTTAGAAATTTTGAATTTATCTAAGAACTTTGTAACATCCTCGGGGCAGTATTCTTTCTCTCTAAAATAATTTGACAGAGGAAATTGCTCTCCCTGATACCCAATCGATTGACAAAACGTCTCTTTTATCGCCACAAACAGCAGCGGGAACGGTTGTGATGCCACCTGTAGTGATGGGTGTGAACAAAGTAGCTTGTCCAATAGTGTTGTTCCAGACCTATAAGCCCCAGTAATAAAAAAATAGCTCATTATCAATTTCCAATCGACTTACGCACACAGTATTGCGGCTTATTCTCAACGGTTCGAACAATTCGAATCAGATATTCACCAACAACAGAAACGGCCAACAGGTTCAACCCACCCAAAAAACAGGTCGCAAGAAAGATCGAAGCCCAGCCAACTGCCTCAATGCCAAAAAATATTTTTCGGATAAGTACACTCAGTCCGAATAGAACCGCAAAGCACGCCACAGCAATGCCGCATCTTCCCATGATTTGCAGAAGATATGAGGAGTTGTTAATCAGTAGGTTGCTGAACATCTGAAACATTTTCCTTATTGAATAGGTCGATGCACCATACTTCCGAGCCTCATGTGCCACCGGCACCCCGATTACCCGTTGCGTTATGCAAAACATCATCGCGGGGATAAATGGGTATATCGGTTTCTGATCCAGAATTCCGTCAACAATCAGGCGCGATATCAAGCGGAATGGAGACAAAGCAATATGATGCGGCTTGTCGATCAGCTTGTAGTCTAAATATCCCTTAATCCAGCTGCAAACATTTCTCCACCACGCATGCTGCTTTTTATCAGCATACTCTCCAATCACAATATCGGCATCTTCGCGGACCTTCCACAACGCAGGAATATCCTCAGGACGGTGCTGAAGATCATCATCCATCGTTAGAACATACTGACCTTCGGCACGCCTAAACCCGCACAGAGTAGCGGCCTGTTGTCCAAAATTTCGCGACAACTGAATTCCTTTTACCTCTTCATGCTGTAAAGCGAGTCTCTCAATCATCGACCAGACCTCAACATTCGGTGATGCATCATCCACAAAAATGACTTCATACGATTTAATCGCATGTTCCTCAAAAGTCGTTTCGCATCGACAAACGATTTCCTGCAAGCTATCCACCGAATTATAAACAGGGATCACTATAGATAAATTTATTTTTTTAGTCTGTGACATTAAATCGACCTCCTGATTGATAAATCAGATAACCGGATCTGTCTGCACTTTTCGATAATGTACACAATTTTTCAGACGTCAACTCTGCCATTACAATTTCTGGATAGTCTTGAGCTGATTCAATGTATGGTAATAAATTTTTAGTTAATTCTGAATAAAACAAAACACCTGAATAACATCTTATAGAGTAATTTGGTGGTTCAAAGATGCCTAATGATAAATTTATTACACCTCGGAGAAAATCATATCCAGTTGATAATTTTACTAATTCAGCACCAATAAAATCTCCTCCCATTCGAGCGCCAATTTCGACAACATACACAGCACCTTGTTCTGTTATTAAAAATTCAGCATGAGATGCTCCATATTCAATCTCAAGAGCATTTAATCCTTTTATCGTTTCTTCTTTAATTATAGAAATAATATCATTGGGTAACATTGATGGCTGGTGATGCGCCAACTCCACGAAATTAGGATAGCCAGAAGTTTCTTTATCTGTAACAGTAATTATATGGTGTTCTCCTAGCCATGTAATACATTCCACACTAACTTCAAATTTGCCATCTATAAATTCTTCAACCACAACTTCTTTACATAACGAAACTGATAAAGCGTTGTCAATAGCTATATTTAATTCATAATTATTAAAAACTTTAGTTACCCCTAGGCTACCTGATCTATCACATGGCTTTACAATTATAGGATACGATAGTTTCCCTCTGTTTATAGGACAACCATTCTCTAACGTGATTTTTTTAAAAGCGGGACAAAGAAGTCCATATGTTTGAAAAACCTCTCTCATTGCATATTTATTTGTACTAAGATAAGCACTTTTAGGACTATTACCAATAATATGCATTTTTTCGGCAACATATGCTATGGTGGGAACTGCAACATCAGTTGCAATTGTCGTTATTCCATCTATCTCCTCATTTATACATACATTTAGAATCTTGTCTTTCTCAACAACAGAGATTGGAAAAAATTTATTGGAATATTCTTTAGTAACAGCACCTTCTTCCCATGCAAAAGATAAGACCTCATGTCCCATTTCGCGAGCTTTCAACACCAATGGTAGTTGTAAATAACTTGCACCTATAATTGCAATCTTCATAAATAAACCTTTCCTATTAAATCATAGGGCATGTCAGCTTTGAAATTTAATCTCCATTTCAACATCAACTGCCCATATACTGTAAAAATTATACATCCAAAAATATATAAACCCCCCATAAAATCACTTTCAAATTACATTACTTTAAAAATCACGGAGACATCATTCAACATAAAACGCCTTTAATAAAATCCTCATGCATTAATGATAGTGTACCATTATTTAATTATTGCCATCAACATTAATTTTCATAAATGTATCAATAAAATCACATTTTGAAACTGTCCAGAAACGTTTTTATCTATCCAGATTCAGACAAAAAAAAGATTCATTACAAAACAAACAGAAAAGCAAATCACAAATCATAAATTATTTTTTGCAATTGATTGTTATTTCCTTTGTAGTATAACATAGTATCATATCCACTTTTAGATGCATAATCCAACATTTCTTTAGTAGTTTGCATATTATAGCTTTTTTTATCTTTATAAAGCCAATAACCATAAGAATAAGTATCTGCCATATTTGATGGCACACCATTAATTAATGTTAAACCAGATAAAGCTGGAACAATAAACGGCGAACCTATACTACCATTGGAATCATAATACCATTCTTCAGAATGAGGAATATACACAGCTATTTTTGCCTTACTTTGGCTATTTTCTTGAAGTAACAAATCATCAATTAATGCTTTAAGAATTTTTTCGTCTTCTGATATATTCTCTATTTTTCGTCTAACATACTTTGCTTCTTCAAAATTTTTTTTACATTCTGGTGTAAGAAAAATACTAGCACAAGCAATTAACAACAGAAACAAGGTTATATATTTTTTAGATAATTTAGATTTCATAAAATGAAATTGCATATACGCTAGAGCTAATGGCCAAATTAAAAACAAATGAGTAGAAGAAAAATACCATACATCTGAAGAATTTGAGCTAAATGAAATGGATAAAAGAAACCCTATAACAGACATTACCGCAAACATTTCCCAGATTATAAATTTGCTGTTTTGAAACACATATTTTATATCCAACATTTTTTTTATCTTGTAATTTTTCAAAACAATAAATATATATACATACAAACCGAATAAACTCGAGAAACAGCAACTTAGCCCCCATAATTTACCATACCTAGTAAGTAATGATACTATAACGAGTGGCGATTCTTTAGTGGATGATACTATTCTCGTAGGATTATAAATAACAAAATATACAAATATAGACCACAAGACACCTGCTAAAATTATTTTACATATTGTTTTTATGCTAAAACTTTTCCTCAAGAATATATAACTCACACCTGACAAAACGACCATTCCAACCGAAACTTTAAACCAAGAAATTAAAATTATTACAACCGTGGCAAATATATAATAATATATAGATGATTCTATTTGAGAGTAATATTTAAAGCATATGATAAGAAAACAATAGGCAAAGATTAGTGCAACTCCGTTACTCTCACTTATAAACGGGTGTCCATTAGCTAAGGATGGAAATATAGAATAAAAAACTAAAATGATTGCAAACATTCCAACAATTGATATTTCCCATGATTTATATTTACAGAATTCAACACTACCTACAATCAAAAACTTAAGAAATAGCGGAACAAAGATTGCAGCATAAGAAATATTATAAAACCATAAGCTTGACATACTAGTCCAATATTTTAAACCCCCAAATAAAAAATGACTACCGGTATGATATTTTAGAAAGGGTGCTGTGTCTATACCTGTTGAAGGATATCCCAAAGAATTGAAAAGATGACTTATTGAAATATGATATAAAGTATCTTTATGTGCTTTCCCTAAAAAAACCTTTTCCAAAAATAATGGGGTACCATAATTTGAACTCCATAGAATGAGAACAATAAAAGCACCAACTAAAACACAAGTTAATATTTTATATGCATCAAAAGTTTGCGTGTGTTTTATATGCCAATAGCATAATATTAGACCTAATATTACTGTTAAATATGCCCCTGAAGGTAATATTTCTTCAGAATAGAACCCAATAGTACCAAGTAAAATTATTATATAGATTGTCACAGTTTCGCTTGCTAAGAACCATCGTTTATTTTTATTAAAAGTAACATCTATATACTGTGGAAATAGCAGAATTATGCATGAAAGTCCCAAAGTAGAGATATAACTAATAAGATTAATCGGCGCCTGTAGTCCTATTCGCAATACATAACAGAGCGTAAGTATAACAAAAGAGAGTAAAACACAAATTGTATTTATACTATGTATATAGTTTGTATTCCTAAAAGCACCGTCTATTATTGAATTTTTAATATATAGCCTCCAAAATGTATTGTTATATTATAGAAAAGAATATATTTAGCATCTACTAAGATAAATTTATACAAAGTGTTTGTCTCCATACAGATTTGGATTCTTTTTTATAACAAAACACCAAACAACATTAATAATAATTCCCAAAACACTATTTAATATTAACAAGTATATTATTAAGTAAAGATCTTTGGGAATACTATCAATAAAACTCCAAATATGAAAAGGTAAAACATTTCTAAATGCCCCCCAGCCAAAAAGACAGTACATCATTGTTATAATAATAAACGAAACTGGTATTCTATACCAATCTGCTTTGAAAACCCATCTTGAAACAAGATATGTTCCTGTAATTCCATTCACAGCAGCAAGAGTTACATTAATAGACATTATCCATATATATTTAGAATAATATGAATATTCTCGCCACTGCGGAACATATTCAAAAAGAAAAGGACTAAATACATAAAGCAAACAGGTAACTATTAATCCCGAACATACCGTGTAAATAATCGTTCCCTTTACAGTCTTAGATGCTGATTCTTTCTTTTCATGCTTCATTGAAAGAATCGGCATAAGAATAAACATCATAGATGAAAATGCATAGAATGGCAACATAGACAAACGCTTTACAAAAAAATAGCCAGCAGAGTCTTGTGCAGACAGAAAGTTTCGTACAGCAAATGGAGGTATAAATGCCCACAACCATCCAACAAGACCTCCAAGAACAAACACAGCTAGATATTTCTTTAATAAAGGTTTCACGTCTTGAAAATATGATTTATATACGGCACCATGTGGTAACAAATACTTGTAAATACTGTATCCTGAAATTAAGACATTGATTAGAACAGATGCAATAAGAGCTACAAGATAACCAGAAAACCCAAATATCGGCAACAAAAAAATAGAACACAACATTAATACTAAAGGGGTTAACAAGCCCATAATAGCAATGACATAAAAGCGCTGAGCTGCTCTAGTTAGAACACTCACTAATGGCGTCCAACTTGAAACACATAAATATATCAACATCCAAAATATTATAGATCTTGAGTCTATTTTTGCACGTACAGCAAATGAGTTTGATGTAAACAAAAAAAAGCAAGAAGTTAAAACTGTAGTAACAATCCCAAAAACAATTAAATCTCTTACAAGACTTTTAAGTTTTCCCCATTCTTCATTTGCCTCATATTTAGTAACATATTTAATCACTAAATTGGTTATGATGGACAAAGGTAGAGCCCCAAAAGCAACAAATTGTGTTACAGGTGCTATTAATCCAAGATCATTTGCCTCAAGATACTTGGGTACAATAAGAAGATTGGTAATAAAATTTATTACTGCACCGCATTGGCTGAATACAAATATCATTCCAGAATGTAACACGATTGCAGGACATTTGTTCTTTAACTTGCAAAAGACATTCTTTACTCTTTCAAACATTTTTGCTCCATTAAAGTTTGCAATATAAGGTCTGTGGCTTTTTCAATAGAACACATCTCTGTTTCTACTTTCATAAAAGGACTATTAGGTTCTTCATATGGAGCCGAGACTCCTGTAAAATTAGGTATTTCTCCAGCTCTTGCCTTTTTATACAGTCCCTTAACATCTCTTCTTTCGCACTCTTCAACAGATGTACTAACGTATATTTCCACAAAAGAATCCTCACCTATTACTTCTCTAGCACTTTGTCGATCCTCTTGATATGGAGATATAAAAGAAGTAATCACAATTAACCCTGCCTCGTTCATCAGTTTTGAAACTTCTGCAATTCTACGAATATTCTCCACTCTATCTTGAGGCTTAAAGCCCAAGTTTTTATTTAAACCGTGTCTGACATTATCGCCATCAAGCAACATCGTATGTTTGCCCATTGCAACCAATCGTTTTTCAAGTTCATTAGCTAATGTAGACTTGCCTGAACCAGATAAACCAGTAAACCATATTGTAATCGGCCGCTGATTTTTTTGATTTGCCCTAATCTTTTGAGTCACATCTGTATCCTGCCAAACAACATTGGTTGACCTTCGCAGTGCATGTTTAATAACTCCACATGCCGATGTCATATTTGTTATTCTATCCATCAGAATGAAACTTCCTAACCCCTTACTGTTAGTAAAAGAATCAAATACAATATTTTCTGCCAATGATAAATCACAAATAGCTAGCTCATTTTTCAACAGTTTGTCTGCCGAGATGTGTTTTCCGGTATTGATGTCAATCTTATGCTTAATTTTCATTAGGGTAGCGGGAACGACTTTCGTGCCGAGCTTTAACACATAATTTCTGCCAACAACTAACTCGGCATCGTCCATCCATAAAATTTCTGCTGTAAACATATCTGCCAGTTCAACAGCAACATCCCTAACAAGAACACATCCTCTTGAAACATCAATCTCGCTATCAAGCTGAATATTTGCCGGTTGCCCTGCACTTACAGTTGTACAATCTTTATTACCAATAAAAATACTTTTTACACAAGCTTTTTCCTCACTAGGAAATGATATAATTTCATCCCCTACTGATATTTCACCAACTTCAACCTGCCCTTGGAAGCCACGAAACTTATGATTGGGACGTGATACTCGTTGTACCGACATTAGGAATCCACTCTGTTTGGATTTTATTGAGACATCAATAGTTTCTAAATATCTTATAAGCGTTTCACCTGTATACCAAGAAGTATGCTGTGATCTATTTACAATATTATCACCTTCTGTAGCTGATACAGGAATTACACTAATAGTATCTAGATCAAGATTAGCAACTTCTCTCAAGAACTCTTCCTTTATCTCATTAAACCTATGTTCATCATAAGCAATAAGATCCATTTTGTTAACTGCTAATACAAAGTGTTTAATTCCCATTAACGAACAAATTCTTGCATGTCGTTTTGTCTGTATCAAAATGCCCTGTGATGCATCAACCAAAATTACAGCAACATCCGCAAACGAAGCACCTACTGCCATATTTCTTGTATATTGCTCATGCCCTGGAGTATCTGCTACAATAAATGACCTATGATCTGTTATAAAATATCTATATGCAACATCAATAGTAATGCCCTGCTCTCTCTCTGCCATCAATCCATCCAACAATAATGAATAATCAATATCGCCATCGTTACTTCCGACTTTGCTTTCAAGCTCTAGTGCTTTTTCCTGGTCACTGAATAATAACTTGGCATCATACAAAAGATGCCCTATTAAAGTTGACTTTCCATCATCAACAGAACCACAAGTAATAAATTTTAATGAATCAATCATTAGAAGTAGCCCTCGCGCTTTCTTTTTTCCATACTCCCTGTAGCTTCATAATCAATAACTCGTGTTGTACGTTCTGATGAAACAGATCCTAAAGTTTCCTCAATAATTAAATCAAGTGTATCTGCTGTTGACTCAACACCTCCTGTCAAAGGATAGCATCCCAAAGTTCTAAATCGAACTTTTTGCATCTCAACATTTTCATCTGGAAGCAATTTCAATCTATCATCATCAACTAAAATTATATTACCATCTCTATATACCACAGGTCTTTCTTTGGCGTAATACAATGAAACAATTTCAATCTTTTCCTGTCTTATATATTGCCATATATCAGCTTCGGTCCAATTTGAGATAGGAAAGACTCTAATACTCTCTCCTTTATTAATCTTTGTATTATACAAATTCCACATTTCTGGACGCTGATTCTTGGGATCCCATGAGTGAGCTGGATTTCTAAACGAAAATATTCTTTCCTTAGCCCTGGATTTTTCTTCGTCTCGGCGGCCACCACCAAAAGCAGCCGTAAAGTCATATTTATTCAAACCATCTTTTAGTGCCTGAGTTTTCATAATGTCTGTATAACTGGCTCCATGATCAAAAGGATTTATTCCCTGTTCTACACCATCCATATTTGTATAAACAAGCATTTCAATACCCAACTCCATGGCTCTTTTTTCTCTAAACTCAATCATTTCCTTAAATTTCCATGTCGTATCTATATGCATAAATGGAAACGGTGGCTTTTCAGGATAGAATGCTTTTATAGCCAAATGCAACATCACCGAACTATCCTTACCAATTGAATATAGCATAACAGGTCTCTCACATTCTGCGGCCACTTCACGCATAATATAAATAGCCTCAGCTTCTAATTGTTCTAAATGTTTTAAATCACCCATTATAAAATTCCATTTATGTTTTGACATTAACTTTCACTATATATCTAGTAAAATAAAAATAATAGATTCTATTCATTATTTAATATATTATAAATTTGCTTGATTATATTTTTCATTTAAAGAACTGCCTGTCGGGAAGACCAATAATCTTTTTGCAACTTCTTCTTTAACTGGGAGCATCATTCCAGCGTTTGGCTGCAAAGAACAATATGGCTCCATTTTGTGACAGCCCGGCCAAAAATATCTTCCAGCCCTAACATTATTATGAAATTTAGCCATTAGTTCATCTCTCTCCAATATTTGGAGCACCAACATGCAAAGTTTTAACAAATTTCAAATTATTCATTTCCCTTCAAAGACAATACCTTCCAATATCCACCTTTATCGGGTCCTACACGTTTAATTTTAGCTGCTTTAGTTAATTTCTCAATATCTCGCTGAATAGTTCTTGCGCTAACATTTAGTTTTTTTGCAATTTTAAATGCACTTATATTTCTATCTTTTTTTAATAATTCCAATATTTCATTAAGCCGTTTTTCTACGACATTATCTGCGACATCTTTAGGAACATGTCTTGTTTGCTCGGCTTCTAGGTCGTTTTCTAGCTCGGTTGTTTCTTTGTCTGAAACATTATTTGAATAGATAGTAAAACTAAATGCATCAGAAAAGTTATACTTAAAACTATTCCCATTATTCTTACATGCATCTGTAACCCTTTTAATACCTGTACCAGCTTTTGAATCACTAATACCTAAAAAAACACTACCACCAGATGCATTTGCAAAAGCAACAATCTCTTTTGACAAATTTTTATCAAGAGATTCCTTGAATTCAATAAACTGACCTTCGCCCAGCTCTAATATTTTATCCAGTTGTGCATTCTCTACATCCATTATATATCCAAAACAATCCTCTATCTAAACTAATCCAATCCCCTTAAAATCCCAAAATCGTTTATTAACAGGAAAGTATACAGCAATACATGGGGATATGTCAATTCAGTATATTGCAAATCATAGAACTTCTTTGATTTTTAGGTTGGAGGTCCTTTTTTTCTCTTAGCCACAGATTAACACTGATCTTCACGGATAAAGACAAAAGAATTTTTACCACGAAAGGCATACGGCGGTCAAGCCGCCTGTCTGCGTGAGTACACGAACAGGCAGGCAACCAAAAGAGATTCTCGCACAGAGGCACGAAGATCGCAAGGGAAAATGGATTAAGAACGTCCAACATCCAATATTAAATGAAGACCCCCTCCGTCCTCGTTCCTCGGCCACCTCCCCTAAAAGTGGGAGGAGCTTTGGCGGACTAAGGTTGATTTGCAGGTTTGGGAGTCCCGGCATGCGGGATCCTCATTATCATGAAAAGTTGACATGCGTAAAATTGTGTTGGAAATTGTTTATAATAGAACGTTTAGAAATGATCGAAAAAACAAACGATTATAAAATCCTCCTTCGCCTTTCCGGGCTTCCGCCTTCGCAGTGCCCACGGCGTGACAAGACGGCGGACAAGACGGTTCGACAGGTCGAACATCGACTGTATCCTGCATAGCGAAGCGAAGCATGGAACGTCCAACATTCAATTTTGAATGGCTGACATGCTGTCAGCGGAATTAAAGAATGGCAGAGCCATTGTTTATTTCCTAGGGCGTTGCCACCAATCATGGCTCCACGGGGGCAAGCCCCGAGGTGACCTCAAAAAGATAGAACGTCCAACATCAGCCTTCAGGCTCACTGTCAAGCGTCGTGTTCAAAGCTTTGTTCGGCTTTATTGCTTTCAGGAAAAGAGTCATAAAACCTTCACGTTGGTGTTCGGCATCCTCCTTCTTTTCGAAAAAACTATGAAACATAGGTTGTCGGCGGAAAACCCACTTACAGATATACATGTTCCAGAGCCCAGCTATCTCGAATATACTACCTCTGATTGTTGAGTATGGCACCGTTAATCCTGCATCCTCGGCAAGAGCGACAAGTCTTGCTGTCGTGTAGTGTCGATGTCCTATTAACCACCAAGCCGGATCAAACACTGTAGACAGAAAAGAGCGGTATGGAGTTGAGATGTATAACTCTCCTGACGGGCGGAGTACACGGTACACTTCCTTGAAGAACGTAGATTCTGACATCTTGGGAAGGTGCTCTATAACATCCCAACAGACCACAGTGTCGAAGCTATCAGAATCAAAAGGGAGATTCAGCGCACTACCTTCTTGGTAGACTATGCGTGGATCATTGACGGACTGTCGTGCCGCATCTAGATCAAGTGCTTGCGGTTCTATTCCGACGACCCGGGAGGGAGAGTGCCTGAGGGCAAACAAATCAAACCACCCAAAGCCACAACCGATATCAAGCACAGACTTACCTGATATGGATTCAATGTCTACGAAATCGCAACAGAACTTGCAGCGTCCATGCAGCAGTTCGTACTCGACTGCCCTATCGTCAAGGATGTTCTTCATATATGTTTATCCTGTCTAACAATTATTAGACGAGCATTCGTATAATAATGTCTTTTGAATGTTTAAATAATTTCAAAGGCGAATGTTCTCCTCTGAGTGGTATAATTGTTGTTAGAATAAGCTTTCAACCAATCCGTTTATAGCAATTAATAGTGATATTATATTGTGTTTTACCAAAAAATGCAACTCTTAATTTGTGTATAAAAGTGTCCTTGATTTTTCGGTTGATACATTTTTTTCGGTTAAATTTGGAAAGCCATGGCTCTCACTTCGCTCGTTGCTCCTTTCTATTTTTCTCATTAGAGAAAGAAGCCTCAGCAAGCTGGTTTTCCCAAAACAAGTCACCTGCTTGCCTGCCGAGCCGTAGTCTCGACCGCATCTTGACTATTTAGCAGAACGAAGAGGAAGATCAAGGAGGACGACATGACAAACATTGTTATAATAAACTATTATTTTACATAACAATATCTCATCAATCAGAAATTTTGTTGGGTAAAAAGACTTTCCTGAAATTACTTTCAAGCCTAGCGAGCAATTCTGCGGGTGGCATATTAAGCTCTTTAGCAATAAAATCAGCAATCAACACAACATTTGAAGGTGAATTACATTGGAGTTCTGAAATGCCATTGGCAATCAGCAGTTGTCTATCCGGCAAAAGGTCTGGAGAATCGGTCTCTATAAGCAGGCGATCCAAGGGAACATCTAAAAGCACATCTCTTGCTTTTCTATTATTGTGTTGAGTTATCGTTCCAGAAAAAGAGAAATATGCATTATGCTTTGTTAACTGCTTCATAACATCTTTTGAACCTGAAAAGGAGTGAAAAACAATAGGAACATCAATCTTTGAGCAACTGTTTATTGACTCCATCAATAATCCCCAAGATTTCACACAATGTAAAGAGATAGGCTTAGAAAGCTTATTAGCAATCTCTAAATGTTCACAAAGCATTTTCTTTTGCAGCTCATACGAAGATCCATCAGATACATTTTTATCAAGTCCTGTCTCGCCGACAGATGAATAATCATGAGATTCAATATAGCAAACCAGCTTATCTTTCCAATCATCTGAAACATCTTTTAAATACCAGGGATGAATTCCATAAGCGGGCAAGACCTCATCATACTTTGAAGCAATTTCTTTTACATCCACCCAGTCTTTCTCGGAAGTGCCATTGCAGACAACATTGGATACGGAACTATTCCTCATCTGCATCACAACATTGCTAATATCATTGCCAAATTTAGGGTCCTGCAAATGACAATGTGCATCAAAATATTTTATATGTTCATCAGGCATCACACCTACAACTCATTTAAATATGGAATGGATGAAGAAGCACCTTTACGACTTACAGCAATACCAGAAGCCTTGCTTGCACCCTTTAGACATTCATCAACCCTCTGACCCTTAGCACGTAAAGCAAGAAAATAACCAATAAATGTATCTCCAGCAGCAGTTGTATCAACAACAGATCCAACATCAATTGCATCGCAGACACACTCGACATCACCACATTGGAAAACAGAACCATTTGCACCCAATGTAAATATTGTTGCAGCATCAGCAAAGCGAGTTCTCATCACCTTTTTCATATCTTCAAACGATGTTTTTTCCGTAATTGCAGCAGCCTCTGTTTCATTTACAACAAAGAGATCGACCAACTCTAAAGGATAACCCAAAACAGCATCAGTCATAGGAGCAGGATTAAACACGATATACAATCCTTTAGTTTTTGCTTTTGCAATCAACTCAGCAGTATTGTTAATCTCATTCTGAATCAATAAAACATCCCCTGCTCCAAAGTCAGACAAAACTTCATCGATAAACTCTAGACTATTCTGCTGGTTTGCACCACCAAACAGAATAATAGAATTTTCGCCATTTGAGTCCACCTGAATAATAGCATGTCCGTTGGCGACATCGACAGTCTTGATAAATTCAGTAGATACATTTTCTTTTTCAAGAAGCTCTTTTAAGAACATTCCTTCTCCTCCAATGCAACCAGCATGAAAGACAGTAGCCCCTGCTCGTGCAAGGGCAATGGTCTGATTAAATCCCTTGCCGCCAGGAAATACATCAAAACAATTTGAAGCCAGTGTCTCCCCTGGTTGAACAAAGTGATCTACAGAATAAACGTAATCAATGTTTAATGATCCGAAATTTAGTATTTTCATTATATCATTTTCCTAGTTTATGGTAGTTCTGTCAAAAGCACCATTCAATCGGACGGATTGGACAGATTGGACGGATCTTTCGATTAAACGAGTAGATAGCCTCTCTTAACTCGGTGAACAGCGTGAGCCATCTCAACCTTTACCTTAATCTTAACCTTTATTTCGCTGGCTGAGTTCTGACCTTCCAATCATCAGTTCTAAATGGACTAGCAGGAAGATCTTCCTTATTATATAAATTACAACCTTCCGGATTGATCGCCCAGGCATATCTTACAGCAACTGGTTCAGCAACCGTTTCAGAACTAACAACTACAGTATCTCCAACGATTACCGCATCAGCCCATACAAACTGTTTATCAGCACCTGCAATTGCAAACTGCTTTAACCCACCATCTTTTGCCGCTAATCCACTGCCTATATTATCAAATTTGAGTATAATCTTATTACCATCAACTTTCATTGACTTATAAGTCGGTCCTGAGTAAACAATATCTTCACCATATGCAACTTTGCGAGCAGCAAGTGCCATTCTCTCACCAAGATCCTGCTTATTCTTTGGATGAATATCTTTGGCGTCACCAATATCAATAGCTAACGCAGTCCCAGTATTTGGCAAGGCAAGTGTCTTGTTTTGAGATTCTCTTACAACAGGCCAACTACTATTTTCAGGAGCAGTAGGCGCTGCTCTAAAGTTAGCCAACTGTACCCATAAGAAAGGAAAGTCTCCTTGTCCCCAGCGCTCTCTCCAATCTGATATCATAGCAGGAAATCTCTCTCTATAGATATATGCATTACCAGCATTTGATTCACCCTGATACCAAATAGCCCCCTTAATACCATAAGGAATAAGTCCATTAACCATGCCATTAAATAAAACAGTAGCTGTATTTGGACTTGTTTTTGATGCAGGTTTCTTTGGTAACTCAAGTGCAATATCATAACGCCACTTTCCTGACAGAGCAATTCGAGAATTCAAATCATCCTTCTTGTCAACTGGAACAATAAAAATTTCACCATTTTTACCTCCCCATGGACCACCTTCTCCGGCTTGGTCAACAATACGCATAGCAATAACTGCATCCCCAGATTTGACTAGTTCACCAGGAACAACATACTTGCGAGACTTATTCCAAGAGTCAGTATTCAAAGGCTTGACACTTCCCATTCCATCAACAAATACTGCATTGAAGTATACTGTGTCAATTTCATCAACAGGTCCAAGCTCTAACGCAAGATCTTTGCCAGTCCAAGTCTCGGGAATTTTAATTGTACGGCGATACCAGACCTCACCATCAAGACCAGGATGTCCATTTGATTCCCAGTTTCCAGGTACAACAATTTCCTTCCAGCCACTATCATCAAGTTTTGGATTGGAATACTTTTCAATATGAGCCTGATCCTTCTCTAATGATTCAAGCTTACTGTATGCTTCCTTGAAAGCATTCACACTTTTTGCATACTCCTTTTTTGACCCTACTACAGTATCTTTTAATTCATCAAGTTTTGCAATATCAGCTGATGATCCACCCATCTTGGAATATGCAGGTCTGCTAATCCAAGCCTCAACTCTTGTACCACCCCATGAAGTATTAATTAGACCAACAGGAACATTCAACTCTTTGTAAAGATCCCGTGCAAAAAAGAATCCGACAGCAGTCCAACCGGCAACTGTTTTAGGCGATGCAACTGCCCAACTTCCACCCACATCATTTGCGGGAACAAATTGTATCCTACTCGCAACTCTAAAATGACGAATTTCAGGAAAATCAGAATTTTTCAGTTCAGTTTCCACATCCTTGCAACGTCCAACAGTCATTGCCATATTTGACTGACCTGAACAAATCCATACATCACCTATTAAAAGATTAGAAACAGTTATGGTATTTTTACCTTTGACAACCATCGCCTGTGGTTCATTTGATGCGGCACGTTTTCTCAAGTCAACACGCCAATAACCATCAGCATCCGCTTTTACTTTTGCACTATCGCCTCCAAGAGTAACTGTAACCTCTTCTCCGGGCGTTGCCAATCCCCATACGGGAATTTTAATATTGCGTTGTAACACCATATTGTCAGAAAAAATTGCAGGCAACGTTACGTCGGCAAACAAGTTAAAACTTCCACAGAATGTAGTTGCAAGAACTACCACCGTCAATACCATATTTCTCATTTTCATCATAATTCCCTACCATTTTAGTTATTAAAAAATACTATAATACACTATACAATAAAAACAATCAATATTTTCCATTAGATTTTAAGTTAAACCTTCATTTTTCGGTTGGACGTAGTTATGACAACGAGGACGTTGTCGCTCCCAGCATGCAAACAACCGTTGTCTTGGAAAAACGGGAGCGGCAATGTCCTCATTGCCATAAAATAATATTTTTCAACTTTATCACCCGTTTGGTGATCTAAAATGTGTTTTCTGCTAATTTTATTGGCTCAAACGTATATATTTATCTCCAACTGAAAAGCGAAGGAGTTAAATGGCTATGTTTTTTTTAATCAGCCACGGACTAACAAACATTAGGACTAAAGACCAACGACTCTGGACTAAAAAAAAAAGACCATTAGCGAGTCTAATTCCACGTTTTCTTAAAAAACTTATCACTTATCACGTAACACTGCTGACGTAGTCAGCTAACCCCATTCAACAGGAACTTTGCTATGATTCTCCAGCAATGCAGTTGCGATTCAAAGAGGCGACAAACTCTCTTAATTTATCCGTGAAAATCCGTGTTTATCCGTGGCTAAGAGGAAAAGTACCTGCAACCGAAAATTTGAGATCTTTTAATTTATTAAAAAAATAAAAGTTGCATTTTCCACAAAACACCATATAATACTGTTAACTTTGGAGAAATAGTTGTTATCTGATAAAACTCAACAAAGAGGAAAAAGACATGAAGTATGATTTTGATTTAATTTGCATCGGGTTAGGCCCTGCAGGAATGGCTGTCTCTGTAATGGGGTCGGAGATGGGACTAAAAGTTTGTGCTATTGAAAAAAATAAAATTGGTGGAGAATGTATGAATGTAGGGTGCATACCCAGCAAATCTCTGCTTAGAATTTCTAAGTACAGAAATTCGTTATCAAAACTCAAAGAAATGGGATTAATGGATGGAGAATTACCGGACATCAAGCCTCCTTTCTCTAAAATAGCTGGTTATTTAGAATACATTTCCAACAAAAAGACATTGAAAATGTTTGAAAAGGTGACCCTTATGTTAAGTGAGGGATCCGCAAGCTTTGTCGATTCGCATACGGTCAGTCTTGGAGATAAATCTATCACTGCACAAAAGATATTTATTGCAACAGGTACTGAGCCTATGGTGCCACCAATTGATGGCATTTCTAATATAGATATCCTTACTAATTCAAACGTCTTTAATTTAACTGAAGTCCCTAAAAGCATGACGATAATTGGTGGTGGAGCAATCGGCAGTGAGATGGCTCAGGCATTCACCAGACTTGGCACTAAGTGCACCATTGTACAGATGGATCCTTTCCTCATTCCTCTTGGTGACAAAGAAGCAGGTGACTTACTTGAAGATGTCTTCAAGAAAGAAGGTATCGATGTTTATAATTCAAGAAAAATAACAAGTCTAAGTAATGAGGATAATGAAATAGTTTTACGCACAGAGGATGGACTTTGTATTAAGTCTGAGAAATTACTGATGGCGGCAGGAAGGAAAGTTGAACTTGATGGACTGAAACTTGAAAATGCAGGTGTCAAACACAACAAACGAGCCATTGAGGTTGATTCGAAATACAGAACTTCTGTTAAACATATTTATGCTGTTGGAGACTGCAATGGCGGGGTTATGCTTTCTCACGCTGCAATGCATCAGGGCATGTTTGCAATTATGAATGCTGTAAGCCCTTTTGCAATGTTCCAGTATAAAAATTATGTTATTCCATGGACAGTTTTTACAGAACCTCAAGTTTCATACGTCGGAATGAGAGAAGAAGATCTTAAGAAAAAAGGGATTAAGTATGAAACTCATATTGCAAAATATGAGGATTACGGTGCTGCAATTGCTGAAAATGTCGATGTTGGCTTTGTTAAGGTCTTTACAAATTCTTTTGGTAAAGTTTTTGGCGCAAGCATCGTTGGCGAGGGCTCAGGAGAGATGATAAATGAATGGGCACTTATAATTCAGAAAAAAATCAGGCTTCATAATATTTTGTTTTTAGCGCATTCATTTCCTACTATGGGGTTCTTAACCAAACGCATTGCGGAAATGTGGATGATGAAAAAAATGAATAGTTCTTCACTCCAAAAGTTATGCAGATTTTTTTATCAAAAAGTATAAAATCAGATAATGCTTAGTGCGGCATAGCCGCAACCAAAAAAGATCCTCGCACGAAGGCATCCTCCTTCGCAGCAAGCTGACTACGGCGCGACAGGAAGGCACAGAGAGCGCAGAGAAAAAAGATTTTTAACCACAAAGAGGCATAGCGCGGCTTAGCCGCAACCAAAAGAAGTTATCCACAGATTACGCAGATTAACGCAGATTATTAAAAGAAAAAAAGAGAAGAGTTTTAACAATTGTTTAGGGTAACGCAACGATCTTCGTTGCAGGTGTGTTTGAGGTAACGCACGCTTCCAGGTTAGGTCATTACGCTTCGCTTTATTTCTGTCGCAAGCTCCAGCTGTACTCCCGCTGGTCGTATGCAAGTGAGAAACGCCTACAACCTTGAAGGTTGTGCTACCTTAAAATCTGCAAATCAGTATTGTATTGCAAAAATGGGAGCGATAATGTCCT
>JAQICX010000044.1 GCA_027858345.1 Kiritimatiellia bacterium | reverse complement strand
TCCTGTAATTCGTTGAAATAATTCATTGAATTTCCAGTTTTAAAACGGTCGTCATTTAAGGCAAAGCCTTTGACAATATACTCTTTTAATCGTTGTGTTGCCCAAATTCGGAATTGAGTGCCTTGTTGCGATTTCACTCTGTAACCAACCGAAATTATGACATCAAGATTATAGTATTTAACATCTTTTGTTTGTGTTTGCCCTTGCATAGCACCGTGCTGAGTGGTATGTCGGAAATTCCGACTTACCTCTTTTTCATATAATTCCGCTTCTTTGAAAATATTGCCAATATGTTCGGTAATAGTACTTCGAGCTTTCCCAAAAAGTAAAGCCATCTGTTCTTGTGTGAGCCAAACTGTTTCATCTTTAATATTAACTTCGAGTTTTGTTTGTCCACTCTCTGTTTGATAAATTATTATTTCGCCTTTATCCATAGCTTATCCTATATGGTTTTAAATTCAATATCAGCATCACGCATTTGTAGTGCAGTATTTGTCTTTAACTGGTCGTTTTCTTTAAACAAGCGGTCTAGTGCAATTACTTTTTTTGGCTTTTCCTGTAATACAGCATCGATAATCTCCTGACTTGCTTTTTCAAGCATCAGAATTACTTCATTAGTGTTTATGCAGAAATAATTGTTTTTATGTTCGATGGTTGAGGTAAGGCTTTTACCACTTTTCAGCAACAGCTCATACACCATATTTTCAATAGTAGCATTTTCGGAAATAGGGTCTACAAACAGTTGCATTTGCTCTTCCAATGCTTTTGCACCCGCCTGACGGTCGGACAGGTCTTTGCCCTCTAGCTGTTGCCATTGTTTAAAATTACTGTCGGAAAGTTTGAGAACTTTGAAACCTAAATCTTGCGATTTTAATTGCTCAACTTTTATTTTAAGTTTTTCAATTTCTGCTTTGTTCTCATCTGTTGGTAGTTGTCCATTTAAATCCTCAATTTTTTTATTTAAATCTTCAATCTTCAATCCTAAATCCTCATTGATTTTATTGGAAGCCCTACGGATACGTTCTTTTGAAATCTCAGCTATTGTTTTATAGCCAGCTTTGAAGGCTTCTGATTTTTCATCTGTAAGTTCTGGAAGCTGCACACAAATAAACTTTCTATTTCCGTTATCTTTTTTATTAAGTTCTATTACTGCTTGTGCAGTTGTTCCTGAACCTGCGAAGAAATCGAGGATGATATCATCTTTTGTCATTCCAATTCCCATTGCTTTTAAAATAAGTGTATGAGGTTTCGGAAAATCAAAAAGTTTCCCTTCCATTAGCTCATCAAGCTGTTTGCTAGCTTCATCAGTGGTGCCAGCAGCTTGTCGGTTCCAAAAATTAACAGGTACCATTTTATCATTCATTTCGGAAAGAAATCTCTTTAATCTGGGGTAAGTATTATTACCATTCTGTCCCCAGTAAAGTCTATTTTCTTTTTGGTGAAGTAGGTATTTTTCTTTTTCATATTTCCACGCATTGGTGGGGTGAATTACTTTTTCATTTGTAAATGGGTTAATTAATTCATATGACAAATTGGGACGTTTTTCCTTGCTAGCAGGATTTACATAAGAAACACTTGTCCAAATTCCTCTTTGGTCATTGTCTGGGTTGCTATAAGTTGAATCGGCTTTCTCATCTCTTGGTGCTTTTAACTCAAAAAGAAATGGCGTTTTTCTATAACAAAGAATGTGCTCAGTTAATGTAGCAAATGTTTTTGAATTATTACTTCTAGTGAATCTTTTCTCCCAAACAATGTTTGCCATGAAGTTTTCTTCTCCAAAAACTTCATTCATTATCATACGAAGATTGTGAACCTCATTATCATCAATAGAGATAAAAATAACACCGTCTTGTTTCAAAAGGTTTTTAGCTAAAAAAATACGTGGGTACATCATATTCAGCCAGTTGCTGTGGTATTGACCATTTTCCTTGCTATTCTTTTTAAACATGCCGTCTTTGGTCATGTAGCCTTCTTCATCCTTATCTCCAACTCGCTTCTGGTATTCGTCTTTGGTTTCAGAAAATTTGTCAGGATATATAAAAGAATCGTTTCCAGTGTTATACGGAGGGTCAATGTAGATCATTTTAATTTTGCCGAAGTAGCTTTTTTGTAGTACTTTCAGCACTTCAAGGTTTTCACCTTCAATAAAGATGTTTTCGGTTGTATCAAAATCAACGGATTCGTCTTTTGTAGGAATCAATGTTTTGGTAGATGGCGTTTGCATGACTTTAAAAGCATCGCTTTTACCGGCCCAATTTAAAACATAGCGCTCGTTGCTGAAATTAATATCTTCTCCAAGCGTAGCTTTTAAACGTTCAAAATCCACTTTGCCTTCGCTGAAAACTTCCGGCATTACGTCCTGTAACTGTTTCAGTTTAACTTCTTGAGGTGTAAGACTTCTTCCGTCCATATGTTTTAATCTCCTTTTTAGAAAATTCAAATTTCGTAATTTTTTTTGTTAATAAGCCCGAAGTGAGTCGGCAAAAACTCTACTCTTTGGTAAGCTAATGTGTGCACTATGCTTAAGCAATCATTTTATTGCGGTGCGGTAAAAAATATCATTCTGGCACTTTGTTTTATAAACTCTATTGTTTGTATTCTAGCAATTTGACAGAATAAAAACAATTGTTATATTTTATTTTGTTATTTGTCCTGTTTGCAATCGGTCTTCGCCAAGGCTTCGTCAGATACTTTAACTGCAAACTAAAAGCTAATTGCTTTTTATTACAGCTTCGCCATGTCAGTTATGCAATGCCGAAAGATTACTTTGTGTGATAATTAAAACAAAGTTCGGAAAACATTTCAATGTTTTTTTTGAGGTTTTGTTTTTTTCTCTTTTTCATCAACTAATTACTCGAATTTTCCGTGCCGGAACGACTCAAAAAATTGCTGTAAATTTCCCCGTTTTTTCTTATGAAGACAGGCATGATAAAAATTTAATATATTTGCTAAAATAACGAGTGTGCAGATTCTTTGTCCATGTCGGTCAAAAAATAAGCACACCCGTTTATTGATTTTAATATACAACTTTAATATTATTTTGAACCACGAATCAGACCGAAAAGCCCGACAATGGTTGAAGCTATTCCGGGAATGAGAAGCCATACGGCCTTGTTGCTCGGTGATCCCGTGAAAATCCGTGACATATCGGAACTGAATGAATCCGATGCACTGACACCCCAGATGATTAGCACAATGCCTATAACTAAAAGTGCTAATGAAATAATTTTGTTCATATCTAATACTCCTTAAATATAAAGTTAAAGCGGTTTACGCCCGCTAATGATACGTAATAAGACTATGATGATGGCGAGAACCAGCAGAACGTGGATAAATCCGTGGATAGTGAATGACGATACCATCCCGACTAACCAAAGCAAAACTAGAACAACCGCGATTGTGTATAACATAACAAGTTTCCTTTTGTTTGTGTGAACCTTTATCATGACGCCTATAAGCGCCCATTGATCTTCTTAATCAACGATTATTATACGAATGTTCGTAAAATAATTCACATTTTACTAATAGTATCAAAGGTGATTCATTCACTTTTGAATGCGATACTGCAATCCTGGCAAATAAATGTATTTTTTAAGTTGCAGACCAATCAGTTTTACAATGTGTTCTTTCTGACTTTTCAATTATATAGTTTTTAAAAAAAAATGCAACTTATATATTTTGGGTTGAAAAAACCTTGATTTTTCGGTTGATTATCATAATTCGGCGGTCAGCGCCCGCCGCTACAGTCGCCAATTTTCAAATCAAATGTAAAATAGCACATTTCTGCTATAGCGAGGCTCACCAAGGCGTGTCCTCAAGCGTACTTAGTTATGTCCAACCGAAAATAGGTTAACAATAAGAGAGATGCGGTTTGCAAAGGCTTCAGTTACTTCTACGGCTGGCCGGGTACATCAGGAAACTCGACGAATAGATCTGTATCACCATGTTTAAAGTAACGACCATCTTCAATAAAATCTAGTTCGCTCATCGCTTCACGAATGTTTTTGCGTTTTGGTTTTATTAGAGAGGTGTGGATCATATCCAGATCCATGGAAACGTACTTGTCATGGCTATAAATAGCAACGTTAGCTAATTGGGACTCATGACTCCCGACTCATGACGAATGAATAAAAAACAAACTATGAGCGACCTGTCACACCGGCTTGTCCAGAACGGCGAAGGCGGAAGCATGTTTCTCAATTGCTTCTCTATTCTTCTCACTGCTCGCGACAGTGAGCTCTTAATCTTAACCTTTATCTTAATCTTGATTTGCCTCTGCTGGCTTTGCCAGCTCTTAACCTTAACCTTAATCTTAACCTTAATTTGCCAGCTTACGGTAAATATGCGCCGTGTTCTTTGAGTTTGTCGCGTAGAGCATTGGTATTGACAGCATGGACATCGCCGCTGTTTTCTCTTGCAGCCATTTTGGCGGCGATACCGGCTGCTTCACCCATTGCAAGACAAACCGGCATAACTCTTGTACTTCCCTGTGCCTCCCTGTCTGTTGAGATTGAGCGTCCTGCAACAAGTACATTTTTTATTCCTTTGGGAACTAAGCAGCGATATGGAAGTCCGTGACTTTTGCCTTGCGGGAATCTGAATGTACTGCCCATTCTTTTTGATTTTCTACGGTGTACATCAATAAAATATGAATTTCTACATATCTCATCATCAAACGATTTGAATTCCATCAGCTCTGCTGCTGTAAGATAGTAATCGCCAATAATTCTGCGGGTTTCTCTGACTCCAAGTAGGGCACCGGTAGCAACAATTTTTGCATTTGAGAATGCAGCTGGTGCATATTCGGCAAGTGCTTTTTGGAATTCATAAGCAATTTTTCTGCCTTGGATTAATGCATTTGAGACTGTTTTTGGTTTTGTGTTGTCCACATCCCAGATGTGTCCTGCATTAAAACCGACAACTCCTGGAACTATCTGGTTGTTGCAGCTATGAGTATCTGAAATAAGCGGATATTTGCCTTCACCATAAATTGCATGAATTGGGCTATTAGGGTTACCTGCATGCAGCCTCTCTCCATATATGTATGCATAGTCATCAACGTTTGCCAGCATAAAACAGTGAGTCGTAGCCTGAAGATCTCCTTCTTCGTCGCCTTGTTCATATTCTGCACCAGCCCAGACTGCCAAGTCGGCATCGCCGGAGCAGTCGATATAGACATCGGCTTTGTAAGCAGTCAGACCTGCTTTATTTGCAATAACGATGCTCTCAACGCTGCCGTTGTCGTCGGTGTTTACTGCTGAAAGCATTGAGTTGAATAGAACTTCTGCACCGTTTTCAGTGACAAGGTCATCATAAATTCTTTTTAGTAGTTCCGGATCGATTGGTGTCCAGTTGAGGTGATCTTCTTTCACATGAGGCATGCCGGCAATGCACGTTCTTAAGACTTTTTCACCCATACCGCGATAGATGATTTTTTCATAGTCGGTGAACGGGCACCATGCTGGAACTAGTCCTGATGTTCCCATGCCGCCAAGTGCACCGGTTGCTTCAATCAACAAAGTTTTTGCACCCTCGCGAGCTGCGGCTGCGGCTGCTGTACAGCCTGCTGGTCCACCACCGACAACAATTACTTCATAATCGTTATTTAATTCTAAATTTTGTTTGAATTCTACTGTTTTCATTTTGTTTTCCTTAAATAGTGTACAGTTTACAGTGTACAGTATATAGTTTTTCTCTGTGAGGCCGGGAATTGCTTCGCAGATATTTGTTTTTAGTTAAGACACTACCGTGGGTAGGTAAGAGCTTTGCTCTGCTATATTTATTTAGGGCGTTGCCGCCAATCATGGCTCCACGGGGGCAAGCCCCGAGGTGACCCCAAACTACTAGCTAGCGAGCCACTTTTTTCGTCGGTCAACGCCCGACGCTACAGATGTTGTATCAGCAATCTAAACCTCGTCCGCCAAAACTCCTCCCCGGCTAGCTAGCTAGTTCCGCAAAGCGGGAGGAGGTGGCTCGCGAAGCGAGACGGAGGGGTATTCCGTTCACTAGGACTAAGGACTCACGCCTCTGGACTTAAAAAAATCATGAGCGACTAACTGCGAAGGCGGGAGCTATTCATCCGACTCGCACATTTGCGAACTTTAAAATTTTTGTTTCCGTGGTGTTGTGCTCCACATAATATTCAATTCCGAAGGTAATTTATTTCTTTCGAAGCATTCAATCATTACCTGTTTTAATCCGGTAACAAATGTGGCTTCGTCGTCATTGTCTAATAACTCTTTTTCTGTTATGACTCTTGGAAAGTTGACAATTCTGATGTCTTCCTGTATTTTATTGACAGTTCGCAGGTGCGGTATTGCGGAGTCTATTGGGCATAGTGATTTGTTGCTGGTTTTTATGTTGTCAATTGATTGTAGGAGTTTGTTATGATTGTTCTGCTCCAGTTTTTCCATTGTTTCTGTTGGGCGGCCATCGTTATACTCTATTGTAGGTATATATGGCAGATGTGCCTCAAAGGTGACTTTTGCTTTTTCAAAGTCTAGCTCAAAGACTGGACCGCGATTTGATTCAACTGCGTGTGAGGTTGCAAAATATATTTCAACATCAGCATCTGTTTTGATTTTTAAGAAGGCTGTGTCAAAATTTTCAATATCGTGGGCTCTGTAGATTTCGGATTCTATTTCTGTTGGTTGTGAGCTTTGTGTCTGCTCTTTACCTGAAAGGTAGTACATGATGTTTAGATAGTGAGCGGTCGCATTATTCAGCGGACTATCAAAAACTTGTATGCCTGAGTCTGTTGCGATTCTTCCTGCCCAGTTGTTTCTTGTGTAGTATGACATTGTGCGTTTCCAGCATACACAGCATTTAAAGTTGGTTGGTTTGCCAAAGTCGCCTGCAAGTATTTTGCTTTTTAGCTCTTGAATTACATGATCAAATGCCAGCTGATAGCCAATAGAAAGTGTTCTTCCTGTTTTATTGGCAGTCTCCTGCATTTTTATTGCATCTTCAAGTGTTCCAGAAATTGGTTTTTCGCATAAGACATCTGCACCATGTTCCATTGCGTAGCATGATTGCGATGAGTGCAGGTGGATGGGGGTGGCAATTATCGCTAAATCCGCTCTGTTGTCTACGTAGAACTCTTCTAGGGAATCAAAAATCGGAATTTTTTTTTCAATGAGTTTATCGTAGCACTTTGATTTGTCTGCAAATGGGTCGATTACTGCCACAAGTTCTGCCGGGAATGGTTTTGTGTCATCTAAAATATAGTTGAGGTAAAATTCGCCATATCCACCACTGCCTACTTGTATAACTTTCGGGGTCATTATTTATTGTTATCCTCTGGTTTATTTCGGCTCACAGAGCCGACTCTACATTGTGTGCAATCAGTCGTGTTTGTTCATAATGTAGTGTCCGTTCTATGAACGGATTTGTTTGACATAAAAATTCTTAATGGTACCTGTGTATATAAAAAACGGGTACAATATTTTTATCATTATACCCGTTTTTGCTTTTATGTCAACTACCTAATTGCAAATTTTTTAGGGCATCCTGTTCAATTTATAAAACGCATATTAGTAAAGTGTTAAACTATAGCACATATGCTAAAAGTGCAAGGGTTTTCGCCACTTTTGCCAAAAAAGCGTGCAGATGAATTTGTTAAAATTATATTTGTTTTATGAATTTGTAATGTGATAACACCTGACCTTTTGCTATGCAACAAGTATCCCGCAGAGCGGGATCCCGCAAGGCGGGACCGCGAGCTTAAGAAAGTGTCTTATAACAAAATCTCAGGCATTCTCACATTAAACAGTCAGCCTTATTTATTTTTTTCTGCTAGATTAGGTTTCTTGTTCTTGTAGAATGCAAGAACAACAGGTGTTGCCACGAATATTGATGAATATGTACCGACAATGATACCTATGAACAGAGCAAATGCAAAATCAAAGATTGCACCACCTCCAAGCACTAGAAGTGAACCAACAGCAATTAGTGTTGTCAATGATGTCAATAGAGTTCTGCTAAGAGTCTGATTGATACTTAGATTACAAATTTCTTTGAATGACATTTTGCGATCCACTCTTAGGTCTTCTCTGATTCGGTCAAATACAACAATGGTGTCATTAACAGAGTAACCCACAATGGTTAACAGTGCGGCAATGATCGGCAGACTGATCTGCTTTCCAAAGATGCAGTATATACCAACAGTGAAGAACACGTCATGCAATAGAGCAACAATAGCACCAACTGCAAAACCAAATTCAAAACGCCAAGTGATGTAGAGGATGATACCAATCATAGCAATTATAATTGCTTTGAGAGCACGAACTTTTAGTTCAGCACCAATCTGTGGACCAACTTGTTCTTCTTGAAGAAGCTCAAATTTGTTGTCTGGAAATTGCTCAGTAATAGTTGTTGTGATGGTTTCACCTGCACTTGAATCGCTGTCTTCAACAACACTTGATGCTTTGATCAATAGGAACTGCTTTTCAGGTGATTCCAGATCACTCTGGTACTGAACGTGAATGTTCTGAAGATCTTTTGCTTCAAGAGCATTTCTGATGTCAGCAACTGGTAGTTTTTTGTCCACAGCGTATGTAACTGCTGTTCCACCTGTAAAATCAACACCAAACACTTTTTCAGGAGCTTTGAAAGAGTTCATTAGGAATATAGCCCATGTGATAACAATGACTGCAATAGAGAATATTGCTGCAACTTTTCTGAAGCTGACAAAGTCGACTTTTGTATCAGGCTTGATGATTGTGAACATGGTAAGTTTCTTAATGATGTTTTTATCCACAAGAAGAGTCAGGATTAGTTTAGCAATAACTAGAGCTGTGAACATACTTGCTATGATACCAGCAGAAAGTGTGATTGCAAATCCTCTAATTGGTCCAGAACCAAAGATGAAAAGAATTATTGCAGTAAGCAATGTTGTAATGTTTGCATCCATGATTGTGATGAATGCTCGGTCATAACCAGTAAGAATTGATGAAAGCAAGTCTTTGCCTGTTTTCATCTCTTCCCTGATTCTTTCAAAAATCAGAACGTTTGCATCAACAGCCATACCAATGGTTAACAGGATACCTGCAATACCAGGAAGCGTTAACACCGGCAAGCTTGTTCCGCCTGCACCAGAGTTGTTTCCGCTGAATAGTCCTAGAAGACCAGCTGCAATAATCATGCCTAGCGGCAGAATGACAATGTTCAACATAAGTGCAATGTCTGCAACAAGACCACATGTGTGATAGTAAAGCAGCATGAATAACAAAACAGCGACACCGCCAATTATGATTGATTTGATACCACTGTCAATTGAATCTTGTCCAAGACTTGGAGCCACAGAACGTTTTTCAATGATTTTCACTGGTACAGGAAGTGAACCAGCTCTTAGGATGTTTGCAAGTCTGCTTGCTTCTTCAAAAGAGAAAGATCCTGTAATAACAGCTTTGCCGCCAAAGATGCCTTCGTTGATGCTTGGAGCACTGTAAAGTGTGCCGTCAAGAACAATTGCCAATTGGCGAGGAGTGTCTGATGGGTTCCTTGTGCCGCGAGGAGCATAATCTTTTGTGACGTTTCCAAATTGTTTTGCACCTTTTGGATTGAACTCAAGGTTGATTTGAGGTCTGTTTAACTGGTCAAATCCAACAAAAGCTGTGTCCAGGTTTTTGCCATCCATTTCAAGTCTTCTGTGAATGAATGATGGTGTATAGTAGTCGCCACCTTCTGGAAGAGTTGTTTTTTCGAGCAACATGTCATATCCTGGAGGAGCATGAAATTCCTTTAGGTCAGAAAGATAATTGTCTTGACCTGCAAGCTCTTTATATTCTTTAGTTCTTACGTATGCAGGACCTCTGCCTGAGTTGATGATTTTGTATCCTGAAGGTACAGCACCTTCTGCAAACAACTCTGAAACAAGTTTTGAGTTGTCAGCATGAGCAATTCTGAATTCAAGGTAAGCAGCTTGTTTGATGCTATCTTCGGCTTCTTTACTTTTTTCTTCACCAACACCTGGTAATTGCACGGTGATTCTGTTGGCTTGTGAGGGAAAGATAATTGGTTCAGCAATACCACAACCGTCAACACGGTTTCTGATGACTTCCACAGTTCTTGCCTGTACATCCTTTAGACTCTCTGTTTTGATCTCGTTTAACTCAACTTTAGATATTTCAGGATTTTCTTTAATAATGTCTTTTGTAAGTTTAGCTTCGTCGATTTCAACAACAATACTTGTTCCACCTTCAAGGTCTAATCCAAGCTGAACTTTTTCTTTAATTGGAAGAACGACTCCAAGAGAACCGGCAACAAGTAAAACTAGTACTAGCCACTTCCATAGTGAATTCTTAAGCATAAATTTTCTCCGTTTAATTTCACCTGAATTATTCATAAAAATCTACTGCAATAACGTATTGCACTCAAATTCAAAGAGTTAGTTTGAATAACAAATTTGATTTATGTTTATAAACCTACATCTGTTATTCTGCACTATCTCATTGACTTTAAGCACTCTACGCTATTTCGTTACAAAGTTTATGAATAATACAGGTTATATTGATTTTATATTTATATTTACTTTTTAAATTAAGAAGCGTCGTCAAGCTTTTCGCCTTTTTCAAGAACTTTGACTACAGCATTTTTTAACACTTCAACTTTTGTATTATCAGCAATTTTGATTATAAATGTTGTTTCTTTAACATTTGTAATTTGTCCAATAAATCCGCCTGCAAATAGAACCCTTTCACCAGTTTTTAACTTAGTGATAGCCTCTTTACGTTCTTTTTCTTTTCTTTTTTGAGGTCTTATTAGCATAAAATAAAATATACCAAAGATTAGTATCATTGGTAGCATAGCTGTAAACATACTGCCTCCTCCTCCTCCTCCTCCTTGTTGTGGTGCAGCAGCCTGCGCTAAAAATGCCTGATCTCCGATTACTTTTAATGCTGATAGTGTAATACTCATTATATTATTTACCTTTCAATGTATTTTTACAATTTTCTCTAAATTCATCAAAAGAGTCATTCTTAATTGACTCTCTTAATTGCTTCATAAAGTCCATATATCTATGTATGTTGTGTATAGTCAAAAGCTGTACACCCAAAATTTCCCCTGCATTGAGCAAATGCCTTATGTAAGACTTTGTAAAGTTCTGACATGTATAACATGTGCAGCCCTCTTCAACAGGGGTTGTGTCTAATTTAAATCTGCCAGCCTTTATCGGCACTCTGCCTTTCATTGTGAATGCAGAACCATTTCTGGCAATTCTTGTTGGTATGACGCAATCGAACATGTCAATTCCGCGTGCAACAGATTCAACAATCTGATACAAATCACCAACGCCCATCAAATATCTTGGCTTCTCAACTGGCAGCTCTTTTATGCCATGGTCGACACCCTTCAGCAGAACATCTTCAGGTTCTCCAACGCTGACACCACCAATTGCGTAGCCGTCAAATCCAAGTTTAACCAGTTCTCTGGCACACTTGGCTCTTAAATCTTCATATTCACCACCCTGAACAATGCCAAAATATAGCTGACCCTCAGCTCTTGGTTGTTCTAGACAAACCTTTGCCCATTGCAATGTTTTGTCAACGGCATTGCTTGCATATTCATATGTTGTCGGGTAGGGGATGCACTCGTCAAAAACCATTGCAATGTCCGAACCCAAAATTCTCTGGATGTTCATTGCCTCAACTGGTCCAAGGAAAATTCTACTGCCATCAACGTGGGAATTAAATTCAACGCCATTATCTTTGATTTTCCTCAGTTGGGCAAGACTAAAAACCTGAAAACCGCCGCTATCTGTCAAAATTGGCTTATTCCACCCCATAAACTTGTGTAAACCGCCGGCATTTTCAATAATTTCCATCCCCGGACGAATGTTCAGATGATATGTGTTGCCAAGGATTATATTGACATCCAAGTCATGCAGCTCCTTTGGTGACATCGCTTTAACCGTAGCCTGAGTGCCGACGGGCATGAACACTGGCGTTTCAATTTCTCCATGTGCGGTCGTCAATGTTCCCGACCTTGCGTTCGTACCCTTCGCAACTTTATGTATTTTAAAATCACCTGGCTTTGCCATTCTTATATCTCTGCTTTCATCCATTTCATAAAATGTCTATTTCTTAAATTTCTTTTCTGCCATATAATCAATAACACCTTCGCTGATCTGGAAAATCCATCTAAATCCTTCAACTATTATTACATTAATACACATAAGTAGAGAATATTATAAAAATAGTGTCAAAAGGTCAAGTGCGAATGGCAAGAGTTGCCCAAAATCATAGCATTTTCAATTTAATATTTACCGAGGCTGTAATATTACGGACTTTCTGCCTAAAAAACTTCGCCTACGGGACTCGCAAAGCGAGCTCGTTGGGACTAAGGACTCACGACTCTGGACTAAAACAAACAATTATGAGAGGATCGAATTCCACGCCTCTGCGAGAAACCGCAATTCAACCCTTGTCCGCCAAAACTCCTCCCCGGCTCTAGCTAGTCCCGCAAAGCGGGAGGAGGTGGCTCGCGAAGCGAGACGGAGGGGTATTCCGTTCGCTAGGACCAAGGACTCATCACGATTAAAACAAACCAAGATCGGGGAGGATTTTAGCTGTTCCGCTCGCGACAGCGAGCTCTTAATCTTTATCTTAATCTTTATCTTAACCTCAATCTTAACCTTAGTCTTAACCTTGTTTTACTTACAACTTCCCACTTAGCACTAATGGCAACTTGTCGCGCCGTAGGCACTGCGAAGGCGGCCGCCATTTACTGGTATATCCTGAAGTTATCAAAGTATATATATTCGTTTTTAAATGGAGCCCATGAAGAATCACCACCACCGTAAAATGTATTAAACACTAGGGTATCTATAGCAAATGCATCAGTTTTTCGATACATTATATTGTTTCGAGACAGCACTAGAAAACCATCAAACCATGCTTCTAATATTCCATTACTAACACCCGGTGAATTCATTACAATTCTTACTTTCATATCGTGCCATACACCTGGTGTTGCAAGAACTTCCCAGCCCATATAATCACCATATATTCCTGCCTGATCAGGATAGTAGACGTATTGAAACAGCTCTCCAACTTCTCGCCACATGATTCTAGCTGTCCAGCCATCATAGCCAGTTGGTTTTCCTCCACCAGTTGGAGTTGTGCCTCCTCCAAGTCCTGGCAATTTGCCTCCCTTGCTAAAATCAAAATTAAGATTTTCGCCAAACTTAACCTTGTAGGAACAATAAAGCTCGTTATATGAACCATTTAGTTTCATTTCCCAAAGAGCCCCGCTAGTATTGCCTATTTGACCTTGTGGATATAAAATTTGCATTGAGTTTCCGGAGTATGCATCGCCACCAGAAATAATAGAAACTCGACCTTCTGCGATGCCATCGCTCCAGCTTGGACTGTTCCAGTCAGCATTCAGCATGCCAACTGTGTATGTTCCAACTGAGTTCTGATCAAAATTGTTTGAGTATATGACACCTGTTGGTTCGGGATCATCGCCACCACCACCGCCGCAACTAGTAAATGTTATTGCTGTTAATGCCAATACTAATAGTATTCCTGTTGTCTTTAATGTTTTCATATTGTTCCTTGATTACGTGTACAGTACACAGTTTTCTCTGCGAGGCAGGTAATTGCTTCGAAGATGTTTGTTTTTAGCTAAGACACTACCGTGGGTAGGTTAAGAGCTTTGCTTTTTATAATTTTCCTAGGGCGTTCCTCCTTCGCAGCAAGCTGACTACGGCGCGACAGGTGCCCTAGGCTGTGATATTACGGGCTTTCAGCCCCTAAAAAACTTCATTCTTTGCGTGGCTAGCAAAGCTATCCCGCTTTTTTCGTCGGTCAACGCCCGACGCTACAGGGTGAAAAAGCAATTCAACCCTTGTCCGCCAACCGTGTCCTGCGAAGCTTGCAAAGCGAAGAATGAAACTCCTCCCGCTTTTATAAACCTTCGCCGTTCCGGGCTACGGCACACACGGGGGAGGTGGCTCGCAAAGCGAGACGGAGGGGTACTCCGTTCTTTATGACTCACGACTCACGACTCATGACTAAAAAACAAACCATGAGAGAATCGAATTTCGAGCCCTTGCCTGTCCGCTGTAGCCTGAAAGGCGAAGGAGGATGAGAAACTTATCACTTCCTACTTATCACCTACCACTAATGGCAAAGCCTTTTTCACTTCAATATCACATATTAACGGCAGATGGTCTGAAAATATTACTTGTTCCGCTTGAATATTTGTGACCGTTATGTCTTCTGTGTGAAGAATGAAGTCAAGTTGTCTTTTTGGTCTCCAACTTGGATAGGTGAGAATATCATTTTCAGCACATGGGTTTTTCAATCCTGTTGCCTGTAAGAAAAGGTTTAATTCCTTAACTCCTAAAAATATGTTAAAATCACCCATCACGATTACTGGTTTATTCTCTTTTCTTCTTTTTTCCAGCATTGAGTATAAAGTTGACAGCTGCAAATGTCTTGCCTTAAAACTTAGTGCCAAATGAACAAGCCATATGGATACTCCATCGCACTCAAGTTCAATCACAAGGCGTTTCATGCCTTTGTCAAAAAAATGAAATTGCTCATTTTGTTTAGAGTCTTTAGATATAAAAGCATTGCCTTGCTTATTTAGCACAGGAAATTTGTGCATGATTGAACTATCAGCATATTTAGTTTTAAATGTGTGGTAGTGTTCCATCATTTCAGCAATTTCTTCAGCCTGATTCTTACCTTTTGATCTGTATGAACCAAGATCAACTTCCACAAGACCAACAACATCGGGCTTATTGTCTTTTATGAAATTTGAAATTTGCTCTAAATTTACGTGTGTGAATCCTAAATATCCACTCCAGGGCTTTTGTTTGTATTTACCGCCAGTCCCATAGCGTATGTTATAAAATATTAATCTCACTTAATCATTTTCTTGCTTTTTTTTTATAAATTTATTAAAGTCTAGCCAATTGTTAGTTGGGTTTCATCATGTGTTATGAAATTCGCAAATGTAAGCACTCAAATAACACACGGTTAAAATATCAAAGTTTCACCTTGTATGTCAAAGTATAAAAGGAATAAATAACATGTTTTCGCATCAATCTCTCATATCAATTGGTATCTTTGTGCATATTGCACTTTGTATTGGTGTAACCATTCACGCATTGTATTCTCGCAAAGAGACATCTTCTGTTCTGATATGGCTGATTATCACATATAATATTCCATATTTTGGAGCACTTTTGTATTTTGCTTTTGGAGTTAATAAAGTTAATCTTGCGAGATTCACTCGAAGACATTTAACTGAGCAGCTCTTAGACTCTAAATATACATCAGAAGACCGACGAGTCAAGATGATTGACTTCTTGACATCGTATAGAGCTCAACAGGCACAGGAAATCTCGAGTGAATTCAGTAGGGAGTTTGATAATGCACTGAGCAAAATCTACAGGGAAACTGCTGTTGTCGGACACAATGGTCTTGTTCCTTTGATAACTGGTGACAATTTTTATCCGGAGCTGTTCAAGGCAATTGATGGTGCTGTTCATCATATACATATTCAATCATTTATTATTCAGCGAGATGAAATTGGTGTAAAACTAATGGAAGCTTTAAAGAAAAAGGCTGAGGCGGGAGTTACTGTCAGGCTGATGTATGACACATTTGGCTCCACCAAAGCTCATGTCACCCACTTCTTTAGAAAGTATAAAAAGGTTGAAAATTTTCATATCGAAGGGTGGACATTAGCCAATCCTTGGAAAAAACAGTTACAAATTAATCTTCGAAATCATAGAAAAAGTGCAATTATTGACGGAAAAATTGGTTTTTTTGGTGGAATAAATTTTCATAAGGAGAACATTACGCGTTGGAATTTGGAACCAATAAGAGATTATCATTTCATGATTAAGGGACCTGGAGTTATGGAGCTTCAGTTTGAGTTTCTGCGGGATTGGATTTTTATGACCAATGACTCGCCAGATGAACTGTTTAACTCTCTTCATCTTGTTGAATCAGAACACTATGGAGATTCAATTGTTCGATTTATTAATACAGGTCCGGAGATACATAGTTCACCTATGACAGATCTATACTTTTTGGCAATTACCAAAGCTCAGAGTAGTATTATAATTGTAACTCCATATTTCTTGCCTAATCCTGAAATTAGTCAGGCTCTTAAGAGTGCCAGAAATACTGGTGTTGATGTGAAAATTATTACACCAAAGAAGAATAATCACAAATATGCAGAACTTGCTGCAAAGGGCCGCTACAGTGAATTGCTTGAATGTGGCATAGGAATTTATGAAAGAGGTGAGCCATTTATGCATGCAAAGGCAATGATTGTTGATGATGAGGTCGCCATTGTAGGTTCTTCAAATCTTGATGTCAGGAGTTTGACTCTTAACTATGAATCAAACGCTGTAATATATTCAGAGTCATTTGTGAATGAATTAAAAGCTGTTGTCCTTTTTGATAAGAGAGAAAGCACTCCTCTTGATTATAATAAATGGGTTCAACGTTCTAAATTTGAGGTGGTTATGGAAGATGTCTGCAATCTCCTCGCACCAATTATCTAGGGCATCCTGTTTCATTCATAACTAACGTATTGGTAAATATTAGTGCGTTCTTTTGCATGCTAAAATGCAAGGTTTTTTGCACATTTAGATCAAAAGCTTGCAGAAGGACTATAATATAAATTTAATACAATTTATGAATCTGTAATGCGATAATACCTAACCTTTTGCTATGCAACAAGTATCCCGCAGAGCGGGATCCCGCAAGGCGGGACCGCGAGCTAAAGGCGAAAGTGTCTTATAGCAAAATCTCAGGCATTCTCACATTAAACAGGATGCCCTAATTATTATGGGAATTTCGTTTATTGCCCGAGCCAACGGGACGCAGCTACAGTGAAACCTCCAAAAAGCATTGATTTGATTGTAGAACGTCTGTAGCCGAGTCGCTCCGGCTCGGGAAAAAACATTCTAATGAATTAGGAGACACTCTAAGCTGACCTCTAAACAAACTATTTCTCGATGATCTCTAGAGATTTATCAATTGCTGGTTTATAACGCATTGTGTATGCAAAGATTGATAGGATGTTGATTGCAATTGCAATTGCTTCGCCAACATATATTATGATTGCAGGAAAGAATTGAATGTTTTCCGGTGCTGCTTCAAAATAAAAGATTAGGCAGGCTAATGGAAAGTTGAATGCGGTTCTTACTTTTCCTGTCCAATGTGCTGCACCGCTAATGCTGTAAATTGAGCCTATCGAACGTAAAAATGTCACCCATTGGTCTCTGGCAATCATAAAAATTGTAAGAACCAAAAGACATATACTATGGTTGATTTCTCCATTAAGTGCCGCAAGAACTGTGATCAATGGATATGCAGTGACAACAAGTAGCTTGTCCATTAGGGGGTCAGCATGTTGTCCAAAGTTGGTGATAACTTTCCATTTTCTTGCATAGTACCCGTCAAAAAAGTCTGTGACAGCTGACATAATAAGTAGTATGAAGGATATAAAGAATAGGGTGGTAGAAGGCTTGTAATAGTTTATAATTGCACCTGCTAAAAATAACAGAACAAGTGGCGCTCGAAGTAGTGTAATAATTGTTACTATTGTCAGTTGTTGCTTCTTATTCATGCTTTTCCCCTTCTTTTATATAAGTTTTGAAAGCACTGATTCGCTCTTTTCTTATGCGGATGACCAAAAAAAACGGGGACTAATGCCCCCGTGTATCACAATCAATGAATTATGTGCCTAGTTGGAATCTAACATAGCGAACAATTGAAATTGTGTCACCAAGTTGTTTTCCTACTTCTTCAAGTAATTCTGTTATTGATTGCTTTGGCTCTTTAACAAATCCTTGGTTAACCAAGCAGATTTCTGAGAAAAATTTATTCATTTTGCCATCAACAATTTTGTCAATGATGTTTGCTGGCTTGTCTTCAACCTGTTTTGTATAGATTGCTCTTTCAGAAGCAATTTCTTCTGCGTCAACAGAGTCAGAGTTCAAATACTTAGGAGCCATAGCCGCAACATGTAATGTGATGTCTTTGATCAGCTCTTTGAAAGCTGGAGCATCTTGTGTTTCTGCTTTACCGCAATCAAGCTCAACTAGAACACCAACTTTTCCGCCTAAATGGATGTAAGAAGCAACTGAGCAGTTACCTGTTGAAATGTAACGAATATTGCGTTTGATTTTCATGTTTTCGCCAATTTCAGCAATCTTTGCTGTTAGCTCATCTTTCATAACAACGCTTAAATCCTCGTCTGTATCAAGAGCGTTGTCTGAAACTAGTTTCACAAAATCAATAAATGTCTGATTTCTTGTTACAAAGTCTGTTTCGCAGTTTACTTCAACAAGTGAAACTGTTTTTCCGTCTTCAGATGCTGAAGATGAAACCATACCTTGGTTTGCAGTTCTTGTTGCTTTTTTAGCCGCAACTGCCATGCCTCTTTCTCGAAGACATTTCATTGCAGCATCTAAATCGCCATCAGCTTCTTGTAGAGCTCTTTTACATTCCATCATACTAACTTTGGTAGCATCACGAAGTTCTTTTACTAATGAGGCTGTAATTGTTGCCATTTTCTTCTCCATTAATTCTTTATGTTAATATTAAATTATTTTTCTTCTTTTACTTCTTCAGCAGCTGGTGCTTCTTCCTTAGGTTCTTCCTTTTTAGCTTCAGCCTTTGGAGCATCCTCTTTTACCTCAACTTTAGCTTCTTCTTTAGCTTCAGCTTTAGGAGTTTTCTCTTTTTCCTCAGCTTTAGGTTCTTCCTTTTTAGCTTCAGCCTTTGGAGCGTCCTTTACTTCTTCATTTGGAGCTTTCTCTTCAACTTTATCTTCAGCCTTTGGTTCGTCCTCTTTTACCTCAACTTTAGCTTCTTCTTTAGCTTCAGCTTTAGGAGTTTTCTCTTTTTCCTCAGCTTTAGGCTCTTCTTTTTTAGCTTCAGCTTTTGGAGCTTCCTTTTTTACTTCAGCTGGTTTTGCAGCTTCAGCTTCTTTCTTTGTTTTTGCATCAGCGTCTTTTTTAGCTTTTG
>JAQICX010000022.1 GCA_027858345.1 Kiritimatiellia bacterium | reverse complement strand
AAAAAAAAATGGTGCTTGAATTCCAAAAAAGAAAAGGGTAATATTCAAAAAGTTAGTGATAATTATCGCAGTTACTAATTAGTCTCAAAACATTAATTAACACTCTCGATTATTATGTGGAGCACTTGAAATTATAGCTTGTTTTGTTAATGAACAGGAGGTAGTGTATATTTCTTTCTGTAAATTCAAATCCTCCAGAAATTGCACTATGCTAAATTTTTAGAGTGAAAAAATGTGGAGCAACCAAACGAAGCCAGTTAACCTGCATATTTTATGAGGCACTGGTGATGCAGTGTCACTCTCTTTATCTTTTGAAGATTATAGCATTTAATATTAATTGTCATTATCTTTATTTTGGTTGTTTTATTATATATGCATGATCTGCAATTGCTTTACCGCCTGCACATGTTGGGTGTGTTCCATCAACAGTAAAGTTCTTAGGAATTATATTTTTGTCATCCCATGTACCAGATGAATTTTTCCAATCATATTCAACATATGAGCATAGTTCAAAAACCTCGTCGAAGCCAACTGATTTGCAGTTGGTTCTGAGTATTTTATTCCATTTCCCTCTTCTTGATTCAGTACCGTCGAAGTGAGGGCCAGGAGTTTGATTTTCTAGTGTTTTAAAGTCATCGGCAGATTTTGATCGGGGAGTGATTGTTCCCCCGACAGTTATGATCTCAGGGTTAAAGTCCTTGATCTGCTTGTTAATTTTTATGGCTGAATCTTTAAGAACGTCAAGTTTGGAATATAAATCATTCCCACCTAATCCGGCATGTAGTTTTGTCACGCCACATATTTTAATGATGTCCATTCTGCCTTTCAATTCATTTGCACAAAATTCAAGTCTGTCCGCACCTTTGCTCAAATTTACAGACGGAACCCCCAGATTCGTTGATATGAGTTTGTCTGCATAGCCAATATTTGCATTTTCATCACCATATTGATTACCATTTATGTCATAGTAACCTTCTGGTATACTTGATCCAATTATTGCCCATACATCTCCTGTATAGTCTGTCTTTGCTAAAATTGCAACCGGGGAAAACCCAACAATATAGTTTCTCTCAAGTTTAATTAACGGCAGTTTAGTTGCAGTTTTAATGAAATTATCTTCGATGAATGAAGTTCCCGCTGAGGTGTAAGAACACTCATAAATTTGCTCCTTTGAGTCACCAATAAGACGTGTGAAGGGAACATTGTTTGTGCCATCAAGATTCTCTAAAGCAACCCATATTCCAAACCAGTCACCCTTTTTTACGACTGTATCACCAAGGTCAACCGTGATAATTCTATAAGTTTCCTTATCACCTTTTTTGTATGTGATAATATCATTGCCTAGAATACGAGGGGATGTATCAAGGTTTTCGTTGCTCATTTTGAATGACGGCTCAATACCTGCCTGAATTTGAACATCGTTTGGATATGGATATTCCTTAACTATTTTGTCAGGGAGAATCCTGTCCATATAAAATGTTGGAAATACCAGTTTTAGTTCACCTTTCAGGTCGACCATTGCTTTGCGACGATATCGCGAGAAAATTCTCGGCTGAGATGATGCTCTCCACACAAGGGGAAGTCTTAATCCATTTGATACACAGCGATAGTCTTTTAAATTTTCTGCTGATTGATTTTCTGCGAATGCAGATGATGCCAATATTGCACTAGCTATAAATATTAATAGTTTTTTTAACATGTTGTTTTCCTTTTTCCATTTCATTATTGATGGTCGTGGACTTTCACATACCAACACAGATACCACGTACGGACATACATGTCTTCAACTTATTCGTAGTTGAACGTTGAGTGTTCGATGTTCTCCCCTATAAATAAATAGCGTCGGCTTATCCGCCATAGCTCGAAAAGCGCGGGCTGTAAGCCTGAGGCGCATGAGAAAGCTCCATTCAACAGCAACACAGTTGCAATTCAACAGAGCGACAGACTCTCTTAACTTAATTCCTAATTTTAATTGATTACCTACCAACGATAGTAGCGATATGGGTCATCATCTGCGATAGCCTTTTGAATGTAATAACTGTCGAGACAAAGGGACTCAACCGACAGCTTTGGAGTGCCCATTATACCGCCTTTTTCGAACCAGTCACCCACTCTTATAACAAGAGTATTCTCACCATCGACACTTAGCTGTTCTCGTTTTAATTTATAAATGCGTTTAGCTCTGTAATAATTTTCAGGATGAGTCTTTTGGGTTACTTCCCCAAGAAATTCATCATTCAGCCATATCCAAGATTCATCATCAACCGCACCAACATCAAGAGTTAATTGTTTGTCCCACATAACTTTTGGTATTTTGAACTTGATACGATACCAGAAGTATCCATTGTATTCGGAGAGCTCTTTACGTTGATCTTCCCAAGCACCTGAGACTCTAATTGATTTCCATGCAGAGTCGTCAAATGTTGTTTTTTTCCATCCAAGTTCTTGTCCGTTACCATCAGGACATTCAATGCCTACCCATTTTTGTGGCAGAATATACTTGGTTGTGCTAGGTTCTCTGTTGAATGTAGAACGCAATTTTGTTTTTTCAAATGTTACCCCGAGATTTGATAAAATACGAGATATTAAAAAAGTATTCCTTCGATACATGATGCGCAGATTTGCATATTTTTCATAGTCTATCATCCATGGAGCAAGTTGAGACAAAATAATTGTTCCATCACCAGCTTTATTCTTTTTAAGTGCTTGATTTGAGAATTTGTCAGTATTTTGTATAGCTCCAAGTGTAAGTTGTGTTCGCCAATATAGTTCACTGTTAGATATGCCATTGAATTCAGGAGTCGAAAAATCCTCGATTCCATGGCAGTAGATTGTTTCATCTTTGACATCAACTCCTGGTACCATGTTTTTTGTCTCTGCTGCATTAAGCCCTAGGCAGATTGCATTTGCACCATTTTTGACAAGTTCCGGCAAATTGTTTAATTTTGCTTCAGGTCCAACAATTAATATTGATTTGTCATTTAGTTGTTGCTGTGCATATTGGTTATATTTTACGCCCAGCTGATCAAGGAATTCCTGACCTTTATCACTGCCTGCATAATAAACATCTTTTTCGGTGTTTATAATTGCTTTATCAAGATAAGTTACAAGGTTGCGATATAGTATGTCGGTCATAGGTTCCGATTCTGTTCGATCGGTTATGTCCATTTGACAGAAGATTATGATACCTTTGTCGTCACGATATTCAAGTAGAGGTGCATATTGCAGATTGAAGCCACCATCAATTAATGGCAGCCAGTTGCCTCGTGAAGGTTTCTCAATTAATACAGATGCCGTGTTGCCAACATTACCAGATCGCCATACTCTTGTGTTTTCAAATCCGCACCAATCCCATGTTGGATTGTGGCTCTCGTATTCTGGTAGGCCTTGAAGATATGGAGCTGTGAGGGTTGATGCACCATGCCAATTTTGTAATAATTCGTCTGATATGCCATTAAGAGCTGGATGAGCCTGGCTGCGAACAAATGTTCTGCGTAATCCCATGATATTCGGTCTGAATCCAAACTTGTTGACAAGCACATCATATGGCTGTTCAAGAACAAGAATGTTCATTTTATGACGTACTTTTGATATATCAATCAGTGAGTCTTTCTTGGTAAAAGCATTTTTGCCAATAATGAGTGTTTTATACTTATCCAGATTTGCATTGGAATCAATTTTGTCAAATGGAATGCCGGCAATTCTCAACTGTTTTGCCGTTGTTTCTGCAGGATCAAATAGTGCAACCCTTCCTGTTAAGTTTAAATTACCTTTGATTGGATTTTCAATCACGGTTAGAGCAAAGCTATCTGTTTGAACATCTTCTTTCTCAAAGTCAAATGTTGCATTGATTTTGTATGCTCCAGGTTTTGCATTGTCGGCAACCTTTGCTTGTACAGGAACAAATGTCACATCGCCAGGAGCTACATTCACAGAACCTTTACCCGTCGCATTGAGTCCGTCAATTCTCCAACTGAAGTTGCATGTAATTGATTCTCGAGAGTCATTGATGACAACCAGTTGTTTATCAATTAACTGACCTGGCATGAAGTTGCCATTTTTTTCAGTTGCCTGTGATTTATTACCGGCAATAAATGCAATTATTGGCTTGTTCCAACGCAGGAATGTTTTCCCAAGAGATGTTGGCTCATATGAGTTGTCCTTAGGGTCATAAATGAATTGGTCGCCAGATACAAAGTCGTCGGGGACAATACCTGGAGTCTGAAGATTGCTGAAACAATCAGGATTCTTTTTTGTTTCAGTCTTGCTTACTCTTTTCCATAGTCCACCTTGATCCCATGGCAGCATTGCGGATACGCCCTTCATTCTAAAAGATTTCCAGTTGTCACTTGCATACCAGCTTTGGATTTCAATATAATTATGTTCCGAGTTTCTAAATAAGTAGTTAAGATTCATGCCCCAATGCGGAATTTTTCCAGTTTGCCAGAAGACGTTTTCTCGGTCTTGCATTCTTTTCTTGTTCTTTGTCATCTCATATGCTTTTTGATTTGTTATTGCCGATACAAACTCGGAATCCCAAATCATCTGGAATGCAAAAGTTCGCCAGATGAAGTCTGGACCGCGGTAGCTTGACCATGAAGCAATGTGTGGCAATCCCCATTCAACAAAAAAGATTGGTACAGTACCATTGGTTTCCCAGTTAGTCAACCAGTCACTACGTTCCTGACGAGGTGCCCAGTTCAGATAAAAATTCACAGTGTATATGTCTCCCAGGTTTCCAGATTGATGATGATATACAGGACGGGTCGGATCAATATCTTTAGCAACGTTTTCTGCTATTTTTGCCTGTTTAATGTATTTCATCTTTGATTCAGGAACATCAGCAGTTTTGAAAAGTGAGTATTTACCATCCATTTTCATTGGATTCTGATCGCCGTAATATCCGGTTGCATTGTGGTTCATTGCATAGGTGATGATACTTGGGTTGTTCTGCACTCTTCTAATCAGCCATTGCGTCAACTTGCGATAACGCTCAAACTGTTCAGGTGTGTCCAGCTGCCAGTCATAATCTTTTCCATGCGGCAAAGAGAATGATGCAAGCACACCTGTTGCTTTCGTTGCTTCAAAAAGCCCGTTCATGTAACTTACCTGCCCAGGAGAAAAGTTATAGTTGCCCGTGATAAGATAGTTAAATCCATAATCTTTTATCTTCTCACATGTGTCAATTGAACCTGCTTCAGAAGCCTTGTCCGCATAATCGGATATGTTTCTAGTTGTTAATGCACGCAAGTGAATTTTTTTGCCATTAAGATAAAAATTGCGTCCATCAATCCAGAATTCTCTAAATCCAAATTCAAATGGCAGTTGCTGGTCGACAATAGTGTTATCTGATTTCTTCAATGTCATTTTTGCAGTGTATAGATTTTCAGGAGAGCATGTGTCCCATAATGAAGCATCTTTCCAGCCTGCGGAAAACTTAAAACGTCCATCTTTTATATCTGATTTTGAAAATGGTTTCGAAAAGAAAGACTTAACAAGTTTATCTCCTTCGAAAATGTTGGCTACCATAAGAAAGTTGCCATCAGTTGTGTTTTGAATTCCAGTGTCAAATGTAATCTCATTTTTACGTGTGGAAGTGATAACATGTGTATCTGTTATAAAACTTTCCTTTGGACGAGAGAGAAGATAAACATCACCGGTGATACCCTTAAACTTTAGTATAGCTTGTTCTTTGAAAGCCCGGTCAGGAGCCATAAATGTATCAGAGGCGGGTTCCAGTGGTCTTGCAGTATGCAGAATTGCAAGAGTTGCTTTTTGCCCTGGCTTGACAGCTGAAGTTATGTCAATTTCACCACCTGGAAACATAATATCATCAACTTTTTTACCATTAATATATATAGCACAATGAGTTTGCACCATTTCAAAGTCTATGAGAATCTGCCTGCCATCCCAAGAAGCAGGAATATCAATTTCTCTCTTATACCAAGCCTGCTCCAGTTTGCTCATATCAGTTTTTTCTTTTATTCCCTCAGGGATAAACATATCCTGTGCAGCTGTACTGGTATCCCACTCCTTTATATTAGGCCAGATGCCTGGAACCTTAAACCATCCCCACCCTTTACCTTCAGCCGGAACTTTTGTCCTTCCTGATATTTCAGGCAAGAAACGCCAAAGGCCATTAATACATATTTTTTCGCGTGCATCATTTGTGCTTTTCCAGCATTCAGATGCTTTCCAGACATTAGTAGCACCTTCTGGTAAAGGAAGGTCTACGATAGGCTTTCTCACATCAGATACAGTAATTTTTATGTTTTGAAACTCAACCATTCCTGAAAGACCGTAATTAGCAGGAGTTACGTCAAGATAAGTTGCTCCAGGCGGAATATTGTAAGTACGCTGGCAGTCAGTCCATTCGGTAGTACCGCTTACAAAGAAAACATTTGGCCAGTCCCCCGTCTTTTTGTTTGATGAATCAAGAAAAGTCATTGTCAATCGGCCATCTTTCCAGTTTGCATCTCCAACTTTAAGGTCGGTAGCTTTTATTCTCATTGACAATTGAAGAGTCTTCCAGCTTGGATCTAAAGGTATGGTTTGTTTCGCAAAACAGTATGAACCATTTAATACCAAAGTAGGTGTGCCATCTGTTGATATAACCTTTGCTCTCTTGTCTATTTTCCAGTCAACGATATTTCCGTTTTCGGAAACTTGTGTAAAGCCTCCATTTTTCAACAGATTTTCCGGTGGTACAATTGAATTTGAAATGGCAAAATGTCCCATAAGTAAGATCCATACTGATAATGATGTTTTTTTTAACATATTTTAGTCCTATTGGTTAATAAATTAAGCATACATGTGACGAAGATGGATTACATCAAATTCTATCCATGATGAAACACTTTTTTTAATGTTTTTGTAAAAACCATTTGTTTTTCTAATTATTCTATATAAAAGCAGTGTCCCTGATGATGCGAACCAAACTCGTTCTACTCAATAATTAATAGTGTTCCCTGAGGTGGTGCCGGTTCATACTCAAATGCACCTATGTCAACTCCAGCTCCATATTCTCTTGTGAAACCTACACCACGCTGATCATAAAGAAGGTTTAATAGATTTGATCCAGCATCACGTGCAGGACTGTTTTTAGATATTGCAACCGTCAATGTTGGTCCACCATTATCTGCAAGTTCTCCAAGTAATGGATCTGTTTCTGTAATATTATTTGCCTCTACAGTTGCAAGCCAACCATCAGCATCACCAATTAGACAATTTTCAATATTTTCAATGGCATCAGATGCTGAGATATCCTGTCCAGCTGATGTACCCTCTGAATAATTACCATAAACAATACTGCTGAAAACTGCTGTATTTAGTGCATCGTAATTAAACATTATTCCTCCACGTCTTGTATCTCCACAATAATTGGTTGTTATAGTGCTATTATAGATTTTGAAACTCTCACCATCCACACTAATGCCAGAAACATATATCGCACCTCCGGCAAGTACCGCAGAGTTATTGACAAAAGTTGAGTTGGCTACATCAGTTACACCTGCTGACTGAGCGCTAATAGCTCCTCCCTCATGTCTGGAAATATTGCCATCAAACAGACATCCTGTAATCAAATTGCTACCTGTCCTAATCTCTATTGCCCCACCATCGTACGATTCATTTTCTTTAAACGTGCAGTTCTCAACGGTGAAATCAGGAAATCCTTGTTGGTAAATTGCACCACCAGTACTAAAACTGTTGGTAGACTCATTGCCTATGAAAGTTGAGTCTGATAGCGTCATGGTTCCCGCTCCACCAGTCATCATCAACGCAGCATAGCCACACGTGTTGTCTATGAACTTGCAATCATCAATCCTAGCATTATTCGTCGAACTACTATGGCTTCCGTAATAAATTGCCCCCGCTCGATCCCCAGCAGTACAATTCGTAAAAGTGCAACCTGAAATATCAAAGGCCGGGAAAGTTGACTCACGTGCATAAACAGCACCACCTTCACTTGCAGCACTGCATGTGTCAAAAAGCGAGTCTTCAATATTGACGTTTATCGCCCAATAATGTTCAAGAAGGATAGCCCCGCCATCTTCATTCTCTGAGGAACAATTCTCAAATGTACAATCCTGCACAGTCAAATATACATCCCCGCCAGAACATGCTATTGCACCACCACCACCAGCGGCTGCAGTTGTACAACTGGAAAACGTGGTATTCGAACAGGTCAAACTTACTTTCGACAGAGCCATTATAGCTCCACCGCCCTGCCTGGAATCATTGTTTGTGCTGAAGCAATCCACAAATGTACAATTCTGTACTGTCAGTGTTGGTTTGCTATAAAGATAAATTGCACCGCCATCTGAGGCTGTCTCAGCACAGTTAGTAAAGGTAAGCCCATCCAATGTCCAATCTATATAGCTGTTCTGAATTTTGAATGCTCGACTCTCACCTTCTGTTGTAATTGAAACAACTTCTCCTCCATCAATGGTCAAACCATCCTGATTATTATCAGCAATTTCGCTTGAAAGTGTCACCAATGATACACCATCAAAATCAATAGTGTCATTTGCTCCTGCATCAAGAACGGCCTGCCTTAATGTTCCTGCTCCTGAATCATCTCCTGATGTAACCGTGATTATTGCTGCATTTGAAATCAATGCACTAGCCAAAACTATTGACCATGTTAATGTCTTCTTTATTATACCATTCATTATTTTCTCCTGTTTCTATTGTGATTTCTGTCAAGAGTTCTGCCTCTTTTCCAGACCTATTTTGTTATAAATCAACGGGATTCAGACTTTATTGCTTTATCCCGTTGTTAACGGACTAACTCGCGGCGAAGCCTAAGAGAGACTTTAGATTGTCTAAAGCAACGCAATAGCCTCTACACCTGCTTACATACCTAGATCCCCCCTATAGGGCATTATATATTATATACTGTCACCCTGAAAGGGCAACTTAACCCCATATTTATTAACCTGCCATTCAGGGTGCAACAAAACAATGATTATAATCTCCCGGCGACTTGTCGTTCTGTAGTCTCAAAGAGCGAAGACTGACGCCTGGGGCTAACTTATTTGCCCTTTCAGAGTATAATCATATTCTTTCATACAATTTTGGCAGTACGCTATTATACGTTCTGTCAGAATTCCAAACCTGCTTTTATCTGATTTATCACTTTATATACGCAGTTATATTGATTTATACTGCCTGAACAAGCTCCTATGAAGTCCATTCACATGCATGACTCAAAAACAAAAACAAAAAATTTACAAAAATTAATTAATAAACTGCTCACATTGCAAGTTTTTTTCAAGAATTTACATTAGAATACTATTTTTCGTTAGAAACTGTTTACGACAGCAATGACGCTGTCCCTCCCGACATGTACCAACAACAATTATCTGCAAAAACCAGAGTACTGAACATAACTTACAATAAGTCAAGCTATCTAATTTTCCTCACACTGATTCACCATCAAAAAAGTTCATAGACAGTTCTATAGTTTCTAAATTTTTCTTCCCGTTAATTAAATCAATCATCCGTTCTACAATTAGCTTAGCCGCCTTTTTTTCATCTAACCCAAAAGATACCAGCTTAGGTTGTAATGAATAGGAGATGCTGCTATTGTTAAAAGATACTACGGAATAATCCTGAGGAATTTTTTCACCAAGCTGACCTACCGCATTGTACAGTGCAGGAGCAACAATATCTGTATGCAACACTATACCGTCAATATCCCTATCCGCAATCTTTTCCAAAATATAATTTGTTGCTTTTTTATAATTTATAAAATGAGTTGCAACCTCATCAATATTAAAATCCAGAACAAATTCAAGGTTCATTTCTTCACAGCACTTCAACACTCCAGCTCTTCTTGCCTGAATACTATAATGCAAATTACCTGTCTCTCCCCAAGAAATATATGCAATTTTTTTTCTTCCAGCATCTGCAAGAAACTTTGTAGCGGCATAGCCAGCTTCCTCATCCGCAATTGTTATTACATCTGCCCCTTCTCGTTTGTTTGTATTAAAGTATAAGACCTCTTCCTGAATATTCTTTAGGCGACTCATAATTTCAGGAGGCATTTCACTGAAAATTATTAGTCCATCAACAACAAAATCATCAAGTAATATCATTTTATCATTTAGGTCAACTGGCAGTTGCTCCAACAGCAGAGCATAATTATTATCCTTTGCAACCGATAGTATTAAAGAAAACAGCCCGCTCTGAATTTCAGCACCGATGTCTTTTACTAAAATACCTAAAGAACCATGACGCCGCTCCTTCATAAAAAGAGCAGAACGATTTGTACGGTAATTATGCTTTCTGGCAATCTTCTCTATTCTTTCTTGAACATCCAGACGACATCTCTTGTTCTTTGGATCCTTACCATTTAAAACAACTGAAACTAATTCTCGGGAAACATTAGCTTCTTTAGCTATATCTAATTGTGTTACTCTCTTTTTAATAATATCTTCCTTTACTAAGACTCTTTAACTCTAGTTGTTTTTTTTAACGCAAGCAAATTTTAACGAAAAGATGCAAAGTTGCAATAAATATTATTTTTTTGCTTGGCAAGCCGTTGCACGTTTATCATAAGCAATGGACTTTCGAAGACAAAGCAAACGAACACGATACCCTTTACATCCATTGTTTTTTCAGAATCTTTACTCCATTGTTTTTTTTGCACCTGTTAATTTGTTGTTCTTAACATATTCACTTGCTGTCATAAACTGACAATCTTTTTTCTTAAAATATTTCACAATCTGCTTAAAATTCTCAAAACATTCTTCACTCCACTGGTTGGGATGTCCTTGTAAACAAATATATGGTTTTTTATATTCTCCTCCTTCAAATAGCTTCTTTACTACTGCAAAGTTGGGTTGAAATATAGGCTGCTCCATATCCATAAAACG
>JAQICX010000003.1 GCA_027858345.1 Kiritimatiellia bacterium | reverse complement strand
ATCATATGTGAATATGTATTCATTGGTTCCCATTATCACCTCGTCAATTTCTTGATGTTGATTATAGGCAAAACTATTTGTTTTTGCAACCAAATTCTCGTCAAAATCCAATCTTTCTGACCTGCGCCCTAATGCATCATTTTGATACTCGAATGCAGAAATGCAATTTGCTCCAAAGTAGTTGGAAACTCCGACAATCAGATTCCTGTTATCTTCATAGTATTTGCTGACACCAAAGCCAAGGTTATTTGTTATTGATGAGACCATTGCGGAGCCATCCAGATAATTAAAATGGAAAGTGTTGGTTTCTGAGCCGAAAACAGCGTGCATAGTTGCAAGACGATTGAATGAATCATAGGTATATACCCCTCCGGCTCGCAAGCTCGCCACCTCCCCTAAATTAGGGGAGGAGTTATAGCCTGTTTGCTGACCACGGCTATTGTAGCTATATGATATTGTGTTTGTACCATTAATGCTTTCGGAGATGAGAACAAAAGTATTTGTATCATAGTTGAAGGTACGAGTTCCCTGTGCATCTGTGACAATTACTGGTTGCCCAAGTCGATTATATTGCTTTGTGATTGAAGGCGTTCCATCTGAGTATGTGGTTGAAACTAGTTGACCTGCAATGTTATATGCGTTGCTACTGACGAGTCCCCTAGCCCCTATGCGAGTTTTTAGTTGTCCATCTGGATAATATGAGTATGTTGGTCCGTTTCCGTCGTCATAGACTTTGTTGGTCAGGAGTCCGGTTGGTTCGTCATAGAGCCATTGAGTTTCGGCTGGATTGTTTGGATCAGAGAATGTCATCATTGATATTTTGCGTCCTTGTGAATCGAATTCGTAGGCAACTGGATATGTTGATCCGTATTGGTGGATTAGCTGGCCTACGGCGTTATATTCGTTAGTGGTGGACGCTACAAGCTGGAAGCTTGTGCTACCTTGAGAGACGACGACAGTGCGACCTAGGGAATTATATTCGTAAGTCGCCAGACTAGTCTGGACTATTTCATTTGCGTCTGCACAACCTCCGTAGTTAGCGGTTGATGAGAGTTGTCCGACGGAGTTGTAGAAATTGGAGGTCACCAGACTAGTCTGGACTATATTTGCCGGCGTTCCCAAAGAGCCCAGCTCTGGACTGGCTTCTCTGGTGGTGGTTGAGGAGACTTGTCGGGCGAATCCATCATAGGTGAATGTGTTGGTTGCTCCAAGTGAGGAAACTGTCATCACTGGATAGCCGGCAATGGTCTTCTGGCAGGCTGAGCCTGCACCCATACTACTGGTTGTGATCTGCCATTTTGTGGCTGTTGCGGCATCGAGGAATGTCATGTTTGTGTAAACATTTTCATGAATATCTGTTGAGGTTGCCAGTGATGTCAGAATGGCATTTTGGGAAATGCCATACGCTGACAAGCTGGAAGCTTGTGCTACCCTATTGTCCGCGGTTGCTATTCTGGTGCGGGAGACGGAGGTTGTTTGGCAGGCTGAGCCTGCACCCATTTCATCATTCCAGATGTAGGAGACTGATGTACTATTTTTCAGTATCCCATTTGAATAACATGAAGATATTTGTCCATTTTTACTATATGTAAAGATGTAGGTTTTTACGTTCATCCAAATTATTTTGTTCTAGGTGGAACCGGATATTTTTCTTTTGTAATAGGTCTAGGTGAATACATTTTATTCAAGCACAAAGTCGCAAACCTAACAGTATATTCGTCTTCACTGGTTTTTCTAAGTCTTTCTAAAGAATCAACTATATTCTCTGTCTGATTGCTTGAATGAATATCAAAACCATAATAGATTTCAGTAACAGCAGCTTGTACATCATCAAGTTTGTTAGAATTAAGTAGTTTGTTTAAAACATTTAAAATTTCTGAACACATATCATGTTCAAAGAGCAATTTATATCCTGCATAAAAAGCGGATAAGCAATTTAAATTTACAGCTAATTTTTCTCGATTGGGGTTATTTTTTATTACTTTAACAACTTTCTCATATCCTTTATATCCTTCGTTAAATGTTTTAACCTCATATAATTGGTCAACAAAAATCTTAGCACCCAGTCCGTCTGTAATTATAACAGGAATAAGTACTGGTTCAACAAATGTCTCATTTTTTTCTGCAAAAAGCTTTTGAACAAATAAGAAAGATATTAACAGCAAAACAACAATAAAGCTGATAATTCTTAAACTTAACCAATTTTTAAACTCTGTATTCATTTTATTTGCTCCTTTTTGGATATCTTTTATACTCTTTGTTTTGATCATAAACATGCCAGTAAGCTTTCTCAATACAACCTTTATCCTCCCACTTGTTAAAAAGTCTTTCCCATTCCTTATAAAAACTTTCATATAGGATTCTTTCATATAATACTTCATTAATTAAAAGAGTGAATTCATTACGGATACGAATACTATCAGATACCTCCATTGGTTTGACATATTTAATATATGCATTTATAGATACAGCACCTTGACCTATATGACCTATAACAGGTATTCCTAAAATTTCATGCCACTGTTGTGCTCCCTTTCCATTCTCTCCAAACCAACAAGATATGGACCAAACACCTCTCAACTGAGATTGATTTAATCCTCCCATATATGCACCTTCTATATCATTAGGGCTAAGAATATCACCACCTAACATAATATCCCCATTTTCTAATCCATGAGCATATATATAAACTTTGCCTGATTCATTCACTATTGAACCAGCGTCAATCATTCTTTGACCTACAAACATTTCAACATTCTTAATACTTCCAACATGTAGAGATCCCCAAGCCTCGGTCTGATTACTAGCTTTTAAAGCCGCTTCGTCTGTCTTGAACATCTTAGTAACATACTGTTCTTCTGCCGCTAATCTAAACATTAAAGAATGCTCTCCTCCTGCATAAAAAGATTTAGAAAATCCCCACTCATCCCAGTAATTTATAAGGTCATTCGCACAGATAGCATACTCATTTAATCCCCCTTGAACACCAATCGGGTCACGACTTGCAAACTTACCTAATTGCGGGAAGTACTTTCTCCTCCAGAATTCTACCTGACCTGTAGTTTCATCAAAGTATTCGTTGCTGAACCTGAAAGGATTCAATGAAACGGTGAAAGGCGAACTGTAAACAGTCGAACTTTGAACCCCGAAAGGCGAATAATCATAGTGCACTAAATGCGTTCCTGAATCATCAACAAGGCCTGTCACGTTCTTGTTGGCATCGTGAGCGTAGAAGACTGTTTCACCATTGAGGGAAGCGGTCAGAGTTTCGCCATTCGCCCAAGTATAAATATTAGTTGTTAGCTGCGAGTTATTAGTTATTAGCTCTTGGATTATATTGTTATTGTTCCAAATAAAATCTCTGCGTGTCTCCGAGCCTCCGTGCGAGGTAATCTTCTCAAACATTCGTCCTTGATAATCATATTTGTAAGTGACGTATGTGCCGTCAGCGGTATTAGTTGCGGAGGTCATTCTGTTTTCAGCATTCCAAGTGTAGTACCAGACATAGGAGGAGTATCTTATCTGATTAGTCAGCATATTCCCGTCCAAATCATATGTGAACTGATCATGGAAAAAGGCTGGATTGTATGCACTTATCTCTGTATAGGCATTTTGTGCATTACAACCATAATCAGCCTCGTGATCTGGGAACTCGGCATAAACTCTGTTTCCTATGTCATCATATGTAAATTGGTAGTTATTGGTATTCATATTTGCTCCCGCTATTTCTGAGTAATTATTGTAACGGAAAGAGTTTGTTTGCACAAGGAGATTTTCATCAAAATCCAGTCTTTCTGTGCGACGTCCTAGAGCATCGTTATCATAAATAAACGCAGAAATGCAATCTTCACCAAAGTAGTTGGAGACACAGGTTATGAGATTTCTGCTATCTTCATAATATTTGGATACTCCAAAACCAAGGTTGTTGGTTATGGAGGAAACCATTGCGGAGCCATGCAGATAGTTGAAATGGAAGGTGTTGGTTTCTGAGCCGAAGATTGCTGTAAGGGTGTTTCCACATGTAAGTAATTTATTAATTGTTCTTAACATTTTAAAAGGAAAACAAAGAACGAAAGAACCACTTCTTATAACTTTTATCCCAACTATTAATATCATCTTTCAGTCCATTATCATTTCTTTGGTTTGGTCCCTCTGACCAAACTCTAACATCATCAATATTGCCAGCTGAATTTGTTTCAATCATGCCCCAGAAAACATATCCACGTTTCTCGAACTCATCTAAATGTTTATCATTCAAATATATATATCTATTGGTGCTAACATCATTAGTAGTATTACCACTCAAAATATCTTTTTTTCTTGAATCTAAACAAAAAGTACTATTAATTTCAAAAATCTTATTATCACGGTTGTAGTATATAAAACCTCTAATTGCCTCTCTGACAAAAGAAACATGTACTACTTGCTTTTGATACAAACGTTTTTTCTTATTTAAATAGCCAACCACCTCTAATACGACAACATAACATACTAACAACACAACAAATAAAACTATTACATATTTAATTCTTTTAATTTTCACATCGATATCCTAACTACTTTTTACTTTCAACTAGAGTGTAACCGTCACAACAATCATCATAGTCCTCAGTCAGAGGCACAATGTCCGGCAAGGACAGCTTGCTCCATTCTTTCGACAATGTGTATCTCATTGAAAACTCCATTGCTTGTTCGAGCAAAGCTGCGTCTTTCCATCCAGTATATTCTGAATCCACAGAGCCTGGGGTAGCCTTATGAGTTATTTCATGTAAAACAGTTCCGGTAGGGTCATTTTTCTCGTCAAAGAAATAAGCTTTACCACCGGGGTGGTCATTCACAACGAGCTTATCAAACCTTTTTGGCACCAAAGCATACTCTTCATCTTTGTCAAGGGGGCTAAACATCGTTGCATATGAAGAATTGCGATAAACCTTTAGTGGTATATCAGATTTCATAAGAGACAGTGTGCTTTTAAAAATAGCACGAGTCTCTGCCAATCTCCTTAACCATTCTTTTTTATGAGGACATTTATTAGGCAATGCTTTGGCTTCTTTTATTAAAACGTCCATTTCTGGTATTATTGAATAAAGTCTAACTTCTACTGCTGTTAAAATATTAATTACATAAGCACGTTTATCCAACGGCCATGTCCATCCAAATTTTGGTCTATACAATCCCAACTCATCCCAATGGTTAACCAAATCATTTCCACAAATTCCATATTCATTTAATCCACCTTGAACTCCAATCGGGTCAAGACTCAAGAACTTAGCTAACGATGGATAAAATTTCCGGTACTTGTACTCGACTAGGCTTGTTGTTGAATCCCAATATTCATTGCTGAACCTAAACGGGTTTAACGAAACTGTGAAGGGTGAAGTGTAAACGGTAGAACTTTCCTCACCGAAAGGCGAATAGTCGTAATGCACAAGGTGCGATCCAGAATCATCCACCAAATCTGTGACGTTTTTATTCGCATCGTGAACGTAGAAGACTGTTTCGCCATTGAGGTTTGCACACAGCGTTTCGCCATTACTCCAAGTGTAGAGATTGGTGGCAGTGTCCGTCACTTCACTGATTATGTAGTTGCCATTCCAGACAAAGTTGTTTGTGACGCCATTGGTGACTTTCTCAAACATACGTCCTTGGTAGTCATAGGCATACGTAACAAATGTGCCATCATCGGTGTTGGTTGCAGAACTCATGCGGTTCTCGGCGTTCCATGTATAAGCCCAAAGCTGATTAGTGATCATGTTTCCATCAAGGTCATAATAAAATTTTGCACGGGCATACCACGGAGTATACGTCCAAACTTTCGTATATGCATTCAGAGCATTAGATTCATAATACTCTTCCTGAACAGGAAATTCACAGTAAGTTCTGTTCCCGATATTATCATATTCAAATTGATTATTATTATTATTCATTGCTGTTATAACGTAAACATTGTGTATGGACTAAAATTCTTCTTTAATATATATATCCAAGGAACCGACCATTGTTGTATTAGTTCCTCCAACCAATAAAAACATCCTAGTATCATTTTCTTTTCTCAAAGCAAAAACCGGGAAAAAAGTCTTTTCGATCCAGTGATCTTTCCCCAAAGGTAAATAGCTAATATCTTCAAAAATCTCATTAATTTTTTGTTTATCAAAGGTTAATTGATTTGTTAAATTATTTGTCTTTACAAAATCATTTAAATTGCTTTTTTCTAAAACTAAATGAATCAAAGATGTTTTATCTTCAAGCCCAAAAAAGAAGCCATCCGCAGTTACAACATTTTCCAGATTAAGAGTTGAAATAGTTTTAATTTGCTGAATACTTCTATATCTTACAATACTAGAACTTCTATATACCCCCCATATTCCTAAAATTATAGGTATAAGAAATACTACCAGTAATGTGAATTGGATCTTCTTAGGGATATTATATGTCTTGTTTAATGTTTTATTATAAGTCATATGTTTTGTTTCCTGAACTAAAATTTATATCTTTAGGTTTAACATGCCTATATTCTCCTTGTTTCCATTGTAAATGTATACTTTTAGTTTCGCCAGTTATCAAAAATTCATCAGCAAGATATACCTCATGTAAACGTCTATAATCTCTATCCCTCAAAAAGATTCCTGCTGGGAGAGGTGTATCCTCAAAATCATACGGATCCCATATGTGATACTTAATATGAAGATTGACACAACCATGATCAAACAAAACAACAGCATCCCCCGACCACATTAATCTATTTATTGCATAAAGCCATTTTCGTGTTGTATCAGCATAACCCAAAGTCCATTCAGATGATTTGATAGTTCCAGAAAACGACATGGAATCTGCAAATTCAATTGCATCCGATATATCTCTCATAATATCTTTTTTAAGTTCTCTTTCTTCTTCAATCACTGTCCCAAAACTAATATCTAATGGACGACCACTATTTAACAAATAATGATAACTATATTGAGCAGCAGGAGGTGAAACTACAGCAAACATCCATGCTTGTTCATATGCCAAAGCTAAATTAAAGCCATCCTTTCCATTTGCCATGCCTTTTCTAGGATGTGGTTTCCAGTCTTTCATCATAAAGCGACCAATAGTATAAGATTTTTGCCCCCATTCATCCCAATGGTTAATCAAGTCATTGGCACAAATACCATATTCGTTAAGTCCACCTTGAACGCCAATCGGGTCAAGACTCAAGAACTTAGCTAACGATGGATAATATTTTCGGTATTTGTACTCGACTAGGCTTGTTGTTGAATCCCAATATTCGTTGGAGAAACCAAACGGATTTAACGAAACTGTGAAAGGCGAACTGTAAACGGTAGAACTTTCCTCACCGAAAGG
>JAQICX010000215.1 GCA_027858345.1 Kiritimatiellia bacterium | reverse complement strand
TTCCGTTGAATCTTTCAAAAAAATACGCAATAGGCCTGCTATTACTTGATTTTTTTTTAAGCCCAACGTCGTCCTCGAATAAAATCTTTACAGCGTTTCATTTGTTCAATGCTCTAGCCTCGACTTACGCCAACTTTCCTCCGCTGGCAACGCCAGCGTTTCCCGAGCCGGAGCGACTCGGCTACAGGGTGAAGCTGCAAGTCAACCGTAAGTCCGCAAAAACTCCAGTCGCTTTGCGACCGTTAGTCGTTGATCGCAGCAACAAAGGCATTTTCCCTTTGTCAAGTTTGTTTCCGTTTCTTATCTGACAGATCGGACGGATTTGACGGATCGGACGGATCTTGTAGCTGGCAAAGACATTCCAATCTTAACCTTAATCTTAACCTTAAATTATTCGTGTCTCAGAGCTTCTACGGGGTTCAATTTTGCCGCTCTCCAAGCCGGGATTAGGCATGATAACGCACAAAATATAATAACAAAACCACAAACCAGCATAATATCTTCGTAGCTTGCAACCCATGGGATCTCAGATAAATTATATATTTCAGGGGGAAAAACCTCTACATTAAACCTGGTGAGCAGACTTACAATATTCGGCAAGTTATGCAGAACCAAGAATCCACAACCAATCCCCAATGCTGTGCCGACAATACACTGAATCATTCCCAACCACACAAATGCACCCATGATTTTATGTGTTGAAAATCCAAGGGCTTTAAGCAAACCAATTTCATTGGTCTTTTGCACGGTCACAACAATTAAAGTGTTCGTAACACAGAACACAGCAACAATAGCAATGAAAACAAGCAGTACAAACATCATCGTCTTTTCATGGCTCAAGGCTTGGAACAACATACTATCAACCTGCTTCCAGGTTTTAACAGCAAAACCTGTCCCAAGTTTATTCGCAATTTCTCTGCGATATTGTGAAAACTTAAATGCATCATCTGTCATAACATATATAACATATGCCCCCTGCTCCAATCCAACCAGATTCCTGCCAACCATCAGAGATGTAAGCACAAAGCCGCTATCATAGTCATGCATACCCATGTCAAACACACCAACAAGCTCAACCTCTTCAGGCAGATAAATTTCATCAGTGTTGACGACATTCATTGCTGAATATAATAAAGCTTTTTCATTTGCATTCATATATAATGAATTGACCAATGATTCCCCGGCAACAAAGTTGTTGCCACTCAAGTCAAACGAACCAAAAATCATATTTGAAGAGATTAATGAGATGTCCGCAGCCATATCAGAATCCAGCCCAAGAACAACTGGTGCCACAGTTCTTCCATTTGCCTGCATCAGCACTCTTGTCTGTATTGCAGGGCAAACACCTGTCACCCCTTCCACTTCTTTAATCTTGTCACACACTTCGTAAGGATCCAAAATGGCACCATAATGACTGCTAACAATTATGTGAGGCTTAAAGCTCAAAATCTTGTCGCGCCACATCTGATCAAATCCCGCCATAACTGACTGAACAATGATTAAGATTGCAACCCCAAGAATAACGCCCGAAATTGATATCAATGTCACAACTGATACAAATGATCGTTTGGGACGCAAATATTTAAGTGCTAAAAATAGTGAGAAGAATTTCATAAAATATAATGTAATTTTTGTTATTAATGATTAGTTTCAAAGTTTCAGGCTGAAGAGTATGAACAAATTGGACTCCACAATTAACCATTAATAATCAATTAACTGTTCTCCGGTTTAAGGTCACGAGAAAGAAGATCAACAACAGCTTCCTTCGGATCTTTATTATTATAGATGACTTCATAGACTTCTTTTGTTAGAGGAACATCAACGCCCAATGCTTCTGCCTGTGAAAGACAGCTTGCAGCATTCCAAACACCTTCAACAGCCATCTGCATGTTACCCATAATATCATCAATCTTTTCACCTTTACCAATACGTTCTCCAACGCCACGGTTTCGGCTTAACTGACTTGTACAAGTAACAATTAGGTCACCCATACCACTTAGTCCATAAAATGTCTTAGGATGTGCACCAAGAGCCACACCAAGTCTGGCAATCTCTGCTAGTCCGCGAGTGATTAGCGCCGCTCTGGTATTATCACCAAAACCAAGCCCATCGCTTATGCCGACACCAATTGCAATTACATTTTTCATTGCGCCACCAAGTTCAACACCAACTTTATCCGATGATGTATATACTCTAAAGTGACCATTTGAAAATGCGGTCTGCAAGAACTCAGCAGTTTCTGCGTTATCAGTAGCAATGGTAACTGCTGTTGGAATGCCTCTGGCAACTTCTTCAGCATGACTAGGACCTGATAAAGCTGAAACATTTGGATGGTCCAAAATGTCAACGGCAAGTTCTGTCATTCTTTTATGAGTTTCCTTGTCCAATCCCTTTGCAACACTTACAATTGCTGTCTTTGGTTCAATCAGCCCCTTGAATCCTTCAAGCACTGATATATAATATTTTGTTGGAACGGCAATAACACCTAAGTCTGCATCTTTAACAGCCTCTTCTCTGTTACACGTCCACTTTATATTGCCAGGCAATTTAACTCCCGGCAGAAACGTTTCGTTAACACCAGCTGCTTTTACCTTTTCAATATACTCTTCAAATGGTCCCCAGACGGTTACATCATGACCATTCTCGCTTAAAATCATGGCTAGTGCTGTTCCCCAGCCTCCATCTCCAATTACTACGGCTTTACTCATTTTTCTTTTCTTTCTCAAGTTTTTTCCCCATTTCTGACAAATCTTTCTGAAGGGAGGATAATATATCTTCCAGTCCACTATTCCAGCCTTCAACTAAATCATTTGCACTTTTATTAGCAAGATCTTTCTTGACCACATAATCTTTATAGAACAACAATACTAGTTTTTGACCTCTATTATCCAAGAACGAAAATGCCATAACAATAACTGCTTTTGGATTATTCACATCATTATAATCTCCATAAATTTCCATTAGATATGGTTTAACCATAAAGTCTGTTTTGACCATGGTCGTATCTTCGAGTACATATTGAAAATAGCCATTTTTATTAAACCAACGTCTAACCAGTTCCTGAATATTTTCAGCTGGTGGAATATAGAAACAATTATAATAATCAGACATATATTGATTTGGGCCAACTTTATATGTAAACTGTGTTCCTCTAAAATCTGCCGCAATATGCATGCTCAAAATCTTTATAGAGAAGTCCGATCCAGGTGGGTTAGGGTTTTCTGCAACACTTTTAGTTTTCAGCAAAAAGTAATTTCTTTCAACATACTTTGTATGAAGCTTTACGCATGATACACACATTGACATTCCCAATAATATAATTAAAAACTTTTTCATTTGTGTTTTTTCTCCTTCTCTTCTTTTAATATCTTGTCAAATCTTGATTTTGTCTCTGGTGGCGGGTCACTAAACAACACTCCGGATGAATAGCTGGAAGCATTTTCAGAAAGCTCTCTAAAATTGGATGTAATATAGGAAACGTTCTTCAATATTTCATCAACAGTTCCCATTTGTGTTGATAGTAGCATATCGGTTTTATTGACAGCCTCATTGGCATTATTAATAAACTGCGGCAAACCATCTGTTGTGGCCTGAACATTCTTTAAGATTGGACCAATGTTACCACTAACTTCATTTACTATAACGCTATTAATATTAGACATAACGGTGGTGGACTCTCTTGTAGCTGTTCTAATGTTTTCCATTGCTGGTGTCAACTGGTGCTGAATTATATATTCAACATTAGAAACCATTCCAATAAGGTTCTCTCCAAGATTTTTAACAGACTCACTTTTCAATGTTTCAACGAGCGTTTCAATTGAATCAGTAATCTGAGTCATAATGCTTGGCAGTGAGGGTATATAAGGATTCGCTGGTTCCCAATCAATAGCCAAATCATTTACCTTATTTGTCTTTGAAGCATAACTTGCCTCAATTGCAACAAGACCTGTAATTCCTTGAGACACCAAGTTTAATCGCAAACCTTGTCTTATTTTATCGTTAATATTTTTTTTAATATCAGCATGATCCAGCACTTTTCCATCTGTTTTACTAGAAATAAATGTATTGTCAATAGCTATTTTAACATAAATATAATCTTTGTTTGTATCGTATTTGTCGTCAACAAAGGATAGTTCGTCCACTTTACCAATGGGAACCCCAAGAAACAGAACATCGGAACCGACATTCAATCCTTGTACTGAATTGTCAAAATATGTTTCAACACAGAATGGCTTTTTACTAAACGCTCCAACACCGATAACCACAACCGTCGCAACAATTGCTATTATGATGAAGAAAACAAACAAACCCAATTTAAAATAATTTGTTTTACTTTCCATTTCTATACTCCTTAACTATTCGGTGCTGAAAAAGTCATAAACACCAATGCCCGTTTAGTTTTTGTTTATATTTGTGCTATAATTTATTGCATGATTAGTTTAAAAGCACTGTTATTATAACATCATGTTTTTCTTGTAATTTTAAAGTTATTAATTGTCATTTATCCATCATTTCACACCAACTACTGTGTCAATTTCGCCTAGCAGTAGGGACTACAGCGTCGGCTTATTTCCTTGTATTTGGCATAAACTGATGGTTTTTCAGCGACGACTAACTAGGACGTCCTGTTTAATTCATAACTAACTTATTAGTAAATATTAATACTTTATTTTTCATACTAAAGTGCAAGGTTTTCGGCATGTTTTGACCAAAAAGCTTGCAGACGAACTGTAATATTAAATTCATATAATTTATGAATATGTAATGCAATATCACGCAACCTTTTACCTTGCAAGTTATCCCGCAGAGCGGGATCCCGCAAGGCGGGACCGCGGGCTAAAGGCGAAAATGCTTTAAGGCAAAATCTTACGCAATCTTGCATTAAACAGTAAGCCCTACCTATTCTGATATTCTATTAAAAAAATTTCTAACCCAAGTGTCTGTAGAGCTATCTCTAAGCTCTGCCGGTTTGCCTTCTGCAACAATTTTTTTACGGGCTTTATCAAGCATTATAACTCTATCTGCAACCTTGTATATACTTGGAAGCTCGTGGCTCACCATAACACAAGTTATGCCAACTTCATTTGCCAAACGTAATATTAAATTATCAATACTATCACCCGTAATTGGATCCAGCCCGGCCGAGGGTTCATCTAAAAAGAGAATATCCGGATTCAAAACAATAGCACGCGCCATTGCAGCTCTTTTCTGCATACCACCACTAACTTCAGATGGCATATGGTGAGCATACTCACCCAAACCAACAAGCTTTAGTTTCATCAAGGCAATAGACTCCCTGACACTTTCAGAAAAATCTGTATACTCTTCAAGGGGCACACACACATTTTCCATCAAAGTCATAGAACCAAAAAGAGCACCGCTTTGATATGTAACACCAATATTTTTTAAAATATCCAATCTTTCAGACAAGTTTGCTGTTACAATATCCTTGCCGTTGATTTTTATACTGCCTGCTTTTGGTGAATATAATCCAATAATATGTTTTAGCAACGTGCTTTTTCCGCAACCAGATCCACCAAGAATCACAAAGATCTCCCCTCTATAAATATCAAATGATATATCATCAATAACAACATTATCATCATAAGCAGCTGTAAAATTCTTTACCTCAATTATTTTATCTTTTTTTATATTATCCTGCATAGTTATATCCCCAAAAAATAGGCAACCACAGCAAACAGACCATCTGCCACGATTAACATGATAATACTTGTAACAACAGAAGCGGTTGTAGAATCTCCAACGGCACCAGGTCCCTCTTTTGTGTTCAAGCCACGATAGCAACCAATGGATGCAACAATAAAGCCAAAGAACACCGCCTTGGTTTCACCCCACATGAAGTCACTCATTTTTGTATATTTAGCAGCCTGAATCATAAACACCTGCAAACCATATCCCATTCCTGACATCACCAATGCTGTACCAATCAAACCAAAAACATTCATAAACAAGGTCAAAAATGGAACCAGAATTGTACCGGCAAGGATTTTAGGTAAAGCAAGGAAAAGAGTTGGTTGCAGCCCCATGCTCTCAAGGGCATCAATCTCTTCATTGATTTTCATTGTTCCAATTTCAGCAGTAAATGCCGCACCTGACCTTGCTGCAAATATAATTGCAGTCAAGAGAGGCCCAAGCTCCCTAAACAACGTCAGAGAAACCAAATTAATAATATATATTTCAGCTCCAAACTGCTTCATAGGCATTGCTGACTGGAAAGCTAGAATCAAGCCAAAGAGAAAACCAATGATGATAATAATTGGTAAAGCATCATAACCAGCCTTTTCAATTACCTTTAAAAAATCCTTCCACCGAACAGACTTGGGATTGAAAAGAGCTTTGGATGATATGGAAAAAATTTCACCAAAATATGCAGTCTGCCGGCGGGTATCATCTAGCACCAGCATAATTTTTTCACCAAACACAGTCATTGCACTGTTGAAACCAGAAACTTTTTCAGGCTCTTCCGGCTCGTCATCAAGCTCATAAATAGCTTTTAACCATTTATATTTTTCAGGAACACCAGTTAACCGAACATCAACAGCATTCTCATCCACAAAACGATTGCCAACAAAAACAGCTAACCCGGATTCATCCAGGCTATCAATTTGGGAACAATCTATAGATATGGAAGAAACCTTGTTATCGCTGAAAAAGTCATCAATTTTTGACTCAACAGCAGCAACACTCTTTATTGTCCAGTCTCCCGTAAGAGCACACTTGACCGATGATCCATCCAAAGCAAAACTAACATCAATGTTTTTATCGTCATTTTTCATAATATGTTATTTAGCAATAATAATTCATAGGTTGCTTTGTAGGCCATCTATTAAATAAACAGCTGTTGAACCATGCGAAGCTCGCAAAGCCAATAATGATGTTAGCTATTCCGCCATTAACCATTTACAATTAACCATTAACAATTAACTACCTGTTGTCTTCTTCCGTTACACGCAAGACCTCATCAATAATCGTTGTTCCATTCAAAACTTTCCGCCAGCCATCATCACGCAAACTTCTCATACCATCCTTTAAGCCCTGTGCTTTAATTTCAGATGAAGAACTGCGTGTTATAACCAATGATTCAATATCTTCTGTCACAGGAAGAACCTCAAAAATGCCTCTACGACCTTTAAATCCAGTTTTTCTGCACTTGTCACAACTGCCAACCTCATAAATTATATTATCTTTCAATTCCTCAACTGGAAACTCTAAACCCTTCAGAAACTCAATATCCTGCTCAATAGGCTTACGACAGTTTGGACAAAGTCTACGCACAAGTCTCTGTGCAATAACCGCTTCAACAGCAGATGCAAGCAAGTATGGCTCAACCCCCATGTCAAGCAGACGCGTAAACGCACCAGCAGCATCATTTGTATGCAAAGTACTAAAAACAAGATGGCCCGTCAGCGAAGCCTGAATAGCAATTTCAGAAGTTTCAAAATCTCGAATTTCACCAACCATAATAACATCAGGATCCTGTCTCAAGAATGTTCTCAAAGTTTTTGCAAATGTCAATCCAATATCAGGACGAACCAAAACTTGATTTATTCCCGCCATCTCATATTCAATTGGGTCTTCAGCAGTCATAATTCTTATGTCAGTCTTGTTAATTTCATGCAAAAACGAATATAGAGAAGTAGACTTACCAGAACCGGTTGGTCCAGTAACAAGAACAATTCCATTAGGCTTGTGGATAATTTTTGTAACAACATCCTCATCACGCTTATCCATGCCCAAGTCTTCAATTGTTATAAACTCGCCGCCGCGACGTAAAAGACGCAAACTGATACTCTCACCATAAATTGTAGGCATAGTCGAAACACGAATATCCAAATCTTCACCCTTAACCCTGGTTCCAATTCTTCCATCCATTGGAATGCGTTTTTCAGCAATATCCAAGTTTGCCATAACCTTTATTCGAGAAATAATTGCAGCCTGGAATCTATTCAATTGAGGAGGCATTGGGGCTTCATGAAGGACACCATCGATACGATAACGAATTCGCAGGCGATCTTCCATAGGCTCCATGTGAATATCTGTAGCATCCTGCTGACAAGCTTCCCAGACAACCTGATTAACAAACTTAACAATTGAAGCCTCCTGATCAAACTCATTGATATCAATATGCAGATTGTCAACCCCATCAAGCATGTCAAAACGTTCATCATTCATCAGTTTATCAACAGTTTCTGCACCTAAACCATAAAATCTCTTTATTGTTGAGCTAATATCCTGAGAAGGACTTAAAATCCAGCAGATTCTCGCAGAATTAGTTACAAGGCGAACCGCATTGTTAACCGACAAATCAACAGGGTCATTAGTAGCAATATGAATAGTACCATTATCATCCAAAGAAAGAGGAATAATGTTATACTGAAAAACAGCTTTGGTGGGAATAAGATCAAGAACTTCAGGCTCAATATCAACATCAGCAAGTCTCATAAATGGAAGATTCAGAACTTTACCAAATGCCTCAAGAAAATCATTCTCTTCAACAAAATCATTGCTTACAATAACAGACGTGATACTCTCTCCACTTTCCCGAGAAACGCCTACAATCTCGGCAATCTGAACATCAGAGAAAAGCTCTGTTCGAGCCAGCAAACTTGATATAAAATTTCTTTCAGACATGTTTAATAAAATCCATTTTCTGTATTATGTTATAGACACCCTTTAAATTCAACCGATGGTAATCTATTTTTACAAAAAAAACAAGAAATATATATAGATTTACCGTATAATAATAAAAAAATACTATAATGTTTAAAGACAATATGCTAACATCTGTCACAATAAATTTTAATAAGAAGGATATGATTTAATGAACATCACAATAATAAAGGCAAAAAGCCTAAAGGAAAAACCCGACCCAAAAGCCTTAGGATTCGGTAAACATTTCACGGATTACATGTTTGAAATGGACTATTTTGACGGTAAAGGATGGATTAATCCAACAATCAAACCATATGAACCGCTAGAACTACACCCATCCTCTCTAATTCTACACTATGGACAAGCCGTTTTTGAAGGACTAAAAGCATATAAAAGTCAGGAAGGCAAAACACTGCTTTTCCGTCCAGAGCAAAACTTTGAACGTCTAAACATCTCAAGTGACAGAATGTGTATTCCTGAAATCAACGTAAATGATGCCATGGATGCCATGTACAAGCTGCTTGAAATCGAAAATGACTGGATTCCAACATTTGAAGGAACAAGTCTTTATATTCGCCCATTCATTTTTGCAAATGAAAATGCATTAGGTGTATCTACATCAGCACACTTTAAATTTATGATTATCTTAACTCCTGTAGGAGCGTATTACTCAGAAGGATTTAGTCCAGTCAAGATTTATGTAGAGCAGAAATATGTCAGAGCCGTTCCAGGTGGAGTCGGTATGGCTAAAACAGCGGGGAACTATGCCGCAAGCATAAAAGCTCAATACGAAGCAAAGAAAAAAGGTTACTCACAAGTTCTTTGGCTCGATGGATGTGAACACAAATATGTTGAAGAAGTTGGCACAATGAACGTTTTCTTCAAAGTTAATGGAGAAGTCATCACGCCAGAGCTAAACGGAAGCATCTTATCTGGCATAACACGTAATTCTGTTATACAACTTCTTAAATCAGAAGGCTATAAAGTTACAGAACGTAGAATTGAACTCAAAGAAATCTTTGATGCAGCGGATAAAGGCGAACTGGATGAAGTATTCGGCACTGGCACAGCAGCTGTAATCTCACCCGTTGGTGAGCTGGCAACTGACGATAAAAAAATCACTATCTCAGATGGAAAAGTTGGCAAACTATCCCAGTGGCTATACAATGAGTTAACCGACATACAAAATGGCATCAAACCAGACAAATTCGGCTGGGTCAAAACACTCTAGCACAAAAATCCTCACAAAAAAGGTCAGCCCACCAGGTCTGACCTTTTTTTTTGCTCATTAAGCATCATAGGGAGGTCGAGGCGCAACCAAAGCTGGCGGAGCCAGCAGATTAAGGTTAAGATTAAGGTTAAGGTTGGAATAGCTCCGCAGGTATTCATTATAGTTGAGAACATCCAACATCGAACGTTCAACATCGAATGATGAATGAACACCCCTCCGTCTCGCTTCGCGAGCCACCTCCCCTTAGCAAGGGGAGGAGTTTTTGCGGACAAAGGTTAATGTTTTATTGATGTGCCAAAGGTACATTTCATGAGAAGCCTAGGGTAATCCCGCTTTGCGGGAGCAACCCTAGGTAATAACAAAGAGCAAAGCTCTTTACCTGCTCACGGCAGTGTATTTCATTCGATGTTCGATGCTGGACGTTCATTTAGCGAAAAGTTGACATGCATAAAATTGTGTTGGATATTTTGTTTATTAATCCGTGTATATCTGTGTAAATCAGTGGCTGAGAGTAGATAAAGAGGGTTGGCTTTGCTATTCATGCGTCGTGAGTCATGCGTCATGCGTCGACGGACAATTTGTCGGCCTGTCCGCGCCGGGGCGACGCGGCTATCCACGCCTTGCGGGACTAGCAGAGCTAGCTGTGAAAATTGCAGTTTCGGGGTTGCATGTTGCATTAGTCCTGCTTGTCACAAAGAACTGTCCGCTGTAGACCTAGAACGGCGAAGGCTGGAAGGCACGAAGGCGGATCACCTCGGGGCTTGCCCCCGTGGAGTCATGATTGACAATGCCAGAGAAAATAACAAAGAGCAGAGCTCTTTACCAGCTCACGGCAATGCTTTTCGTAGCTCTCAGAGCGAAGAAATAAAGGAACTATGAACTGTTCACTTTTTGTAAAAAAACTTAAGGAAAAAAATATGATAGAATTTAAGAATGCAAGTGCTGATATGGTAGGGGATGTTGCTAAGTTGTGTAACTTTGTTTTCAGAAAGACCGAGACGCCTGACCATAATGATATGCATCTTCAGTTTCCGTTTCTACTGTCGGAAGATAATGCTAACAATTTAATGGTGGCCGTTGATGGCGAAAAAATTGTTTCTCATATTGGTACATCTTTGACTCCTATGATAATTGACGGCGTTGAGATTCCTTATGGTCAGATAGGGGCGGTTTGCACTCACCCTGATTATCGAGGGCAAGGACTTGGAACCAAGTTGCTTTTTAATGCCTTTGAAAATTTCAAGGCAAATGATGTGAATTTTATAACGATATCAGGTGGTCGTGGTTTGTATCGTCGAAATGGTGCAGTTGATTTGGGGTGTGTTGGTATGTTTGAAATTGAGCCATCGGCTGTTGGTGACAGTGCTTGTGAAATAGAGTTTTATAAAGATGGTCAAATTGGGCTAGAGCTGATTGATGTTTATAA
>JAQICX010000192.1 GCA_027858345.1 Kiritimatiellia bacterium | reverse complement strand
TCTGGTTATTCGATACGCGAGGGTAAAGTAATTGGATCAGAACAAAATCGTATTTTCAATCAAAATCAGAATAAAAAGGTCAGGATTACTGAGATTGAAAACGAGCTTGACGCGATCACAAAAGTAACCGGAAAAGAGGAAAGCATTGAATCTATCCAGATAGCTTTAGAAAAGCACAATAACAGGGAAATAAACCTTAAAACTACCACCCTAAAAAAATGGATTATCTTAAAGAACAACCTCATCAAAGAGATTGATAAACAGCAATTAAAAAAGAAGTAATGGCCGACGAAAAGATAATAATTAAAAACATACAGACAGCCGTCGAAGGTTTGTCAGGTTCATTTAAGATTTTGGATGAAGTCCTGAGTAAGAACATGGGCAATCAAAAGAAACTGATTGCAAATCTTGAAGCCATTAAAAAGAATCTGGCCGGCACAAAGTCACTTAAACAGTTTGTTACTCTTCAGAAGAAAATGAATGATGAACAGTTGCGCCTTAATAAGACACAACAGGCCGCGATCGACTTATCAAAAAAGAACGAACAACGAAAGCAACAAGTAATCAAGACGCAACAGGCCGCGGTAGCTGCAACAAAAAAGGAGCAGTTAGCGAATGAGAAGCTTAAGCAATCCAAAATGAGAACTGCGAAAGCTGAACGGAGTGCCAACGAACAGAAAGAAAAAGCAACAAAAGCAAGTAAGGAAGCATCCAGGGCCTACAATATAGAATCAAAAAGGTTATTAAAGCTGACTAAGGACGTTAAGGATGCAGCGGTGAAGTATGGCATGAATAGCAAACAAGTCAGAAGGTTAACAAAAGAGCAGCAGAAATTAGACAGACAATTAAAAAAAGTTGATGCAAGCGTAGGGCAACACACGCGGAATGTAGGTAATTACAAAAGTGCGTGGGGTGGTGTTAAAAACGCTATTGTTGGAGCGGCTGGTTTCATGGGAGCTATGTCATTAGCAACCCGGGCTATAGGCAAAATTGGTACTGAACTAAAAAAGAGCTCTAAAATACAGGACAAATTAAGGCAACAATATCGACTAACCGGGAAAGAGCTTGAAAATATTGCAGCTCAAGTGCAAGTCATTTCAAACGTTTATGAAAAAGATTACAACGAGGTTATATCTGCGGCTAATTCTATTTCAAAAGAGTTTGGGATTACCGCTGAAGAATCTTTGAATATCATAAACGAAGGATTTGAAAAAGGGGCAGATAATTCTGGTGAGTTTTTATCTATGCTTAAGGAATACCCGGCACAATTAAAATCAGTTGGTCTAAATGCAGATCAGTCAATAGCTATAATGACACAATCAGTCAAGGAAGGCATATTTTCTGACAAGGGAGTTGACGCAATTAAAGAGGCAGGCATAAGGTTGAGAGAATTAACCCCGGCCACAAGAGAAGCATTAGATCAAATCGGGTTAAGTTCACGAGAAATTGAGCAATCATTGCGTGACGGATCCAAAAGTTTATTCGATGTTATTCAGGAAGTTTCACAAAGGTTAAAACAATTGCCTCCTGAGTCACGAGAGGTAGGAACTGCTTTGGCTGATATTTTCGGAGGCGCCGGGGAAGATGCAGGTATAAGATATATTTCAATGCTTGGTGATGTTAGTATGTCACTTGATGATGTTAAATCAAATACTGATCCTTATATACAATCTCAGATGGATTTGTCAAAGGCATGGACTAAAACAATATTGGGTATGCAGGGAGCTAATGGTTTAGCTACTGAGTTTAATAAAATGTTGATAACAATATTACAAAACCTTAATTCAATTTTTGGAGAAAGAACTTTTGATATTGACATAACTGGGTTTATACCCGAAGCGAAAAAGAAAGCAGATGAAGAATTGAAACAAACCAAATCTGTAATTGAAAAAAGGCTTGGAGAAATAAATGATATTTATACTGAGAACCAAATGGTAGCTGCAACTGGAATAAAGACATGGCAGCAAAGAATGGCATTTATGCTAAAACCAGACATTTGGGGAGTACTTCCAGAAGGGTTTTCTGGAAATATGCTCAAGGAATTAAAAAAAATACAAAAATCCGGGGAAGAATATGCAGAGCTCAAGCAAAAATTAACAATTGTTACAAAGATATTAAATGGGGAAGAGATAGAAGAAGAAGATGGGAAAAAGAAATTAATAGTAACAACTGGAGATGAAAAGGTTGCATTAACCGATTTAATAGAAATTCAACAAGAGTTATTATCACAGGCAAAAGAAATGCCTGGAGCAACCGAACCGCAAATAGCAGTCAGGAACCGCAAAGTTAAAGCAATTGAAAACGAGATAGCGCGATTAAAAGAACTCGGACAAATTCAGCAAGTCGAAGCATTTGATATGCAAAATACTTTGTCCTCCTATGAAGAGTCTTACAAAACAATGGAGGAAATGGATCAGGAATATTTAGACGGGTATCTTGATAAGGAACAACAAAAAACAGACGCTATCCGCGAGCAGGAAGAACGTAGGAAGGAGTTAAGGCGGCAAACAGAAGAAGAAATTTATAATTTAGGTAAAGCTTTAGGAAACGCATATTTTGAAACAAAAGCAGAACAATATAAAGATGAACGAGAAGCCAATCAAAAGCACTATGATAAATTACTTGCAAATGAAAAATTAACACAGGAACAACGCGACCTTTTAGAAGCTAAAAGACAAAAAAAGGACAATGAAATAAGAGAAAAAGAGCGGGAAAATGAACGAAACCAGTTTTTGTTTGAGCAAAGCGTAGCTATTGGAAAGATTTGGATGGCAACTGCTGTAAATATAGCTAAACATCCATTGTTAGCTCCAATTTACACCTCAATTGCAGCTATACAAACAGGTATAGTAGCAGTTCAAACCATCCCCCAATTAGATAAAGGTACAGAAAGCACCCCAGAAACGTACATAGCAGGAGAAAAGCGGTCAGAGATTAGGGTAGATAAAAAAGGCAAAGCAGAAGTTATTGATAAACCTACTTTGTTTCAAGATGATCCGGGGGCTAAAATTATCGGGGGTGCTGACACTTCAAAATTAATGGACTCGGTAAGCAATTATACTAATTCACAGATCGTCAATAACGGCGATAAGGTGACCGGGCAGGATGCTCTGATTGGTAAACTTGTTAGCAGAATGATAGACGAAAACAGCAAGGGCAATAAATCTATCATTAAGGAGTTGCAGAAAAACAGACCAAAACAGGCCCGGGAAACTACAATTGATAAGATGAGAACCGACAATCTAAAGAACAGATTACGCAACTAAGAACAGATTACGCAACTAATTGTTAATAACATGGCTACATATAAATTTACATTATCAACACCTGACATATCGCAGGTAATTGGCGCCGATCAGGTACGAAACTGGTCAGATATAAAACCGTCTTACGTTGTCAATGATAAATATCGCGGCATTTTACGCGAGTTTACATCTACTTTTGAATTTGTTGGTGATGCAAGGCGGTCAATAATTAGGGCTTTTGACAAACACGGGTATGATGTAGATATATTTCTAACTATAGATGCCGGCAATGATAACGGGGATAATGAAAGTTATAAGCAGGTTGCATATAGGTTAAGGGCCGACATTCAAAATATAGAGATAGGCGCGTTATTTGTCTCATTAAACTTTATAGATTCCGGGTTCGTGGCAAATATTATGAACCGGGAGGACATGGAAATAAACATTGAGCTCCCGGATGTGGATGGTAATATTCAGAGCGTAGATGGCGAAACAGTGGAGGCGGTTGATAGGCTGTTATGGACGGCAACTATGCATGATAGGCGGTTGATATTTAATAGTAAATATTCACGAAAAGAAACAACGATAACTTTAGACCAATCTGCCGAGGACATGGGGGCTAGTAAGTCAATATCTTTCCCGGCAGATGCAAAGTTTTTTAGTGGATCAGCTCAGGAAACAATACCTTTAATGATTACAGATTATGTTGATATAGATGACATGCCGCTTACGGCTATCATCCCGCAGGTAGAATTTGCCGAAATTGGTACAATTAAAATTGAAACGAAAGCATCTTTTGAATTTATTCAAACAAGCGGTGCAACTGCTTTTGCAATTGATTATTTTGTAGAAATTTTTAACCGATATAGTTTACAACGACAAGCGGACGAAGGGGTACTTGGAGAAACAATCAGAGAATTTGAAAGAGGCACGGTAAGTTCTTTTACAGGTAATAGATTTATCAATGTAGATATAAATTATGAAACAGATTATGAATTGAGGGAAGGGGATAGTCTTTGTTTCATGGTTGTGTTACTCAAGAGATATCAGCCAACTGTGTGGTATTGTGATACAACAGTTTTTAAAAATAATATTCAGATTACATCAGTGTCATCGGCCCTATCATCAGAAGCCGACTTAATCCTACCACATGAACTTTTCACCCAGCTACTTCAAAAATACACCGGACAACAAGTGCCATTCTACTCTGAGTTTTTCGGGCGTACTGATTTGGGCTATGCCGAAAATGGCCCGGGGGCAGGTACCGCTATTGCAACGGGAAAAATGATTAGGGGGTTCCCGTACGGCGAAAACGACAACGACACTCAGACCTTTGTAAATACTTCATTTGAAAAAGCATTCGAGGCATTTAATAAGATTTACAACCTTGCGGCCACGGTTGAAATGATCGGTAACGAGAGACGTATAAGAATTGAGCCGATGAATTACTTTAGAAACTTTGAAGTAATTGCGGAGTTAGGAGAGAATTTCAATGAAGTAGTTAGAACAATTGATACCGGCAAAATATATTCAGATATTCAATGCGGATATAAAAATATGGAATATGAAGAGCTGAACGGCCTATACATTTTTGCCGGCGAGCTTGGATTTTCAACTCCTTTAAACACCGAGGCAGAGAGTTTGAATCTCGTAAATGAATTCATCTCAGGAGGTATCCCGATCGAGCTAACACGTAGGAGACAATATATTGATGATCCTTCAAAAGATTATAGATTCGACGAAAATATATTCTTTGTTGATTGCTTAATTATAGAAGAAGGTGGAAGTTTTGCTGGAAACCTGTTCCTCTGGCCAAAGGTGAATGATGGATATGATAGTGTTGAAGGAATATTCGAGCCTACCAGGGCCTACAATTTAGACTTATCACCCAAGCGATGTTTCTATAACTGGCAGGAAGAGATAAAGGCAGGACTTTCATTTAAGGCAAATCAAAGCCTTAAATATATTAAAGGGCCTAAAAACGCTAACTTAGTAAGCCAAAAAACAGGTGAAAATGAGATAGTCGAATCTGGGGACGTATTGATTAGTTCACTAAATAACGCTAAATTTATACCTGAGATATTCCAAATATCAGAGGCGCCTTTTACGATGGAACAATGGGATGACACAAAGAATAATAGGAATGGAATAATAAGCTTTATCCATAAGGGCGTTAAGATATACTGCTTCATCATATCA
>JAQICX010000025.1 GCA_027858345.1 Kiritimatiellia bacterium | reverse complement strand
TGGGTTCCCCAATTGGTGACATATAAAAAGGCATCAAAATATTTTTCCACCAGCTTCAATGGGTCACCTTTGAAGTTGCCATAGTTGTATTCATTGACAAAGCTTGTGGAGGTGATCTGCGCCCTGGAGGATATATTCCGAAGCACTTCTCGATCTTTTTCAGATAAAGGTTTGTCTATGGCCTGAAATTCATAATACTGGTATTCACTCATATTGGTTCCTTATAGTTGCTGCCGGTTTTAGCCGTTTTCCGTTGCTACCTTGCAGCGTATTTGCTTTTCTGTAGCCTTTCGATATTCGACTCTATCTACGACAGCCGAGGTGCAGCCCAACCCCCAAATAAGCGGTTCATCCGTCAGCACGTTTGTGTTGAGATTTTTCGATGTGCTTCTCTATTTGGTTCTTTCTATTTTCTGTTCCATCTGTTTTAACTCTTCCAGGTCCTGTTGGTCTGCTTGTTTGGCTTCATAGACTTTACGGTGGGTGTCAAATAATTGATAAATCTGCCGCACCTTGTCTTTCATTGCGGCATTGCTGACTTTGCCCTTGCCCGTGAGCAAAGGTTGTTCGTTGAATTCCAGGATTCTGTCTACATTCTCCTGCCAAAATTTCGAGGTAATATCGATCCTATTCTTGGCCCTAAGTTCTGCTGTTTCCAGGAAAATTACGACCAGACGGTTCAAGGTATCTATTTCATCAGTGTTCAGGTAATTCTTGGCAATAAATATATCTTGTTTTCTCACCACACCGCCTTTCCATGAAGTGAGTGCCATATTGGGTTTATCTGCATCGACACGATCCAGAACAATTTCAGCAGCAGTCTGCCCGGTAACAGCATAAAGCAGTTTATTCTGGGTTTCAGCAAAAAACATCTGGGTGGCTTTATCGGTCTTGTCATAGTCGCTGCTTAAAGCGAACAGATCTCGTACCTTTTGATAAAAGCGCTTTTCAGATGCACGAATTTCCCGTATTCGCTCAAGCAGTTCATCAAAATAATCTGGCCTGCCATCCGGATTTTTCAGGCGTTCGTCATCCATGACGAAGCCCTTGATCATGTATTCCTTAAGATTCTGGTTTGCCCAGATTCTGAACTGGGTTCCTCTTTTGCTGCGGACTCTGAATCCAATAGATAAAATCATATCCAGAGTATAAAATGCGACATTGTATTCTTTGCCGTCAGCGGCAGTTGTTAAGTAATTCTTAACAACTGAATTTTCAAATAATTCTCTTTCTTTCAGTATGTTAGATATATGCATGCTGATGTTGGGTACGGAGGTGTCAAAAAGGTGGGAAATCTGATTCTGATTCATCCAAACCATACCATCTTTAGTATGCAAGGAGACAGAGACTTTACCATCTTTGGTGTTGTAAATAATAATATTTTGGTGGTTGTCATCCATGTTCAATCCTTTTGAACTCAGTATTGTCAATTCAGCTCCCCACCCAGAGAGTATTTAATATTCTCTGTTAGAGACCCCATCTTATACCAATTCAGTTTTTTAAGATAAACGATAATATCCATTTAAAAATTATCTAACGAGATGCTGTTAGTGTGAAGGTTGCCACCCTGCTGCTTAATCAACTCCAATGTGTATCCGCTCACACGGTCACCTTCTACTCTAAATGCAAAATTATCATCACAAACAGCCACTTGCGTCTCCGGTCCAAATAAGTATTTTCGCCCATACCAGTTTGTCCCCATTAAGTTAACTGGCTGGTTGGGTAGCATGCTTTGGATTTAATGTATCACAAATGAACTGTTCGATAAACGACCTTATCACACTCTCCACCTCTTCGCTTTTTTGTTGAAGGTCAGCATCCGTTGCCCCTTCGTGTAGAATTCTGCTTCTTCGATAATTTGTAAGGAACTTTGATCATCTGGTAATTTTTCTTTTATTACCCTACGAATTGCTTTGGACACAGATTCAGTTTTCAGTTGATCTATTCTTCCAATTAGCGAATCTTTGACCGAAGATTCTAACGACAACAATTTCATATTGGCGCTGAAACTATTTGCCCAAAATGTGGAAGCGAACAACTTCAAAAAGGAGCTGCCAATGCAACAATCAATAGAGAATTGTCAGCCATGAGAAGAATACTCAATCTGGGTGCCATGCAAACACCACCCAAAGTTAATCGAGTGCCATATATTCCTATGCTTAAGGAGAATAATGTAAAGCAAGGTTTTTTCGAACACGATCAGTTCATTGGCTTAAGGAGTGCACTGCCAGGATACCTTCAGCAATTTGTTACGTTTGGCTTCAAAATTGGTTGGCGGTATCAAGAAATAGCCTCCCTGACTTGGAGTGATGTTGATCTGGAAAATGGGATTGTTACTCTAAAAGTTGGCGATACCAAGAATAAAGAAGCCAGGACAGTTTATCTTGATAAAGAACTCAATGCCATGTTTCAAAATCAATGGGACAAACGTAAGCAGAGCAAAAAAATTGTTCCTTATGTTTTCCCCAGTCAAGACGGTTTGGGCAAAATTATTAATTTCAGAAGAGCTTGGGACACAGCCTGTAGAAAAATTGGAATTGGCTATGGTTACAAACTGTCTGTAAATTATGTAAAAAAATGGGAAGGCAAATTACCATCCGGACCAACCTTTCATGATTTTCGAAGGACTGCGATAAGGAACATGGTACGAGCAGGCGTCCCTGAACACGTCGCAATGATGGTTTCTGGCCATAAGACAATGTCTGTTTTTGACAGATATAACATTGTAAATGATGCTGATTTGAAGATGGCAACTGCAAAGCAGGAAAAATATCTTGAAAATCAAATGGGCACAGTTTCAGGCACAATCGCTATTTTGGATGAGAAAAAGGCACAACATGAATTATCGTAACCAGCTATATTTATTAAAGAATCATGGGGATATTCTAACGAAAGTATACACTCTGATAATGGCCTTCGAAGTCCAGCGCTCTATCCAGCTGAGCTACGGGCGCACAAGGTGGTGAAGTTCATGTTAAATAGCATAGTCAGGGGCTTTATGCAAGATCTGAAGATCCTTTTTAGCCCTGACGCATGAAATATTTCAAAAAGTTGTTGTATGAATTTTTTTAACTTTTCCAGGTATTCCTTTCTCAGCAATATATCGAATTTATAAAAAAACATCAGCTATTATCCAAAAT
>JAQICX010000187.1 GCA_027858345.1 Kiritimatiellia bacterium | reverse complement strand
GTTTTCTACTGTCACGATGCGAATAAGAACGTGACCGATTTGGTGGATACCATCGGCGATGTTGTTGCCCATTATGAATATTCACCATTTGGAGTCATTACTGACCAGAGCGAGGAATTGGCTTCCCTAAATCCTTTCAGATTTAGCAATGAGTACTTTGATGAGATTACAGGAATTGTAGAGTATATGCTTCGCCCATATATACCACCTCTCGCAAAATTCATGACCCGTGACCCAATCGGTGTTCAAGGTGGATTAAATGAGTATGGGATTTGTGCCAACGATTTGGTGAATTATTGGGATGAGTGGGGGTTGAGTGAGAATGACAATGGCATGTCTATTTATGTGGGATTTGGACCTGATGGAGGAAAGGATGATTTGTTTTATAAAATATTTAAAGATGTTATTCTAAAATTAGGTCGTCCGGTTCAGGATTCTGAAAAGAATTGTAAAACTAAGTGTAAACTTGTTGTTAAATGGAGTTTATTGAAAAATCAGCTTATTGATGCCTTAAAATCAGATTATCAACATGTTTTTCTTTTTGCACATGGACAGATAAACAAGTTGTATAGACGAGATAAAAATGGTAGGAATCTTATAAAAGAACCGCAGATTCCATATTCAGCCGTCCGTTTCGCTGATGGGCTTAATAGTCCTAAAAACGAGATTGCTAGCATAGTAAAAAAAATCGAAGCAGATGTGATTAAACTAAACAATGCGGAAATTGATGATGAATATAAACGAAAGAAACTTCCCGAACTTTTTGTTTTAGCCCAAACCAAACTGCATCCTTATGTTTGCTATCCTAAAAAAGTCTTACCCGAAGATATGCCTGCAAATCTTGATGAAGGATTGGGAATCAAAGTGGAACACATTATGACTTCTCAAGGTCCAATCAGGACTACTCTCGCAGGAAAAAGTATGGCGGATAGTATTTTAACAATGTTCAAAGAATCAGGTTGCCAGAAAATAGAGATTACTGGTTATGGTCCTACTGGGACAACAAAGGAAGTTCGTGATATTGGAGGAAGTAATGATTAAATATGTTAATTGTCTGGTTTTTTTTGTTTCAATGATAGCTATTGGGCTATCTGCTGAGAATCTATCATGGGAGTGTACTAATGAGCAGGAATATGACAAAATGTGGTTGCGTAGTCGTCAAGAATTAAAAGATAGATTAAAGGTGGAGAATATATATTCAATATCAAATACGCCTGCACATATTATTGTTCTTGAAAATATTGCTAAAGATGAGCTACCTAAATGTATAGGTGAAATCGCATATAAGTCATTAACAAGTTTGGGATCAAAAGATTCAGCTGATTCAATGATTAGAATTGTTAAAAATCGTTTGCTTGATCCATCTTTGTCGACGGGAGAATTGAATTTGTTATTAGATTCGTTATCATCATCTGGAACATATTGCTATGAATTTCTTTCTTCAACAAATTTTTCTGATAATATTTTAATCCAAACTAAAAAAAATATGTTCGAAAAATGGAGAACTGATGTTGTGTTGTCAGGTCAAATGTCAGAAATGTATGCAAATGTTTTAGATGAACTTCTTATAGAATCAAAAAAAACAGAATTGCATAAACAACAGTTGATTACAGAGACATATAAATTGTTAAAATCAAAGGTCTCAACAGATGTTTGGTTGTTTGATACCTTTAGTAGTTATGTCTATAAACGATTAAGAATTGGCGAATATGAATTATTATATTGTGTGTCTGAAGGTCGAAGCAACGGTGATTTACTTATTCAAAAATTTGCAGTCAACAAACCTAACACTATTAATAAGGACAGTTTAGTTTTGGTATTTACCTTAACATTGGAAGAGTTAAGAAAACTAAGTCTAGTGCCAACTTCTGAAGATTATCATTATTATTCACTCAATGGTTATTATGCATCGGAGAGCAATCTTTACAATAGGAGCCTAAACAGTTGTGTAGTTAGTAACTTCCAGTGGACATCTTCACCTTTAACTAGCATTAAGCATTTAGAGTCCATCATTACGAGCATATACACTAATCAGCCTGTTCGTTTTATTTGGCCTAGCAATATTACAAACTGGCGGGAAATACCTTATAATTGGGGAGTTACGACTTTAGGTGAATTGTTTGACCAAGCTATGATAGATAGTGAGTCAAGTACGATGTTAAAATATTCTTTTGATGATAGTATTGTTTTTGGAGAATATGAACAGAAGCTTATATCCTATAATATAATAGTATATTTAAGAGATGAAAATAATAATAAGGTAAGCAATGCTAATTTTCAGGTATATCAGGATTATGGTGTGACTTCAGAAATGATTGATAAGGGTTGTTTTTTTGTACAGTTATACATTCCATTTGACGTAATAAAGAATGATAGCTTATATTTTGTAAAACCCTGTCAGTTTTCTCGATATCTGGTATTAAGAATTGAATCAGATGTGTATGAAAACGCGAAGTTAGAACTAGAAATTAATTTTAATCCAGAAAAACAATCAAAATCAAAAAAAATATATAATATAACTTTAAAAGAGTTCAATAAATAAGTGAGCTGTTTACACCAGTTCATAAGGACGCAAAATCAAGATGACAACCTTTGCCGATCCAAATGATCCAGCCGAAACCCAATGGCTATATGACGAACCGACAGGCTTGCTTACAAACAAAGTCTATGACGATGGCAACGGCCCAACATATTCATATTATCCAAACGGACAACTGCACACCCGAACATGGGCTCGTGAATTGGGTGCAGGCTCAGCTTGCATTACAAGCAACGCCTATAACATTGCTGGACAGCTTATATCGACCACATACTCAGATGGAACCCCAACGATCACAAAACAATATAATCGTCTAGGTCAGCTGACAAAAGTCATTCAAGCAACGCTAATCGACCAACGAATAACGACTTACGATTATGACACAAACACCTTCGCCTTGCTTTCAGAGCAAACTGTTC
>JAQICX010000019.1 GCA_027858345.1 Kiritimatiellia bacterium | reverse complement strand
ATTGCAGTCCAAATTGTAAAAGTCACACTCTGACGGATTTGGTCGAGCTGTTGGTAAAGATTCTTTGACCAACAAACCGCACTTTGATCGTAGCAATACGACGAGGTGCGGTTTTTTTTGCAAGGATTGAGGACGTTTACAGGAATAGACTTTACGGATCAATAAAAATAAATTTAGAGATTGCAATTACATAGCTCGTCTACTTAGGGCTTCCTGTTTAATTGTTACCTGTTACCGACAACATTAAAACAGTATAGGGCGACCAGATTAAAGCTGTACGGAAAAGGGCGGATTTCCATCCCGCAAACCGGGATCGTATTTTTACTAGCAAGTGTGTCGTATCGTTTGAGCGTGGATGCGATGTTTTTGCACATTTTTCTTTCTAAAAGTGGTTAAAAACTGCCAAGGATATCATATTGAGGTGTTTCTGATACGATAAACTTGGCATTTCCTGACTAAAAATTTCCCGTAAGGTCGTAAGATTTGAGGCTTGTTATGATGGGTGCGGCGTTTTATGGATTTAAAGAGGCGGTGGCAGGGGCTTCCTGCGACCGCCTTAGTTTTTTTGCGACGATATTTCTGTCACCTCTTCGGCTATTCCCCGACGGGTTGCCTGCCTGTGCGTTGAACGCAGACAGGCGAGAATCTCTTTTGGTTGCCTGCCTGTTCGTGTACTCACGCAGACAGTCGGCTACGCCGCCCTATGCCTTTCGTGGTAAGAAATATTTTTGTCTTTATCCGTGAAAATCAGTGTTAATCAGTGGCTGATTAAAACAATATATCCAATTAAGCAAAAAATTAAATACTATTCTTGAGGTGGTCAATATTCCGCCTTTAAAATATTATTTGGGGGCAAAACGGGAAAATCCATTGCAAAGATTTATAATATACTTTAGTATACTTGAACTTATGTATGGCGATTGAATTGGACAAAGATTATGAATATGAAAATTACAATTGATGGAAAAGAATTTGCGGCAGAACTGGATGAAACAATCCTTAATGTTGCAGGTAAAAATGGAATTAAGATTCCAATCCTGTGTCATTCCAAAGAATTTGGGTGCAAATCGCAATGCATGATTTGTGCGGTACAACTGGAAAACGGCAATATGATTCCTGCTTGTTCAACAAAAGTCCAACCAGACATGTGTATTCAAACATCTAATGAAGAAATTATAAATTTCAGAAAAAGCATGCTGGAAATTTTACTTTCAGAACATATAGGTGACTGCAAGGCTCCATGTCAACTTGTATGCCCGGAGTTTGCAAATATTCCAAAGATCTTTGAAAAAATTGAAGCAGGAGAAAAAGTATCTCTGCCGGATTGCGAAGATTGTTCTGCCCCTTGTGAAAAGGCATGTCGCAGAGGACGAATCGATACTGCAATTACGATTAAAGATATATTTATGGGCAGTGACTCGGCCGGCAAGTTGACATCAGATGTTAAAAAGGAATATAACCATAAACTTGGAGCTGTTACCGATGAGCGAAAACAGTACTTGCTTGATGATATTGTTATGCGTAATGGTGACAAAAAGTTTTCAATTCATGAAATTTCAAGATGCTTACAGTGCGGTTGCTCGGCAGATTCAAACTGTGCCTTACAGAAGATAGGTACTGAACTTAATGCCAAACAAAATGAATTCAGAGTTTCAGACTTAATGTTAAAACCAAAGATATATACAGATAAACTAGTATTTGATCCAAACAAGTGCATTAGGTGTCTGCAGTGCACCAACATTGAGTTTGGCGGCAAGAGTTTGTGTGTAAATCATAAAGGTGAGAATATCGAACCAGGTCCACCAATTGGACAAAAATGGCAGGATGTGGTCGCAGGTATTGAGGATAAACTCGCAGCCTTTTGCCCAACAGGTGCGATGGAAATAATTGTTAATTAATAATTAAAAATTGTGGAAATCAATCCTTAGTTTTTCGTTTGGAAGGAAAAATATGCATTTCGACCAACAAAACCTGTGATTGACGTTTTGTGTTTATCCATCTTGGGTGATACTTTTGAACAAACATTATAATATGCTTAATAGCAGAATGTTTACTCAATTAATGCAAAAACACGCTTTGCGAATTGCACCTTGGAAAGCCATTCTGGTTTTTATGAAATAAAAAACCAAAACTGGCTTGTGAGATTAGTGCAGATTTTGCTTTAAAAGCAGTAAGATAGTACAAGTGTACATCTTATTCTGCTTGCAAAGTGAAAGATGGGCTGATATCGCAAGTTGTTGTTTTGGTAAGAATGGCTTTCCAAAATTGAACAGCAAGAAAAGCAACAACCGAAAAATCAAAGAATCAATTAAAAACTGGAGAAAAAAATGATAGAAGTAGAAATATACTATTCAAGCGTATGTGGACTTTGCACAAAGGCACTTGAATTCTTGCGCAGCAGAAATGTAACATTTACAGCTTTTGCTGTTGAATGGGATGGTGCAAACGATGAGTTTGTTGCATCAGAGAATAGAGACAATATGTACAAACGATGTGAAAAGAAAGTTGATTTTGTACCTCAAATATTTATTGGAGACAAGCATATTCCAGGCTGGAAAAAACTTGAACCCATGATTGAATCAGGCGAAATAGACACTCTACTCCCTTCTTAAATAAATAGGGCATCCTGTTCAATTCAGTCTGACTTTACCAACTTCCCATATTGCTAATCACGTAACTTTTAACCTTAGTTTTCGGTTAAATGGCTATATTTTTTTTATCAGCCACGGATAGGCCTTTCGCTTCGCTCATTGCTTCAGACTATTGAGTTTATCATTAGTGTCTAAAGCCCCTCTTGCTTTGCGCGAGTGACCCGGATTAACACGGATTGTATTTATGTAAATCATTGCAGATAAGCATTTTCTGTTTGTTCTGATAATTTGACATTGCAATTAAATTGAATGACAGATTTTCTTAAATATCATCTACTGGGTGATGTTTTTATAAAAT
>JAQICX010000119.1 GCA_027858345.1 Kiritimatiellia bacterium | reverse complement strand
GTGTTCGAGGAACGAGAACGGAGGGGTATTTCTCCCTGCTGGCAATATAATATTAAACTGCACAATGGGAGGGTCAGCGTCCCCGCTGACAGAAAAGCTATCCAACCGAAAAATTAAGGTTTTTTCGAGACAAACAAATAAAAAATTGACAATGTTCTTTTAGGGTTACTGGCTTATCGCATTCTTATTACCTCGTCAACAAAAGAATGGCATATGTGTCAAAAACAATTTAAACTTGCACTATTCGTGATTTATTGCAATACTATTGGCACTGAATAAAGTAATCCCGCAAGGTTGCAGGCGTGTTGCAGAATTTTGATTTGTTAGAAGTTCTTGTCATAGGCAAGAGAAGTTCTAGCAGAGCAAAATACTGTAACACATTTCTTTGTGCCCTTTGTGCTTCTTTGTGGCTAAGGATTTTCATTTTCGCCTTGTCCTGCGTGCCCGCTTGCGAGGCATGGCCCGCGTCCTGCGTAGTTAGCATAACGACGCTGGATAGCAAAAAATTTATTCGTATGATTCGTGGTTAAAAAAAGGAAAAATATGAAACATAACTTTAAGAAAATTATAACAATAACACTGACTGTGGCGGCACTGACCATTCAAACATCTTTTGGCGCAGCTGCCAATGCTAAAAAAAAGAATTTACTATTTATAGCCGTTGATGATCTCAAACCAATTCTTGGCTGCTATGGGGTGACAAACATAACAACGCCCAATATTGACAAGCTGGCAAAGAATGGAGTTATATTTTCCAACAACCATTGCCAATATGCCATTTGCAGTCCTACACGTGTAAGTCTGCTGACAGGTATGAGACCTGACTATACCCAAGTGTGGGATTTCAAAGTGAGAATGCGCGACATAAATCCTGATATATTAACCATACCACAATACTTTAAGAATAGTGGATATACATCAATTGGTATGGGCAAAATTTTTGATGGTCGCGGATGCGATGGCTGGGATACACAGGATGTACCTTCTTGGAGTGAACCATTGAGAATGGTCGGACGTAATGTTATATATTTGAATAATAAAGATCCAGAGAAAAAACCATCAACTGAGATTGCTGATGTTGACGACTATGCCTACAAAGATGGACAGATTACGCTGACAGCAATCAAGGAGTTGAAGTCTCTTTCAAAACAGGATAAACCCTTCTTTCTCGCAGTGGGATTTCTTAAACCACATCTACCATTCTGCGCTCCCAAAAAATATTGGGATATGTATGACAGAAAAGATATAAAGTTGCCTGAATATCGCAAGCTTCCTGAGGGAAGTCCAGCGTATGCATTTCAGGATTCCTGGGAACTTAAGAGTGGCTATACAGATGTTGAACGAGGCAAGCCAATTCCAGAAGCAAAGCAAAAGGAGTTGATTCATGGCTATATGGCATGTGTAACTTATATAGACAAACTTGTTGGCGAACTTATAGAAGAACTCAAAGCTTCAGGAGAATATGATAACACAGTAATTGTGCTATGGGGTGATCACGGCTGGCATCTGGGCGACCATGGCATGTTCTGCAAACATACCAACTATGAACAAGCAACACGCTCCCCTCTTATCTTTGCGGGGGCTGGTATCAAAGCACGAGGTATTAACTGTACATCTCCAACTGAATTTGTGGATATTTTTCCTACTCTATGCGATTTGACTGACCTAAAAACACCTAAACAACTGCAAGGAACATCGCTACTTCCAATACTTGATGGAAAAGCAACATCTGTCAAAGATTATGCAGTAAGTCAGTTTTCCAGAAATAAAGACGGCAAACCGCTTATGGGCTACACATACAGAGACAACAGATATAGATATACTGCGTGGATTCAAAAAGATTTTAAGAATGGTGAAAAAAATGGGCCAGTTGTAGATGAAGAATTCTTTGACTACAAAAAAGATCCTCTGGAAACCAAAAATTTCATTAACGATCCAGTTTACGCCAAGGAAATCGAAAGATTTCGCAAGGCAGTCAATTAAAAATTAAAAATTGAGGAATGCCTTCGGCAGTATAATTTAAAATAAAACAAGTTGCGAAGCAACACCTAGCCTCGCAGAGAAAAACTGTACACTATACACTGTGAACTGTGAACTTAATAACAAAAGGAAAAAAGATGACAACTGATAATGAACTGGAAAAAAGGTTTTCTTACGATAGTTATACTGTACGAAAGAAAATATTTACAATATTCGGAGCAGCTTTTCATATATATGATCCATCTGGACAAGTAGCTTTCTACTCCAAGATGAAGGGATTTAAATTGAAAGAAGATATCCGCCTTTACACAGAAGAAAACATGACCAAAGAAATTCTTCTCATTCAAGCAAGACAGGTTATAGACTTTTCAGCCGCATATGATATTATAGACTTAATAACTAACGAAAAAGTTGGAGCACTAAAAAGAAAAGGTATGAAATCAATTTTCAAAGATGAGTGGATTATCATGAATACAGAAGATCATGAAATTGGACTCATAAAAGAAGACCATGCATTACTAGCTCTACTTCGGCGTTTTCTGACAAACTTAATTCCTCAGACTTATTATATTGAGATGGGCGGAAAACAAACATGTGTTTTTAAACAGCATTTCAATCCATTTGTACTGAAAATGAATATCGACTTCACAATGGATAATGATAACACGCTCGACAGAAGGCTAGGCCTTGCTGCATCGGTGCTGCTATGTGCAATAGATGGAAGACAGGAATCGTAGTTGGGCTGGCAGAGCCAGCAGGTTAAGATTAAGGTTGAGGTTAAGGCTGGAAGCCGCTACGCGACTAGTATAAGGTTAAAAGCAGTGTTTAGTTTTTAGTTATTAGGAAGGAGCATTGGCTGTTTACGATTTTGGGTGACTGAAATCTTCGAACGATTTGCGTAACAATAAAAAGAAGGGAAACATCAAATGAACACACTGGATAAGCTCAAAGAGTTGACAATTGTTGTTGCCGATACTGGTGACATTGATTCAATTAAAGAACACACACCTAGAGATGCAACGACAAATCCTTCACTTCTGCTTGCTGCTGCACAAAAACCTGAATACCAACATTTGATAGATGATGCACTGGAACATTGTTCGGCAATGAACATTTGCGGTTCAGAACCAAACATGCGTCCGTGTCTAGAAAGACTTGCAGTCAACTTTGCAAATGAAATTCTTAAAATAGTACCCGGACGTGTTTCAGTGGAAGTCGATGCGACACTATCATTTGACACAGAAGAGACAATTGAGACAGCTAGAAGAGTCATCTCAATGTTTGAAATAGATGGAATTGACCGCTCCAGAATACTCATAAAGATTGCATCAACTTGGGAAGGCATTAAAGCTGCTGAACAGCTTGAAATCGAAGGCATTCATTGTAATTTGACACTACTTTTCAGCTTTGCCCAAGCCGTTGCATGTGCAGAGGCGCAAGTTCAACTGGTTTCTCCTTTTGTTGGAAGAATCATGGATTGGTATAAAGCAAAATCTGGTGTTGACTCAATTGCCCCCCAGGACGACCCTGGTGTAAAATCAGTAACCCAAATATACAACTATTATAAGAAGTTTGGATACGATACTGAAATAATGGGAGCAAGCTTCAGAAATATTGGTGAAATCAAAGAGCTTGCAGGATGCGACCTGCTGACGATATCCCCTACCCTGCTCACAGAACTGGAAAACGAAGATTCACCTCTTCCTCAAAAACTATCTGCAGACAATTGCTCGACAGAAGATATTAAGCAACTTCATCTTGATGAAAAAACATTTCGTTGGATGCATAACGAGGATGCAATGGCAACCGAAAAACTTGCAGAAGGTATCAGAAAATTCAGTGCAGATCTTGAAACCCTATCAAAATACATGATTGAAAAACGCTGTAAAAACAGATAAAAACGGTACATGGTGGTGCTTCGAAACCTATCAACCTTTTTCCGGCCGTGGCGATGCGGCTACAGAAGACAAACAAACAGCTAGCTTCTGCTAGTCCATCAAGGCAGGAGTTTACATAAAACTTAATACGTAGCACGTGAAAAAAGTAAATAGGGCTTACTGTTTAATGTGAGATTACGTGAAATCTTGATTTAAAGCATTTTCGCCTTTAGCCCGCGGTCCCGCTCTGCGGGATAACTTGCAGTGCAAGAGTTTGCGTGATATCGCATTACAAATTCATAAATCATATAACTTTATGTTAAAGTTCATCTGCAAGCTTTTTAGGCAAAAGACACTAAAAACCTTGCACTTCGATTGTGTTTGAAAGAACATAACACCTTGTTAAAACCGTGGTTATGAATTGAACAGGATGCCCTAAATAATAAAATGCATTAAACAGAACCATTAAGCTATAAGCATGTCAATATTAATGGCGAATTTTGGTATAAGCTTCAAAAACTTAACGCCAGCGTTACCGTTGATTCTGTGTACGTTTTAAGCAGACAGGACGTTTTGATGCTCTAGCTTCTGCATGCTTAAGATTCAAGCACCATCACATCAAATTTTTTCATGTTTACGGAACCGGCAACACTCTTTCCTGTCAACAAATCGATATATGTATCATCAAATGCGACTGTTCTGGCATCGTCATTGAAGTTCATTAAGAAAGTGTATTTATTTTCACCATCAGTTCTATTCAGAGCAACAACACCTTCCGGCAAACCAACAAGACATCTTTTGACAGACAAATCTGCAATCAATTTTTCATAGAAATCATTTAGAAACTCTGTTTTATTTCGACAGGCAAGATAATAAGCTTTACCCTTGCCATACGAATTTACTGTTATAGCCGGAGAACCTGCAAAATATGTATCTTCAAAAACAGCCAAGACTTCTGCACCCTCTGCATGAACAACCGAACAGGTATCAACAGCTTTATAACTGCCTGTCAGACCCAGCGAATTGTTTGCTATCACTGAAAAAGAAACTGTCTCATCTTTATAATAGCTTTGACTTTCCTCCTCCCATACTCCAAACACTTTTCTCAGTCCTTGTCCAGGTATTCCTCCAAGCATGCACAAATCAGATTCATTAACAACAGCGCTCCAATATGTCATCACTGCTGTACCACCATTCTCAACATAACTGGCAACTTTATCAGCAAAACCAGGTCTGAGCATATAAGACATAGGTATTACAACAAGTTTATAACTGTCCAGACTACAAGTCTGATCAATCACATCAACAGAAACACTATTTTCCCAAAATGGTGTATAATGACTTACACACTCTTCCCTGTACTTAACATTATCTCCTAAGTATACTTTTGCACCTAAATCTAGAGCCCACTCGTTCTCCCAATCAAGAATTAATGCAACATCGGCTTTTACAGTGCTTCCAACCACATCATCAAGCATTGCCAATTTGTGCCCAACCTCAGATACATCACGAAAAACTCGTGTATTCTCTGTACCAACATGATCGACAACAGCACCATGAAATTTTTCCAGTCCACCTCTGCTCTTGCGCCATTGAAAATATTGGACAGTATCTGAACCATGTGCAACAGCCTGAAGACTTGACAACAGATGCATTCCAGGTTCTTTACGCTTTTTAACACGCCCTCTTGTTGGAATACTTGGTACACTCTCCATAAGCATCCATGGTTTACCATTTTTCATAGAACGATTTATATCATGATGCATAGCTATGCGTGCAGCCTCTTTAACATCATCACCCTTTTCATGCCATCCAGGATATGAATCCCAGGAAATAACATCCACAGCTTTGGCAAAAGCCCAGTAATCGAGCGTTTTTGATTCGGTCATAAAATTTGTGGTAATAGGAATATCAGGGGTCAACTCTTTTAAAGGTACTATTTCATTTTTGAAAAAGTCAATTGTCTGCTTTGTTTTAAAACGTTCCCAGTCCAGCATCAGTCCGTGTATGCTTGGGTCAACAGGTTCAACATAGCTCCAATCAGGATAAGTATGAGACCAGAAAGCAGACCAATACGCATGATTTAGTTTGTTTATATCGTTATCATAGCGCACTCTCAACCAATCCTGAAAAGCCTTGTAGCACAACTTGCAATGACAATCCTGACCATTGTATTCATTTGACACATGCCATACCAATACAGCTGGATGATCTTTATATCTTTCAGCAAGTTTTCTGTTAATAAGCTGAGACTTATCTCTGTAAACAGGAGATGTCCTACAGTGATTATGACGTCCATGGTGTGGTTGCCTGTGACCATCGGCATCGCCCCGGCACACCTCTGGATAAGCACGACTCAACCATGCTGGCTTTGAACCACTGGGAGTTGCAAGCACAGCATAACAACCATTATCTGCCAGTTTATTCATAATCGTATCAAGCCAACCAAATTCAAATATCCCCTCTTCAGGTTCCAACGCAGCCCATGCAAAGATTCCAATCGACATCACATTGCATCCTGACAGTTTCATCAGACGCATATCTTCATCCCAGATTTCCGGAGTATTAATCCATTGATCAGGATTATAATCGCCTCCGTGCATCATCTTCTTTAATTTCGAACTTATATAATACTTCATCATAATTTCCTGTTTTGTATATTCACAGTATCTTGCACCTAAAATCATTTCTTATATTGTACAATTAAAATAGTTGTAAAGAAACCCAATTTTCAATCTTTTTAAAACACCCTCAATTTTTCGGTTGAGACACTTTATGAGAACGAGGATCCCGCATTCCGGGACTCCCAAACTTGCAGATTAATATTGTCTTGTTGGAATGGGAGCGACACTCGAACTTGAGAGAGGGGCATTAGCCACTCATAACAAACAATAGGCTAAAGCAATTAACGTAGTGAATGGCCTATTCCTCATTGTCATAATAAACTATTTCTTTTACTTATCACCCATTGGGTGATAAAAAGATGTATTTTCTGCTAATTCTATTAGCTCAAACGCATGTTATCTGCTCCAACCTAAAAACTAAGGTATTTTTAAAACACCTTAATTTTACAGTTATATAATCTTTTTTAGTTAAGTTTGGAAAGCCATTTTTGCCACTCACTTTGTTCGTTGCTCCTTTCTATTTTTCTCATTAAGAAAGAAGCCTAAGGAAGCATGCATTAAACAGGAAGTCCTATTTAGAGAATTTCGCTCATGAAACGCAGTAAATCTTTGTCCTGCGGCTTCCGTTGAATCTTTCAAAAAAATACGCAATAGGCTTGCTATTACTTGATTTTTTTTAAAGCCCAACGTCGTCCTCGAATAAAATCTTTACAGCGTTTCATTTGTTCAATGCTCTAGCTTTTCTATCATGCTTATATGTGCCGATTTTATCAACTGGAATGGCTCTGAATGTTCCAATATTCCTGGCCGCATCCTTAACGTCAAACTTTATATACTCAAGATTGTTCAAAAAATCAGTGTTTTTGGGAGCATTGTTCCATGGTTTTTCTGCACCCTTTATAATATTACACCAGACAGTATTAAAGTTATGTTTTTCAGGATCTTTTAGGTACATAAGAGTAGGATAGCTTGTGCTATATGGTGGTTTTTCTATATCAACGTTTTTATAAAGTTTGTATGCAATATCATTGTTCACATAATTGTTGAAGCGTTTCATATCCCATGGTGAAAAGCTTACCGCATATCGGCAGTCAACAAAGAGATTGTTTTCCACATAGTTCATGTGTCCACCATGAATCTGTACCCCTCCGAAATTAGCTCGTGATGTCCGTTCAAATATATTACCGAAAATAAACATTCCGGATATTGCATCATCAAGTCTGATTCCAGCCACCCCGCACGGAATATCTGAACCATAAATATCTTTCCAGTAATTATACCGCATTATGCAACCGCGATATGATGCATCGCCCCATATATCTATACCTCCCTGATCATCTGACTTCTGAACAACAAATTCCACAAAGTTATATTCTATCAGATGATTGTTGCCCTCAACACGAATAGCACTTGATGGAGCATGATGAAAATAGTTGTGAGAAACTTTTATACCGACACCTTCCATCAGAACAGCGGGAACATAGGTTTTGGTTGACAGACCGAAATATCCCACATCATTATTCTCAACAACAATGTCTGAAGATTCAAGTGTTTTTCTGTCTCCTCCGCTAACATGCATACCTCCATGATTCAGTTCCCTCATGCTATTACCGAAGATTTTCACTTTTCGGCAGTCTAAAACTTTTAAGGCTGTTGCACCTATTCCTTTGAAAGAGCAGCCTATTATTGCCGAGTCTGAACAGTTAACCCAAAGAATGGCCTCTCCCTGAGTATATTTAAAATCAATCCCCTCAACAATCAGATTGCGTACTCCAACAGCTTCAAAAATTACTTTATCAAGTTCTGTCACCACAATTTCTTTTGTCATAGGTTTATATTTAGGCCAAATGTATAAAATGCCGTTCTCTGTATCTATATACCACTCCCCGGGCTGATCTATTTCCTCAAGTAGATTCATAAAGTAGAATGGACGTCCACTCTTAAAGCCATATTGAGGAAAAGTCTCAACTGTGACAGAATTGTTAACCACATCAATACTTTTAACAGGTAAAGCCATTTCCGCCCACAGATGATACCAGAACCCGTTGACAAACAATTCATTTGCATTTTTCCAGTTTTCAACCCTTGAATTATTAAACCCAAAGGTACAATTGTCGTCATCAAAAACTTTATCAACAAAAACAGACTCTTCATTTGGCCACCTTGCAAGCTGCAGAAATTCTCCGTTTTCATAGACAGAAAGAATTTTGCTGTTTCCAATACCGAAACCATACCCCTGCTGGCGAAACAGAGTTCTAATTCCCTGTTCTTTTAAATCTGCCTGATAAACTTTACCACGGGCTTCAGGTCGCAATCTTGCCAAAATTTCATCGTCAACTTTCTTGAGATCCTTAACTTTGAAACCTCCTGTTAAAACAGGCGTTTCATTCTTATACGCCGAAAAAACAACAGGTGCATCAGTTGTGCCTGAATCTTCTTTGCCAAGCACAAAAGATGAGTCCATCTTATATGTTCCACCACGCAGATACACCCTGACTCCACCTTTGGGAAGAGAACCATATTTTCGGCGATACTCTCTCAGCACATCTCTGGCTTTATCAAGAGTTGCAAAAGGCTTTTCAATTGTTCCGCTATTTTCATCATCGCCATCCGTAGCCAGAAACAGAGTAAGTTCTGTTTCAGGAAGATCCGGAAGATCGGCATTAAATTCAGTAATCTGCTTTCCATTTTTAAGACTCAGGCACTGCTCTTTAAGCTCTTCAGCCTCCATCTTATGATATAACATCACCCCATCGATTCCGAGGACTGTCTCACAAGTCGCAATCGCACTTTCATACCTTCCACCGTCTTTCAACATTGCAGCTTTAGAAATCATTGCAACAACTTTTAAATTTACACTTTCAGTCTGACTTGCAACAATATCGTATTGCTCTGCAGCTGAATCGATCAAGCCTGACTGAGTTAAATACATTGCATATTTAAGGCGAACATCTGCTTCAGAAACAGGCAGATCTTTTTCCAGAAGAAGCTTCTCGAAAGCATCCTTAACTCCTGTTTTGTTTTTGGAGGCAACATAACTGCGGGCCAATGCTTCATAACATATAAGTTTATCTTTACCACTAAGCTTTATGGAACTGATTATCTGTCTTAAAATGTCGGCAGGCAGCATCACATCTTCATAAGAAAGATAATTTAGAATATCGACGCAGAGCTCTCCCTGCAAATTAGGTGGAGCATCAGAACTCTGATATAACTGAGCAATTTTATCAACAATATCTGCAAAAGCTCCCTGTGTCAGCTGTTTTTCTACTAACAGAATTTCAAGCCAAAGTTTAAACTGCTGATTATTCCCCTGAGAACTGATTATATTTTTAAGCTGGGTTACAAATGCTTCTGGCGTGTCAGTTAACTGTATATTCTCTACTGTTTCCCAATCCTGGTCTGAAATCTTAATTTTTTCAAGCAGGCTAATTTCCACAACTTCTTTTGAGGTCAGAGCCCTGTTGAATATGGCTATTTCATCTGCATCCATTTTTAAAGAACCGACCCCATAATGCCTGAATCCGACATTAAGATCACCTTTGGCAGGAACTCTTGGACCTGAAAATTTTTTTGATGCTCCCAAATACCCATTTATGTATATTCGCATTTCCTGCTTATCCCAGGTTGCAACAACACTATTCCAGAACCCAAGACATAATGGACGCTTTGATGTAAGCCCGATAGAGCGTTCTCCTATTCCAATTTCAAACGTCGGCATAAATCTTGCCGTATCAAAAATCACCAATCGCCAACCATCATAATAGCCGGTACCACTACTGGTGATCATGCCTGAAAAGTTATCATTTACCTGACGCCTGCCAATACCATACGGTCTTATCCAGACAGAAACAGAAAATGCACCATTCGTGTCACCATAGCGATCAGCAAGCAAAACATCTTCATCAAGACTGACGGATTCCACTCCGTCAATACGACCTGAACCCATTTTTAAAACGCCCTTGTCCGACGAAGCATAGTACATATTCTTTGTACCTTTACCTGTCAGATCCAGATAAGACCCTCCATCTGTCTTAAAGGAATAAAAACGGTGACAGGAAGGATCTCTGACCAAGGCATCTCTCATTCGACTCCATTTGTCCATGGAAATCAGATTCATATCTGCCAAACAGCAGTTGATGATTAAGACAAAAAGAAATCCTGGCAATATAGTTTTAATGAATCTATTCATGACAATGTGTATAAACTAAAGGTTCACTCATACGTGCATGCGGAGCAATCCAGATGTTAGAATCTCCTTCATCAACAAATTTCTCGACAGGTTTACTGGTATCATATTCAGGTTTCATTAATTATTGTTCCTTACATTCATATTATTAAAATAAATTATTAGTTTGCCAACGACTACATCATATATCGAATTACATGCAAAGGATATATAATAATAAATTATTAGTATTTAATCAGCAACAAAATGCCCAGCAAAGCTACGAACCTAGATTTTTCGGTTGAATATCCTTTTTGGCGGGTCACGGACCCCGACCCTACAGTTGCGGATGCTGCAATCAAAGCTAAAAGGTTGATTCGCAGTTATTTTGTAGGGTCGGGGTGCTTCACCCCGACTTTTAAATAAAATTTTCATAAGTATCACCTGAAAAAGCAAAAAGTAGCACCTAATTCCTTGATTTTGTTGGCTCAAACAGATATTTTCTTGTCCAACCGAAAAATTAAGGGCTACGAATATGCGGTTCGGCTTTCGCTTTTGCAATTTTCAGACGTATTTTTGATGTATGAACGGAAGCCCCATTTTAGATTTGCCACTAAAGTGTATGCTGCATAATAAAATCGACTATTGGTGAGGGGGCATCTAATCCATGTGGATGATGGCCTACTCCAGGCTTTGAAATTAGTTCGACACTTCCTCCCAAAGCTTTATATCGTTCGGCAACAACCCCGGTGTTTTCCTCCCATGGAACAACCTCATCAGCATCTCCATAAACATGCAATATTGGCACATTATGTTCGGCCAGAGGTGCAATATTGCCCACTTTGAGTTACCACGTGTTGCATTCTTCTGGCTGTATTTTTGAAATCAGTCTTTTCATCTTCTTTGTCCAACGTCCGGCGTCACGGTGCCGAGCTTGCGAGGCTCCCGTTGTTCTGCATCAGACGGTGCTATTTCGGAAGAAGTATCTCCGTCCCGCACTCTGGGCAGACATGCTTTTTTTCATTTTTATTGAGTTCACCTGTTATTCATATGAGTGTTACAGTATGTATTACGATACTCAGTTGGACTAACCTGTTCGTGATATTTAAAAAATTTTATGAACAGGTTTGCATCATCATAACTCATCATATGTGCAATCTGCTTTACAGAGTAATTGGTACTTGTTAGTAGATTCTTTGCATACTCTATTTTCTTGTCATTTATATATGACTTCAGTCCACATTCAAATGTCTTTTTGAATAATTTACTTATATAATTTTCATTGTACTTAAAATGATTAGCAACTTCTAGAACAGATATATTCTTATCACTATTAATCCTGACCCATTCTGCCGTCTGTTTTGCCAAACTGGAACCAGAGTTATCACCGTTTTTACATGCAAAAGCTAATTCATCAATTATTAGCGCTGTGTACAGTTCGGCTGTTCTTGAACTATAACCAGGTGTATTTGCTGTATGAAGTAATTGCTTGAACAGGTTTATACATTTATAAGAATTTTCTAAATGTAAACGGTCACAAATACTGAGTAATGAAAAATTATTAGTTTTGAAGTGGAGCCAGTAGAACTCGACCTTCTCCTTTGTATCAGCATATCCACGGTGTAAAACATCTGGTTTCAAAACAACTATGTCACCACTCTGCAACTGATATCTATCATCACCTACCTGCAAATAGACAGTGCCTGCTGTCACCAGAATAATTTCATAGCTATCAATAATTCTAGCTGGATGTCTCCAAATATATTGTGAAGAAAATAACCCAGATGATATATAGTCAATTTCAATTAATGAATCAATAGTCAGCATGTCCGATTTTCTCACTTTATATACGTTTTTTTCTATTGTTAGTTTTTCGTTAATAAACTATAATATGCTAATATAAAAAACAAGAAAAGGAAATAATAAAATGCAAAAAACAAAACAATTAAGCTATAAACTCGTTAATATTGATGGCGGATTTTGGTATAAACTTCAAAAGTTAAACTCAAATGTTATTGTTAATTCGGTGTATAAACGATTTAAGGAAACAGGACGATTTGATGCACTAAAGTGTTCATGGAAAGAGGGAGATAAAAACAAACCTAACATTTTTTGGGATTCAGATGTTGCCAAGTGGATTGAAGGGGTAGCATATATTCTGCAAAAAGAACAAAACGATGAATTAATGGATATTGTTGATAAGGCAATTGACACAATTGAGGAAAATCAGGATGTTAATGGATATTTCAACTCCTATTTCAGCGTCATTGAACCTGAAAATATATTTATGCGTAGAGATGATCATGAGCTGTATTGTGCAGGTCATTTAATTGAAGCTGCAGTGGCATATTTTGAAGCAACAGGGAAAGATAAGTTTCTCCAAATGATGTGTCGTTATGCCGATCATATTGATAAAGTATTTCGTATTGACGGCAGTGCTGATTTTATAACTCCAGGCCATGAAGAACTGGAACTGGCATTGATTCGTCTTTACAAGGTAACCAATGAAAAAAGATATCTGGAGTTAAGCAAATTTTTCATTGATAAGCGTGGTGCAAATGATAAAGATGTCTTTACCAGCTTCGGCAATGCTAAATACGCACAGGATCACCTGCCAGTAAGAGAGCAAACCACAGCTGAAGGACATTCGGTTCGTGCTGTCTACCTTTATAATGCAATGGTTGACATTGCAAAAAGCTATGATGATAATGAGTTGTTTGATGCATGCAAAGCAATATTCTCAAACATCATTGAGAAGAGAATGTATATTACCGGAGGTATAGGGTCTACAGCCGATGGTGAAGCTTTTACTATTGACTATGATCTACCAAATCAAACCGCCTACGCAGAAACATGTGCAGCTCTTGGACTTGCCCTATTTTCACAAAAAATGCTTTTGTGTGAGCAATCAGCTGTGTATGCAGACATTGCAGAACTTGCAGTTTATAATGGATTCCTATCCGGCTTATCACTGGACGGAAAAGCCTTTTTCTATGAAAATCCTTTAGAGATTAATCCATCTTTACGAGAGAGAAATTCCAGCACAATCAAACCTGCTCGTTATCCAATCATGGAGCGTAAAGAGGTGTTTGATTGTTCATGCTGTCCACCTAATATTGTCAGGTTTATAGCTTCAATAGGTAACATGCTATATTCATATTCTGATGATGCACTATTTGTCAATCAGTACATGGAATCACACACTCATTTTCAGAAGACAGAAATTACTCAAACAACCAACTATCCTGTTGATGGTGAGATTGTGATTAAATACAAAGGCGACTTCAAAACTATTGCAGTAAGAATTCCATCATGGTGTACATCTTTTACTATTAACAAAGAATACAATTTAAAAGATGGATACGCATACATTCATGTTTGTGCTGAAGACTCCATACATTTAGAGCTCGATATGCCAGTGCAATTGATTGAATCAAATCCCAAAGTTCAAGAGAATTCTGGAAGAGTAGCTGTAAAACGCGGACCGATTGTATATTGTCTTGAAGGTGTAGATAACGGTGATAATTTGAGAGATGTATCAATAAATCTTGATGCTGATTTCAGTGTATGTGAAGAATCTTCATTTACACTTCCTGTATTGTATACGATGGGATATAGAAGACTTCCTGACAAGCAGGACTCTTTATATGCCCCGGCAACAAAAAATAGAAGATCACAAAAACTAAAGTTTATCCCATATGCTTTCTTTGCCAACATGGGGGCAACTGAAATGATTGTCTGGATCCTAAAAAACTAAGGTTAAGAGCTCTAAAACAGCGCTAAATACCTGCATCAAAATTCGAACGTCATTTGTTCAGCGCTGTCGTCCAGATCATCAGGACCATCATAAAACTTCTTATAAAGGGCATAAAGTTTATCAATGTAATAAGGTTTGTTATAATCAGGATTTTCAGGATCCCAGTCGCTTAAATTTTTTGCTGCCTCAAAAGCTTTAACTTTTTTGGTTATTCCTGTGATGTAGTAAGACAGTTGGTCTCCAGACCTATATTTTTGGTCCGACTGTAAAGCAATCTCATAAACCGCACTTCTAGACCTACCACCTGCCTCAACTTTTTCTCTGTATTTTTCCGGATTTGATGTGAGAGACGTAGTTTTGGCGAGCCACTCAATCGGCATTTTTCCATCCTTGATGCATTGTTCGAAATCTTGTTTTAATTCAGGAATTTCATCATCTTTCATCTCAAGTTTTTTTCGAATAATTGAAACAAGGAATTCACGCTGGAAGCGTTCCAGTCCACGCGACTTCAATGCACCACCTTTAATAATAACTTCATCATCAAAAGTCAGTAAAGCATAGTTTTTAACCTTATAACTATACATGGCACGATACTCTCCATCAAACTCAACTTCTATACCTTCTTGCAACTTCTCTTCAAAAAACTTGCTAATACCATCAATGTCTTTGGTGCTTAACTTTTTCCCTGCCGTGAAATATATACCATCAGTATCAATCTCAATTGCCTTGCAGTCCGACTCTTCAAGCCAGCCAAGCATCTGCTTAAGCAACTCACGTCCCCTAGAGGTCACCTCTCCTGCTTTTTCAAAGTCACAGAAGTGTCCCATGCTAAAGCCCAGATATCCATAGAATGAATTAATCAAAATTTTAAAAGTTGACTGCAGTGCATCATAGTAATTCTTATCGCCCTCATTTGTTGCCTTTTTCATTGAATCCTTTGCGTCAAACCTAAAGGTTCGAAGTTTGTCAAGCATTGTAATAAAGACACCAAGTTCATCACCAGCAGGTTTCATGTTGTTAACCAGCATCAAAGATGGATACAACGAGCGAACATCACAATGATAAACATTCTCCAATACTCCCTCTTCAAACATATCAGCATAGGCTCCCTCAAATGATTTTGATTCGCCTGGCAATGGAATTGCATGTCCCTGTCTCAGGTATTCCCGTATCAGCAATGAATCAATCTTTGTGGCATTCCCCCTCACGGAAACGTTCTGATATGAATATGGCAAGATAGTTGCCTGATGAAAAATGCTTTGTGACAAAAGTGTTGCCAGACGCTCGGTTTCAATAATATCATCCATAGCATACTTCATAAGCTCTTCTGGATTTTCCTTGAAAGTCTTTGTAATATTTCCACCTTCAATATAGGTTCTATCCTTAGGAGCAATATTAAAGTGCTTTGCGACAGCCTTTAAGCCATAACTATCCAGAACTCTGTGGTTAATATCGTAGTACTGAGCAAGAAACATTGTATCAATTATGCTACGCCCATAAATATCGCATCGCGTATAGGAAATACTGCGTTCCGCCATTCTCAATTGACTTGCACGAAATACCGGTTCACTACCATTTCTACCAATATCAAGTTTCAGTTTGTGTCTCTTACAACGCTTGGAAATATATGGCAAATCAAAATTAAATATATTATGTCCTTCGAGAACATCAGGGTCTTTCTCTTTGAAAATCTCTATAAATTTTAAAAGAATATCTTTCTCTGTTCCACCATGAATTACATCTCGCCATCCCCTGTTATCACTAACCGCAATTGCAACAATTTCATCTCCAGCACGGCCAGCATTACAGAACTCATACTTATCTTCGGTAATACATTCAATATCAACCTGCATTCGGTATACATCTGAAAACTTCATACCTTTGAAATAGGTTTTACCGGATAACAGCAGATATTGATGTACGGGATCATTTACAAAATGATATAAAAACATATTATTGTTAAACTGCTGCTTTACAACATCGGAAATCTCTTTTTTTAGCTCTACAAGAGTTTTCCAATCATCAACATAAATAACCGAGTCAAGCTCTCCCCCCCCTTCAAGCTTGCGCACCTCAAAGTCACCATCAAAGAAAGCAAACAACTTGGAGCAACAAATTATGTATGGTTTAAACTCTTTTTCAACAACCTCAATTGTTTCTCCACGCTTAAAAAAGATAATCTTTGATGTATCAAAATCATACTCAACAGAAATTATATTAGCCTCATTTGAAGCCCCGGTTATTACAATATCATCAAACATTTCATTCCCTTTCAAATTAATCAATACTACAAACCGTGAAACGGTATCCAAGTTTTGACGCACGACTCTCTACTTTCACCCTGATCATTAAAGACTTTAAGGTCATTAAAGTCCTTAAGGTCGGTTTTATAATGCTCTAACCCTACAAAAACTCTTACTCCCACGGTCTGTCCGAAGTAGTCAGCTTGCTGCGAAGGCGGGAGTGTCCTGTCTTCCTGTCTTACTGACTAACTGTCTTACGGTCTAACTAATTCACCATTCCATCCCACGGAGTGCCCTGTTTACTGTCTAACGGTCTAACAATCTAACTAATTAACTATTATTAATTGAATCAACAGCCAATCTGGCGGTTGCCCAGGCTGCGGTCAGATTGAATCCACCAGTTGGACCATCAACATCCATCACTTCTCCAGCAAAATACAGGCCTGGACATTTTTTTGATTCCATTGTCTGGGTGTTGATATCTTGAAGAGCCACACCACCAACAGTAACCATTGCCTCTTTCAAAGGTCTGGTCTTTTTAGGGTGCAGCTTAAAACCCTTTATATTACTATTGATTGGAACCACATTAAAATGATAATTTTTCAATTGCTGCTGAGCAACAATACTACTTGCATTTGTCAAAGCCTTTCCCCTAGCCCCCCAACGTTCTGGGTATATATCACCAGTTGTCATACCAACAACCTTGCCATCACTGACAATCTCAACATTTGCAAGTGGAATATGTTTAACATTTCCATCAAATTCAAATCCCACAAGTCCGGGCTGATACGGCACAAGCTTGTGCCCGAATGATTTAACCATTTTTTGTCCGTCACCAACAGAACCTGTTTTTGGATAGCTAACACCACCAGTTGCAATCAAAACATTTGGAGCATAAAATGTCACATGTTCATTGCCAACTTCATACATTTTGTTTTTCCTGCGCATTGAGTCGACTCTGCAGTTGTATACCACCGGAACACTTTTTTCTCTTATTATATCAGTAAACACATGCAAAACATCATCGGCGTTACGGCTCTTTGGATAAACCCTGCCATCTTTTTCAACAAAAGTCTGCAATCCGTGTTTTGAGAACCACTTTCGTAGCTCATCAGGACCAAAAGAATTCAAAGCCAACTCAAGAAATTCAGCAGCACTGCTGTTGTATGAACGAATAAATTCAGAAGTTGGTATGTTTGATGTTAGATTGCATTTGTTGTTACCACATAAAAGTAGTTTTCTCCCCGGCAAATGTCTGGCTTCAACAAGCAGACAGCGTAAACCAATCTCACTTGCATAAGAAGCTGCCATCAGCCCTGCCGCACCACCACCAACAATTATCAAATCTGTATTCATAAATCTTTCTCTCTTAAAACGTTCTAGGTTCTATGGTCTATGTTCTATGTTTGCTCACTGCGTGAGCCTTGAACGCAAATTGTTTTGTACCAAAACACACTACCGTAAGTAGGTTAAGAGCTCTGCTCTTCGTTATTGCCTATGGCATTGCCAATCATGGCTCCACGGGGGCAAGCCCCGAGGTGACCCAAACCGCCGCAACTGCTGTTCAAAAGCCTGTCTCCGATACGCTCCAGCAGGAAGCAACTTAGCCCCTAGAACTATTCCAGGCATTCCAACATTAACCATTAAATCCACCCCACGGAGTGCCCTGTTTACTGTCTAACTGACTAACTGTCTAACTAATTTACAATTAACCATTTACTGTTTTTTACTTTTCTTCCACTTGGAATTTGTAATTGTTTTTGACATTGCCTGACCAAACTCACCAAGATCCGAACGCTTATATCCCGCTGCTTCCAAAACTTGATCAGTTGTCTTAAAGTGACATTTTGCAGTCTTTTCTAAAACTTGTGGTCCATTCTTCTCGACAAGCTTAATAGCCAGCTCTTTTACTTTCGCCGAAGCACCTTTAGGAAACTCCTGGTCATAGGTCTTCTCAAATGCCTTCAGAGCCAACAAAAATTGTTCTCTAGCAATAATTGATGCTGCGGCAACAGCCATATCAGCTTCAGCTTTGTGACGTTGTATCAACTCAATATTATTACCCTTTTTCATCAAAGCCTTTTCCAACTGCTCTTTTGTACCAAACTGGTCAGATATTGCAGTGGGACAAGTTGGAACCAAATCCAGAATGTTTTCAATTGATCGTGCGTGTCCCCAAGCAAGAAGAGTATTCACACTACGCATCTTCGTATAAAGTCTGTTGTATGCTTCCGGTCCAACTTTTACAATAGAAAATTTGCCTTGAAGCATCTCTCTTAGCGCTTTACCCATCCCCAAAGCCTTTGCATCCGATGTAATATTCTTACTATCTTTAACGCCCATTTCCCGAAGTTTTGGAACAATAGAGTCATCAACATATACCGATGAAATTACCAATGGACCGAAAAGATCACCTTTACCACTTTCATCAATACCGCAATGAGGTTGAATTGCCTCTGGATTTATCACATCTTCATAGCCAAGTGTTGCAACCTGTGTAACCAATGGTTCAAGGTAAAACAAAATAAAATCTTCTGCACCTTTACCCTGTATCAAACATTTGCCCGATGTATAAATATTGATACTACAGTCATTTCCCTTAGCCGAATATGTTGTGTATGGCACCTCTGTCTTAGTGAATATGCCATCTTGTAAAATTGAAATTAACGTCTGTTGCTGCTCTTTGCTCAACTTGTACGTAAAAGAGTTCTGTTTTGCCATATTATATTCCCTTCAAAATATCATCTGTCTCATCTCTTAAATTTTGCCAATTATACAACACTATCAAACGCATTGCAAGGTGGAAGAGAATAATGGTCAATGATTAAGTATTAATGTTTGATGAGAGAAGTGATTAACCACGAAAAAAGTTTAATCGCACGGAGACATCCTCCTTCGCAGCAAGCTGACTACGGCGCGACAGGCAAGAGAACGCAAAGAAAAAGACAAATGGATTAAGAACGTCCAACATCGAACGTCCAACATCCAATATTAAATGAAGAACCCCTCCGTCCTCGTTCCTCGGACACCTCCTCCCGCAGAGCGGGACTAGCAAAGCTAGCCGGGGAGGAGCTTTGGCGGACTAATGCGGTTTGCAAATACAACACCTGTAGCGTCGGGCACTGACCGACGGAAGCACAGGGCTGACAGCCCGCAATAACATAGCCCAGGGCAGCGCCCTGGAGTTAATAAACAAGCAACGCTTGTACCTGCTGTGAGCAGTGTATTTCATTCGATATTCGACGTTGAATGTGCTAGCTTTGCTAGTCCCGCAAAGCGTGGATTCGATGTTCTTTTAACAAAAAGTACAAACACCACAGTTCTACCCTGTCTACTGTGTCCTGCATAGGGAAGCGACGCATGGAACGGTCTAACTATCTAACGAATTAAACAATTAACTCTTGTACTGCGTCAAAAACTTCGTCGACGGGAATGTCCTGCATGCAGGCTTTGGATTGACATGGATTTTGATAGCCGAAGATGAAACATGGAGCACATGTTCGCTGTGAAAAGATGCATTTATGGCGATCACTTTGTATTCCCCACTTCTTTGCATCTGATGGACCAAATAGAGTTATAGACGGTATATTAAGCAAAACTGCCAAATGTGCGAGCCCTGAGTCGGAACCAATGAACAGCTCTGCCCTATTAATCAGCAAAGCGGTTTCACGTAGCGAAAACTCACCATTAAAAACTTTTATATCAATGTTTTTAGCTTCTAAATCATCTCGCAGATAGACAGCATACTGTCGTTCATCTTGAGAGCCAACAACCATGATTTTATGGTCAGAATATTTTTCATGCATCAAAACCAATAACTTGGCAAATCGAGTTCTATGCCAAAGCTTATAATCGGTGCTGGCAGAAGGATGTATAACAATGATTTTGCCTTGTTCTGCAATTAAATTTTTTGATTCTTCATCGTCAATTTTTATGACATTTGATATGTCTGGAAAAAGATCTTTTTTGATATCTAAGCACGATAGCAATTTAAAAAACTCATCTGCTTCATAACCAATAAGGTCATAGTTAATAAGGTGAGTATAAAGCGGATTTCTTTTAGGTGCAATTTTGAAACCAACTCTAATTTGAGCTCCTGAAAGAAATGCAAAAATTGCAGAAAATTTATGAAATTGTTCTGTGTCAATTGCAATATCATATTTTGTATGGATGATAGTTGCAAGAAAAGTAAAAGGATTGGAGTTATACAATATAGGTCGAATATTCAGGTCAGCCAGTTCCAAAGCCTGCACGTTTCGTTTTTCACATACAATGTGGATTTCTGCATTTGGAAACTTCTTGCGTAAAACAGTAAGTAAAGGAAGAAGCAGAAGCATATCGCCAATTCCTCCGGGACGTATAACTAGAATTCGCGATGGTTTCTCTGGAACGTTTTGTGTTCGTTTTGAGTTATAAAGGCATAATCCGATTATGTAGCAGATAATCCCGCCAACAAAGGAATCTAAACCTTTTATTAAAAGTTGTTTCATATTTTTTAAATGAGTTGAGCGGTGACGTGGCACCATATTGTAATTTGGCCGATAACCAACGTCCAATCGGACAAATCAGACACATCGGACGGATATGGCGACTACGTCGCCTAAAAAACAACATGAGCGACCTGTCCGCCATATTCTCCAGAATGGCGAAGGTCGAAAGCGAATTCCACTTCTCGAAGAGAACCTTAGCACTTCCTACTTCCCACTTATCACTGCTGGCGGAAGCCAGCTGCTAATTCCATGGCTTCAAGGCGCGTGGTTTCTTTAAGATTTCAGCCCAGATGACTGCATGCTTCAAATGTTTTTCATCGAGTTCAGAATCAATCATATGCCTTGATTTCTGTTGACCAAAATCTTGAATTGCATTTTCTTTGCCTAGAGTATAAGCTCTACCCACCTCAGAGTTAAACTTGTCATCAGTATCTTCTGTTCCATGATTATATTCAATGTCATAAGATGTAGGTTCGATAACCTTTGGTTGTGGAACAAAAGTCTGCTCAATCTCTTCCTTTTTCACAATACTAGGCTGAACCACACGAACACGTCTCTTAGGCTGAATATTCTCCTTTGGAGCTGTATTCGTTGTCTTGAAAAAATCCTCAACGCTCTTAGCCTTTTGTGATAAAGCATTTTCATTAGAACCACTATCTCGATTTTGAGTGCTTCTAGCTGTGGTTGCTCCTCCATTAAGCTGATTAAAAAAATCTTGAATAGAATCTCTGCCACCTTGATTGTCAGGTTGACCACGGACGGTTTTGTTATTCTCCGTTTTCTTTGCCATATTTTTGACTATAGAAAAGACAACAAGAATAACTACCCAAATTAAAAATCCGGAAAACTTCATAAGATAACCTTTCTGATTATTTTACAAAGCTTTAAGTGCTGAAAAGAGCTCAGCACTTAAAACTTTAAATAATGTTAGTTGTCTTCCTGATTGTCATCCGTACCAGCAATTGATTTTCTCATTTCAGTATCTGACTCAATGTTGTTTAACCTATAGTAGTCCATAATACCTAAATTGCCTTTACGGAATGCGTCTGCAATTGCCTTTGGCACTTCTGCCTTAGCTTCAGTAACCTTTGCCTGCATCTCTTGAACCTTTGCCCGCATTTCCTGAACTCTTGCACGCATCTCCTGTTCAAAAGCAACAGCCATAGCTCTGCGACCTTCAGCTTCTGCCTGACGCATCTTCTTATCGGCTTCAGCTCGTTCGGTTTCAAGTTGGGCACCAACGTTTGAAACAGCGGATACGCCTGCAACACTTATATCTGCAATATCAATTGAAACAATTTCAAAACCTGTTTGTGAATCCAAACCACTATTAAGTACCTTCAGACTTATCTTATCTGGATTTTCCAAAACATCCTTATATGAAGGTGCAGAACCGATTGCACTAACAATTCCTTGTCCAACACGAGCAATGATAGTTTCTTCACCAGCACCACCAACAAGACGCTCCAGATTTGCTCTAACAGTAACTCTAGCTTTTACTAAAAGTCTAATACCATCCTTAGCAACCGCATCCAGCATACCTGTATTACTTTGGTTTTCACCTGGACAGTTAATCACTTTTGGTTGAACACTAGTTCTAACAGCCTCTTCAACATCTCTACCAGCAAGGTCAATTGCCTGAGCTCTCTCAAAAGATAGTTCAATGTTTGCCTTATCAGCAGCAATCAAGGCTCTTGCAACATTTGTTACATCGCCACCAGCTAAGTAATGAGATTCCATATCGTTAACAGGAACACTAAGACCAGCTTTTATTAGACTAATTCTTGCGTCAACAATTAATAATGGTGGAATTCTGATCAGCGTCATTCTAACTAATTGAAACAACGAAACACCTGCTCCAGCCATAAAGGCTCTAACCCAGACTCCAGCAAACTTCAGCACAACACCAATGATTACAATTAAGAAAATAAGTAATACAATTCCAACTCCAACTTTCAAATTCTGTGCCGCCGCCGCCAATGTAATGTAATTCATACTATACTAACCTTTCGTTTTTGTTCTAATTAAAGTATATACACTTTGTTTAGAACTGTTTATTATACTAAAAAAATTTTTATAATTCTATCATTATTCACAAGTATTGCAAGTTTAAAAAAATCAAGCAAAACTTTCCTTTAACTTCTTCCCTCTTAATTTTTCGATTGAACGTAGTTATGACAACGAGGATCCCGCATTCCGGGACTCCCAAACTTGCAAAAAACCGTTGTACTGTAAAATGGGAGCGATCCCGCCCTGCGGGATCTTCATTGTCATAATAAAATATTTTTTAATTTATCACCCAAGACGGACAAAAGTCAGCCTCTTAACCTCAATCTTCACCTTAAACTGCTCGCAATGCGAGTTCTTCGCACTTCCTACTTATCACTTAGTACTTATCACCGCTGGCTCCGCCAGCTTCCGGCTTTTCTTGAACAATGATTCGTATTCCCGAAACATTTGTTACTACAATCTCCTTATCAACACTAATAAGCCCCCCATCAGAAAGCACATCGTATTTTTTGCCATCAATTTTTGCAAAACCAGATGGACGCAGTTCAGAAACCGTAATCCCCTCCCTACCGACTAATGAAGTACGGTCTGAATTTGATTTTGCCGACACCAATGTATGATTCAATGTGATACGCTTTCCCAAAGGTGTCTTTGGTAAAATGGCAATCCATGCAACCAACATGGCAACAGAAAAGACCATAATAAGAAAAGCAATCAACACACCATATTTATCAAAAATGAAAAGACTCATAAAAATGGTACTAATCAACATCAGTCCACCAATGGTACCAAGAATTCCTCCTGGAACAAAAATCTCCAAAGAGAGCAACAACACCCCTGTTACTAATAAAATATAAAAAACCTGAATTAACGTCATGCTTCATCCCTTTCAACTACAATATGGTTATTATTCTGTACATCAACAATCACAATCTTACTACCTTGTTCGATAAAATCACCATTTGTGATGACATTATAACTTTGATTCCCAAACTTTCCTATTCCTGAAGGACGCAAAATTGAACTTGCAATGCCTTTTTCACCAATAATAGATTCTTTGCGTACTAGGCCGGAACTACTCTTTATCTTATCTGAGTCACCTGCAGACAACTCGTTTATTAAAGCAATTTTACTGAAAAACATTGTTTTCGGCAAATACTTTGCCAGCACAGCAGCAATAACTATTATAATTAGGAATGATAAAACCAACTGGTAGATTGCCCCAACAATGTCATCAGTAGGTACGTCAAATACGGGGTTCCAAGGCGAATGTTGAACCATTGCCAGAAATAGTGCCAGTATTATACATGCAATTCCAGAAATGCCCGTAACCCCAAATCCTGGAATAACAAAAATTTCAAGGCCAACCAATATAACACCAATAATAAAAATCACCACTTCAACCGAGCTGGAAAGCCCTGCAACCTGATGCCCCCAAAAGAATATTGCAAGCAAAGCAATACCTGTTATCCCTGGAAATCCAAAACCAGGAGTTTTGATTTCAAGGTATATGCCAAGCACACCACCAATCAAAAACAACATTGAGAAAGTCTCAATCCACCTTGCAGCAGCCTCCATATTTGTCGGTTCAATATTGACAATCTCAGATCCGGCTAGTCCAATATCTTTAACTAATTCATCCAAACTATCAACCACGGCAACTGCCAACAAAGGAGCAGTATTTGTTCCATAAACTTTCACTGCGGTCACATCAGAAAGAGTCAATAGTTTTCCCGCTTCAACAATAACCTCATCTCCAATTTTATACTCAAAGTCCTTATCCATCATTGCTCTCACAAGGTTGGGATCATGTCCTTTTGTTTGAGCAGTAGAAGTTATAAGAGCCATTGAAGCAGAATAGACTTTGGCCTTCATATCACCATCAGGAATATCTCCAGACGAGCTGATAATTGCACTTGCACCAATTCTACCACTTGGTGCAATATAAATTTCATCAGTTGCCATAGCAATCAAAGCTCCAGCTGAAAGAGCATCTGGATCCACATAGGTATAAGTCTTTATTGACGGTGGCACATTCAAGAGTAGTCTTATGATTTTCTCAGTTGTTGGTAGTTGCCCCCCTGGAGTGTTCATATCAAGAATGATCGCCGATGCTCCAACCGTTTCGGCTTCACGAACACCTCGACGCATGACATACAACAGTCCACGTTCAATCATGCCATCAACTTTTATGACACAAACTGGTCCACGTTCAACTTTATTAGTCTCTGCGGTTACACTGCCGGTTAAAACAAACACAAAAATCAAAAATAATATTATGTACTTCATACAATACTCCTAAATTAATAATGCATTAAATTTAGCATATGCCATATATAATAGCAAATCAATATTGATTTTTCTCGCATAAATCGATAAATTTTAATATTATCCCATGATAATTGACAACTAATAATTAAATTTTGTCTCGCAGAGGCGTGAAATGAGCTTTTGCCCGAGGTCTGTCATGTACGGCGTAGCTCAAAGAGTGAAGCCTTATGACCTCGGCTACAGTTTAATGCTGCATATTAACATTGCTTGCAAGCTCAACACCTGTAGCGTCGGGCGTTGACCGACGGAAAATACAGGGCTGAAAGCCTGAGATAAAAGAATATCAATTAAGGCTCTGTCACGGTTTCCGTGGGTTAACCATAAATTCTTTAAGTTCGACTGCGTTGCAGTCGTTAATTAATAATGATTGATTAACCATGCATTTCATACATGTCTACTAAAGTTGAACAGGTAGGCCATTCGCTTTGCTCATTGCTTCAGCCTATTAAGTTTATTATAAGTGGCTAAAGCCTCTCTCGCAAACTCGAGTCACTGTTCTAAGACTACGAAGTAGTCAAATTTTAATAGCCCCGCATGCAATGCGGGGTTAGTTATAATAAAACAATACGACTCTGGAGGAGTCGAACAAAATAGTATCACCTACGGAAACCGTGACAGAGCCAGAATTAATAATTGAGAACCAACAATTAAGACTTTATAAATACGCAAATATGTGAAAGTAGAATATTATGAGAATGTTAAAAATTATTATGGTTGCATTTTTTATCATCAGCAGTTCTGATGCGAAGACAGTAGGCACTCGTAAAGAGCTTCAAGATGCAATTGCCAGTGCAAAGCCTGGAGACACAATCGTTCTTCAACCAGCAAACTACGGAAAAGGACTTTATATACGCAATCTCAATGGCACCAAGAATGCAAACATCACAATTGGTGGTTCAGCAACAGACCCGGCAATTTTCCAAGGAGGCAAAGAGGCTATTCACCTGGTTGACTGTAACTATGTTACACTGAAAAACATAAAAGTTTCAGATTGCACTGGAAATGGGATAAACGCTGACGATGGAGGCTCTTACGATTCACCATCCAAGGGATTAACCTTTCAAAACATTACCATTGAAAACATTGGACCAAAAGGAAACTTTGACGCACTAAAAATTTCCGGACTTGATGATTTCAGAATCAGCAACTGCAAGTTTTCAGGTTGGGGAGGTTCGGCAATCGACATGGTTGGCTGTCATGATGGTATAATTGAAAGCAATCTATTTGTAGGCAAACCTGGCTACTCACAAAGCACAGGCATTCAGAATAAAGGTGGCACAACAAGCATTTTCATAAGATACAACACATTCAAGAATGCTGGGGCAAGGTCTATTAACCTAGGTGGTTCAACAGGACTTCAATTTTTCAGACCCAAACTTTGCAACTATGAAGCCAAAGATATATTTGTTGTCAGCAACCATTTTACCGGCAGCGAAGCCCCGATTGCCTACGTAACTTCAAAAGACTGCATCGTAAAATATAATACTATCTTGTATCCGGAAAAATGGATACTAAGAATACTACAAGAACAGCCGACAAACACATTCATTTCATGTCAGAAAGGTGTATTTGAAAATAATGACATCACCTATGACAAGAGAGTAAAAACAAAATTTAACATTGGTCCAAATACAAAACCAAAATCATTCAGCATCAAAAACAACACTTATAAAACCAAGTGAATTGCTCTATTTTCGTTTAGAGTGAAAAAAAAATCAATGATTTTACCCCTTTTTTCAATATAAGTGTTGAATTCGATAATAATATACGCTAACATTGGAGAAACTTGGCATAGGTAGGGCATCCTGTTCAATTCACAACCTATTTTTAAATAAGGTTTTATGCTAAAACAATAGACCTGCATGCTTTTGAGTACAGTTTAACTAAAAGCTTGCAAATGAGCTTTAATATATAATTTATGAATTTGTAATGCGATATTAGGAACCAGCTTGCTGAGGCTTGACGAATGTCAAGCAACGTAGCGTAGCGAAGTGGCCTAATTCTTGTTTCGCAGCATGTTACCTTTAGCGGGCTAAAGGCGAAAATGCTTTAAACCAAGACTTTACGTAATCTCACATTAAACAGGAATGCCCCAGGAAATACGGGAAATAAGAGAACGGAGAAAATGACATGTTAAAATGGCCTTTAAAGGGTGACAAAGGGTCTGTCAACAAGAAGTCTGACATTCTTGTTAATGAGACATTAAAAATTGAGCGTAAGTTTTTTACATTTGAGATGAAAGAAAACGAACGAGGGCAATTTTTACGCATTACTGAAGAAGTAGGTGGAAGAAGAGATACAATTATTATTCCTGCCACAGGTCTTAAAGAAGTAAGAAAAATTTTAGATAGTGCAATTGACTCTGTCTCATAAAACCAACAAGATAAAGGATTTTAGGTTGTGTGCATTCAAATAGACATAACCTCTATATTACGTGAAAACATTTATTAAAGCTACAATTATATTTGCAATTGCATCTGTTTTTGGCACAGACTTAGTTAGTGCTGACTCAGATGAACCTCCGCAGCCGAATAACAATCCCAACATCATACTCCAAAATGCATTAGCACAGTTTCCTGAAAAACCACTGGAGATGGACGGTGCTCTTTTAATTAAAAATAAAAAGGGATTTATCTCTCACAAGTATGATTTCAACGCAATAGTTGACATCAATGACACAACACCTAGTGCAAAATACTCATTTTTCGTGCCTGAAACAAAATCGTTCATGTCCTTGGAGACAACTTTAGAGACTAACGGCATCCCAAAAACAATTTTCAGAAAAGGGCAACCAGCAAAAGAGGTTGAACCTCCACCGCTAGACTCCCCTATCCTTGGCTCAGATATCACCTGGGAAAATTTGAGCATGCAATTCCTAAAATGGACAAATGCTGTATATGTTGATTCAGATACTGTTCTTGGGCTTCAAACCTCAATTATAAAGCTTTATCCAACAAAATTTCGCGATACAGTTCATTATAAGATTTGGGTTGCTGAAAAGAATAGTGCCCTAATGCGATTTGAAGAGTATGATGCAGATGATTCACTAAAGAGAACAATATGGATTAAGAGTATCAAAAAAATCGATGGTGGTTTTACAGTAAAAGACCTTGAAGCTGAATCATTCCCTGTTATTCATAGAACAAAAATAAAGATAAATTCGATTGTCGAGGTTGATGAATGATTGTTCCAATAGTTCAGATTGCTGTTCTTTTGATTCTATTTGTATCATCTGCATTTTTTTCAAGTGCCGAAACAGCCTTTTTCACATTAACATATATAGACATAGAGAATATAAAACATAAAAACAGGAGGGTTGCTTTAAAAATTGAGCATCTTCTTCGCAAACCAACAAAGTTATTGTCATCTATATTAATAGGCAATACTATTGTTAATGTTCTTGTCGCAGCTGTTGGTAATAACCTTTTTAAGTACTTTCTAGGTGAAAAAGGTTCGCTTTTTACCATTCTTGTGATTACTGGTTTTCTCGTTGTTTTTGGGGAAGTTACCCCAAAAAGAATTGCAATGATTATTCCCAAAAAACTTGCGTGTCTTTATGCAAAGCCACTGGCTTTTTGTCTAGTAGTACTTACTCCTATAAGATACATCCTTGAAAACATATGTAAATTTGCCAGACCAACAGATGAAGATGAAGAAAGTTTAACAGAGAACGAATTTCTTTTTGCAATTGAATCTTCTAAAGAACATGGAGTTCTTGATGAAGAAGAGAGAGAAATGGTTGACGGAATCATCAGCATGGAAGAGATGCAGGCGTCTGACATTATGACTCCTCGTGTTGACATTATTGGTATTGACCTAGATGACACACCCGAACAACACAGCCAAATTGCATCAAATGTTAAGTTTAGATATCTGCCTGTATATAGAGACTCTCTTGACAATCCAGTTGGTTTTCTCAATGTCATTAAATATCTTTTATCTCCTGAACTAAAAGTGGAAGATGCAATGATATCCCCTTTTCATGTACCTGAAACTATTTCTCTTGATACACTTTTGAGAACTTTTCAGAGAAACAAAAAACGTGCCGCATACGTGACAGATGAGTATGGTGGTGCTGCCGGATTAGTGACCCGAGGAGATGTCCTTGAAGAAATTGTTGATGATGTTGAAAATGAATACGACAACAATACACAGTATCCAATGCAGCAGATTGATGACAATACTTGGCTGATTATTGGAGATACGAGTCTTGAAGAGATCAATCGAGATTTAAGCTTGGAGCTTGAGGCAGATGGTGCAGACAGAATTGCCGGCTGGTTTATAGCACAAACCAAGCATATGCCCCGAACAGGAGAAACTATTGAATCACAGGGCTGCCGCGTAACAACACAAAGAGTTCGGAAGCATAGAATAACACTTTTAAGACTTGAGGTGTTACCTCATGAAGAAGATGCTTCTGAAACAGAGGAGGATAAACGATGATTTTTTCAATATTACTTTTTCTGGTTGCCTCAGCTTTCTTTTCAGGGATAGAGACAGGCATAATATCAATACCGCTCAATAGAGTTAAACATTTGAAGAATGAAGGTGTAAAAAACGCAGACCTTTTAGATATGTTCCGCAGCAATACAGACAAACTTTTAGGAGCAACACTTATTGGAAACAATATATCTGTTGTCTCGGCGACTGTCTTAGCATCAAATTTAATGCTAAAGTTATTTAGTGGACAAAACAAAGCATTATCCGAATCCATATCATCGGTATTAATGACCATTATTATTCTTATAATGTGCGAATACACTCCAAAAGCCTGGTTCAGTGCAAAACCAGCTGAGAGGTGTTTAAGACTTATTAAACCTCTTTATGTTTTTGCAATAGCTATATATCCATTTTCAAAAATGATCCTATGGCTAACGAGCTGGATAGTAAAAGGTCCTGAAAAACACTTAGCACCATCTGCACTTTTCAAATCAAAAGAAGAGCTAAAAAGACTTGCATCGGAAGGAGAGCTAACAGGTTCTTTATCATCTGAAGAAACTGAAATGATTCATAAAGTTTTTGAACTATCATCAAAAGAGGCAAAAGATATTATGATTCCTTGTGAAGAGATTGTAAGTATTGCCAAAGATGCATCAATTCATGAATTTTATGAAAAAGCAAAAGAGTCAGGTTTCACAAGATTTCCGGTATATAACAAAAAAACAGATGATTATATTGGAATCATTAATGTCTTTTATGTTTTAGCAGACAAAAAGCCTATGCAGGAAAAAACTATATCAGAATTCATTCGAAGACCTTTGTACATTCCAGAGTATATGGCAGTTGATGAGATTTTCCCTCGCCTTAGACTGTATAAACAGCCGATGTGCTTGGTTAAGGATGATAATGATAAGGTGATAGGACTTATAACAACCGAAAACATTCTGGAAGAAATTGTTGGAGAGATTGAAGATGACTAGCAAAAAAGACACATCTAATTGTCCTGTCTGTGATCGTTTTATCGGGACAGAGTTAGTGTGTCCCTTTTGTGAAATCAAAACTAGAAATTTCAAAGCAAGAATGTTAATGTTATCTCTTGCTGTTGCAACTGCAATTCTCGGAATCGTATATTTAACAATGTATGCAGTTTTTCAAGAAGATCGTTTCACCCCGATAGGTTCAATCACAAAAATGATGAATTACGCAACAATCAGTGTTGAAGGAACTATCAAAACAAATCCATATAAAGTTGCTGATTCAAACAAAGATGGATATATTGAATATTTTTCATTTATTCTAAAAGATGGAAAAGATGAAATCAGGATTGCGTATTCACCTAAGCCTAAGCTATCAATTTTAGAATCAGATGTGCCGAATCAAGGTGATAAAATCAACGTATTAAGCGGTAGTGTTGGAATTGGTAAAACAGACAACAAACCAAGAATATACATAAAAAATATAAAACAAATTAAATACTCAGACTAAATTGTTGAGTTTGCTTGGGAAGCAGTAAGATAGTACAAGTGTACACCTTATTCTGCAGCTGGACTTATCAGTCCCGCAAGGCGGGATGAAAGATGTGCTGGTATTGAAGTTTTTTCTTGCTGTCACGCAGGTGACTTGTTTTGGTAAGAATGGCTTTCCAAAATTTAAACAAAAAAAAGAATACAACCGAAAAATCAAGGGTTTAAGTCCTTAATTTTTCGCTTGGAGATAAATACGTGCGTTTAAGTCAATAAAATCAGGGAATGAGTTTTTGCTTTTCTCGTTTTTGGGTGATACTTTTGAAAAAAACATTTTAAAGGCGAGGTCAAGGACCTCGACCCTACAGAAGACACCTGCAATCAACAAGTTAGTGTTGTTTTCTGCTCCAACAATTGTAGGGTCGGGGTCCGTGCCCCCGCCGAAAAGGGCATTCAACCGAAAAATCAAGAGTTTAAGTTGGAAGAATTGATTGCCTCTTGACCATGTAATTTGGTTTTGCTAAACTTCGCTGAAATTATAACAATGGATTGTCGTAATATGATAAAAGAAAAATTTATAACTATATTGGATAAGATAAACTTTGACCTAATATACAAATGGGCTACCTTTGTGATACTGCCATTCTTTATCATATCTCCAGTGCTTATCAATGAAATTTTCTTTTTCTATCTCATATTGGCAATCCTCAAAGTCACAAAAGATGGCTATAAGAAAAGTGGTTTAGAGATTGTTTTCTGTATTGCAATGGCAGGACTGTTTATTAGCGCTGTTGACGAAGGTAATACACGAATCTTCAAAAATTGTTTACGTGTAGCACGCATAATATCATTGCCTATTTTAATGTATCAATACAAACCCATAAAAGAGCTAAAGAACTACTTTATTATTTTGTTTGGTGCATTAGCAATATATGGTTTGATTAGAATCAATGCATTCCCGATTGTTAGCGGCTACTCGGAAAGAGAGTACTGCTTTTCCAATTTTTTTATGAATTCATCACTTATAGCGTTCTCAGGATACGTATTTTTTCTCACACTCCTGCTCAAATCAAAAGGTAAACTGATACAGTTTCTTTCTACAATAAATATAGTTTTTTATCTATACCTAATTGCCATCCAACAGGTTCGAGGGTCATATTTAACATTTGCAGCATTAACCCCAGTGATAGTAATTCTAGAGCTAAAAACACGAATAATTAAGTGGTTACCGTTAATACTGGCAGCTATTGTTGCGATATCTGCAATTGTATTTTTTACTAACAAGGATTTGGTGAAAACTACTACAGATCGTGTTACCAGTATATTTGACAAGACACAGGGAAGCAATAGAGGAAGATTATGCATATGGAAAAGAGCCGTTGAAGTTTTTAAAGAAAACCCCATCAATGGAGTCGGCTACAAAAGATTTAATAAAGATCATATTGATCTTAAGAACAAAGAGTATGAGTGGGCATTTTGGCACGCACACAATGAATTTCTTTGTATGCTTGCCGAAACCGGAATAGTAGGAATAATAACATGGCTAATATTCAAAATTTCATTATTATGGTTGTTAATAAAAAACAGAAAGAGTATAATTGGCGCATTCATATTATACTTGTTCATTGCATTTGAATTTCATAACATTTTTGAAGTTTATTTATTTGAAAGAGTTGGATATGTTTATGTATACTTGTTAATAGGTTTGTGCCTATCCCAAAGTAAAAAAGATAACCTTGCAATTCAAAATTAGAGATATAACGTATGAATAGTAATAAAAAAGTCAGTATAATCATGCCGGTTTACAATGCACAGGAATTTGTGTTGCAGTCGCTGGAGAGTATTGCCAACTCATCATACCGAAATCTTGAGGTTATTATCATTGATGATTGTTCAACTGATAATACTGAAAAAATCATACATGATTTTATCAAAACAGATGAAAGATTCTTCTATTTCCATAACACAAGCAACCGACAGGTATCCATATCCAGAAACAATGCACTTAGAAAAGTAACTGGTGAGTATATAACCTTTGTTGATAGTGATGACTATATATCAAATGATTGGATTGAAAATTTAGTTCACACCGCTGTTACAAAGGATGCACACATTGTCATTGGCAAAACAAAACAGGTTAAAGCAGAAATAGAAATTGATTATAACATCAAAATGCTTGATGAGCCAAAAGAGCTGTTTTTCAGCAACATAATCCTGAACAAGAATGCCGTTGTTTGGAACAAACTATATAGAACAGAACTAATTATTAATAATCACATATATTTTGCTCCAGATATCTATATTGGAGAAGATCTTCTTTTTAACTATAAAGCAATGTTTTATGCGCTAAAGATTTATTACAACGATAAAGGTTATTACTATTATCTAAGAGATAACGAAACTTCTATAATGAACAAGAGTCAGGCTGATAACTACTGCCGAAACATACAGAAAGTACTTAACTGCATAATAAATTTCAACAACCTTGTGGGGAAGAAGAATGCAAGTGTAGTTAAAAAGCAGGTAAGAGATATTCTACTTCAATACTATCTTGCGGATCGACATTGCAAAATAAATATGAAAGAGCTCAGAAGTGTTGACTTTCTTGCTCCTGAAATGGTCAAACTACACCTACTCCGCAAACGCCTATTCAGAAAAGAAGAAAACAAAAAATAACCTTTAGCTTTTTTCATCTGCACATGACTTACAAACATATTTTGTTTCATTAAATTCTTGTCCTATATTTGACACATCCTAATAACTTCCTTCTTCGTTCTGCTAACTATGCAGGACGCTGTCGAAACCACGGCTCGACAAGACGGTGCGACAGGTCATACGTTGAACAATAGAAAGGTGGAATTCGATTCTCTAATGGATTTTTTCTTTAGTCTAGAGTCATGAGTCCTAGATTTTATTATCCGTGATAATCAGTGTGGCATGTACGCCCTAGTCAGAGCCTGCAAAAATTGATTGATTAGGTCGACATCAGTTGCTTTTATGTCCAGTGATGCCGGGCTTTATCAGATACTGGTGTTGTGGTCACACCACCAGACCTCATAAATATTCACCTGACCTTAATTGATCATCAGATCATCAGCACAAGGTAATTCAGGGAAAGGCTCAGTCTGACCAATCTGATACCAGAAAGCAACCGAAGCAATATCGTCCTGCAAAGGCAAATATCTGCCACCACGTTGCCAGCCCATAGCCTGAATCGTAACCTTAAGATCTTTTTCAAAGCGAATTGGGTCTGTAATATGCCAGCGATACATGCTGAAACGCAAATTTGCATCATACATATTCCCTGAATTTGGACGCATAATGTGAGGAACACCTGCATATGCATTTGTATATTCCTGATACTCTTTGGTCGCCTTATTCTCAAAATTATATGAGCCACAAAAATAGTCTTCAGTACCAGTTCCACATATTGTAGGGAATCCTGTTGAACCTGCAACTTCTTTGCCATCGCTCAATGCCGGATCACAGTCGCCATCCATATAAAACTTGATTTCACCTTCACCCCACCAACCATTATTATTAATCTGCCAGGCAAGATAAGTTCCAACGTAGTGTCCCTTACCTTTTATGTTATCTGCAATAGTATAAACATCACCTTTTTTGAGTGGGTTAACTCTGCGAAATTGTGCATGAAAATATGCAGTATCTTCAGGTACATCATTTAAAGCATAATCAATTTGATAAAAAATTCCTTTAATTTCAAGTTCACTAACGTTTTCGAGTGTGATTAAAATTCTCTTTTTAAAAGGCATTGGCCAATAACAGTTAAATGCATTACCTGGATTCACACAAACAGCCTGAGAACTGATATTTGCATAAGTACTATAACTTGTGAAAGCTGATGCAAAAAAATCGCCGATAGGACACTCTACTGCTGGTATATCTGAACCATCATAATAAATTCTAAGGATTGTTGTACGGTAATCACCGGTTGGGGTCATCCAAATATGCTGTATACAGCCAGATCCTTCAATATCTGCCAGAACAAAAGTTTCACCAATCTTAATATCATCACATGGATGAACTTTCCAACCCTGCCCTAAGTCTCTAGCACAACCAGTCGGATTACCATTTTCATCTACAGGGGGAAACTCACGAGCACCACCTGATTTTGCTCCGCTACGATTCTCTCCGCATATCGAACGACTCTTGGCATTAGACAAACGGGCTAAATTACTCATATTACACATTAAACCATCAAACATATCTAGACTCCTTAATTAATATTTTCGGAACTTTAATAAATACAAGCACGCAAGTCAAACATCTTTTGCAATACAAGACTCTTGTTCTTGATTTTTTGGTTGACTATAGCTATGACAACGAGGATCCCGCAGACCGGGACTCCCGGCATACAAACAACCGCGGTCTTGGAAAATGGGAGCGACGATGTCCTCATCGTCAAAAAAAAAGGATTTGAAAAATCAATAGTTGAAATTCATGTTTGATTTTTCGGTGGAATGCCTTTTGGTGGGAGGGGTGTTTCCTTTATCATTGGATGTCTAATATTTAAAAAAGCAATAAAATTACAAAAATGTCATTTTTTACAAAAAAGTTGCTCTTTTTGCTTTATATTACTTCAACAAATCACTATACTTGCGACCGTAATTTGAAAGAGTTTCTAATTATAATGAAGAAGGTAAATATATATGACAGATAATGTAAATAACCAGTCAATAGACATGGATCTTATCAATGATATATCACAAATAATGACCCAAAAACAACAAGTTGTTTCTTTGTTATTCGATATATTGGTTACACTTTCCAAACGAGCGAATCTTGTAAGAGGTGCATTTACGTTAAAGGAATCAGATACAGACGTATACAAGATGGCAAGCTCTTACGGCATACCTCCTGAACAACAAACACAACGAATCTATTACACAGGACAAGGAATAATCGGCAAAGTTGCACAAACCAAGAACTCAATCATCACCAAGGATATCAGAGATTCTAAAGAATTTGATAATAAAATTGGCTTTGACAAAAAAAAGAAATTTTCTCATTTCTGCATTCCAATACTTTTCGATAACACAGTAATTGGAACACTGAGTATTTATTCAGAAAACGCCAGCAAAGACGATATTCTTATCATCAAAAAGTTCCTATTTACTGTCACAAATATCATTGCAACACACGTTTCAGTAATCAGATCCAAAATTGCCGAGCAGACAAAGCTTGAGGAAGAAAACCGCAAACTAAAGGCACAGTTTGGCGAAATCCACCGCCCAAACAATATTATAGGTAACTCGCCACAGATGCAGCATGTCTACAAGCAAATTCAACAAGTATCAATGAGTACGGCAACGACACTGCTTCGAGGACAATCTGGAACAGGAAAAGAGCTGGTGGCACAGGCAATACATAATCATAGCCAAAGACGCAATGAAAAATTACTTGCTGTTAACTGCTCTGCTCTTGCGGAAAACCTCATTGAAAGTGAATTGTTTGGACATGAAAAAGGTGCTTTTACAGGTGCTTCAGCACAACGGAAAGGGCGTTTTGAGGAGGCTGATGGCGGAACAATCTTTCTAGATGAAATTGGTGACATTTCTCTTGCAGTTCAAGCACGTTTGTTAAGAGTCCTTCAGGAACAAACTTTTGAACGTGTCGGCAGTAACAAAACAATAAAGGTTAATGTGCGTGTTATCGCTGCAACAAGTAAAAATCTAGAAGAGGCAATGAAGAAAGGTGAATTCAGAGAAGATTTATTCTATAGACTTAATGTCTTTTCAATTCAGCTTCCTCCTCTGAAAGATAGAGTATCTGATATAATACCATTATGTGAATTCTTCTATACCAAATATAACAAAGAGTATGGAAAAAACGTTACTTCAACATCACCTTCTGCACAAAGAATTCTTCTGAGTTATGAATGGCCTGGTAACGTAAGAGAGCTGGGAAACTGCATTGAGAGAGCTGTACTGACATGCAATGACAGTGAAATTAACTCTTATAATCTTCCTCCTGACATACAGGATGCAACTATGGGATTGGCAGATATAGACGGCATAACTGAACAAGACACAGATGTTGTTATTAATGGTTCTTTTAAAGATATGGTTTCTGCATATGAGAAGAAAATAATTGAAAAAGTACTCAAAGAAAATTGCGGAAACGCTGCTGCTGCTGCAAGAGAACTAAAAACTACACCTCGAATTATAAATTATAAAATTGCTCAATTTGAAATTGGAACAAAAGACTTCAAATGAAATTCACAAAAATGCATGGCACAGGCAATGACTTCATAGTCTTTGCTTTTCAGAATCTGACCAATCAAACGGATGGCTTTTTTAAAAAATTGTCAAACCGTAAAACAGGTATTGGTTGCGACCAGATTTTAGCAATTGATAAAAGTGAAAAGGCCGATTTCAAGATAAGCATATGGAATAGTGATGGTTCAACAGCTCAAACATGTGGAAATGGCTTGAGAGCCTTGGCAAAGTACGTTTTTGACGAAAAACTAATTTCTCAAAATGTTGTAACTTTTGAGACACCTGCCAACATAAATAAAGCAACAATCAACCTGGATTCATCTAATAATGTTCAAAGCATATCAGTTGAAATGGGAAAAGTAATTCTTTTACCAGAGCTAATACCCTTTGCAGACAAAAAAAATGATGTAATTAAGAACTTTGGTATTAACATTTTGGACAAAATCCTATATATTACATCGTTGTCGGTTGGAAACCCTCATTGTGTGGTATTTGTGGAAGACTTTAATGACTTTGATAAATATGCTCCGGAGCTGGAAAAATCATCATTTTTCCCAGAGAAGACAAATGTTGAATTTGTTAAAGTAATTAACTCATACACTTTGCATGCAAGAGTTTGGGAACGGGGTGCAGGCGAAACATTATCCTGCGGATCGGGGGCATCAGCAATTGCTTATGCATCAAAACTAAACGAATATACTGGCGATGACACTGATGTACATATGCCGGGTGGTATTTTAAATATAAATATTAATAACAATAACATAAAACTTACAGGCGGTGCGACTACCGTTTTTAATGGAGAAATTAATAAATCATGGCTACAAGAAACAAAAATATAGCAAAATTACAAGCAGGTTACCTATTTCCTGAAATTAACAGAAGAAAAAATGCTCTTTTAGAAAAAGAACCAAATGCAAATATCATCAGTTTGGGTATCGGCGACACAACCGAACCAATTCCTGAATTTGTTGCAAAAGCAATTGCTGATGCTGCAATAGGAATGGCTACGCTAGATGGTTATAGCGGTTATGGTTCAGGACTTGGAATGACAGAGCTAAGAGAAAAAATTACAGAAAGACTTTACAATGGTCGGATTGGTGCTGATGAAGTATGCGTTTCAGATGGTGCAAAATGTGACTGTGGGAGATTGCAGGTTCTTTTTGGTGCTGATGCAACAATTGCAGTTCAAGACCCAGCTTATCCGGTATACGTTGACGGTAGTGTAATCATAGGTGCTACAGGAGAATATTCAGCAGAAAATAAAAATTTCAAAAACATTGCATATATGCCATGTAAGCCTGAAAATAATTTCTTTCCTGACCTTGCAAACACACCAAAAACAGATTTAATATATTTTTGTTCACCAAACAACCCAACGGGGGCAACTGCTTCAAAAGAACAACTAGAAGAACTTGTTGCTTTTGCAAAGAAAAACAAGTCAATTATTATCTTTGATTCAGCATATGCAACATTTATTCAAGACCCGAACACACCAAAATCAATTTTTGAGATTGAAGGTGCTAAAGAAGTAGCAATGGAAGTTAGTTCATTCTCAAAACCAGCTGGTTTCACAGGTGTACGTCTAGGCTGGACTGTTGTTCCAAAAGAATTGAAGTTTGAAGATGGATCATCTGTTTTGACTGATTGGAAAAGAATTATGTCAACAGTTTTCAATGGTGCATCAAACATCATTCAAAAGGGTGGTATTGCATGTCTGGAAGATGAGGGTTGGAGTGTCGTTGAAGAACGAATCAGCTTTTATATGGAGAATGCTCGTTTAATTAGAGAAGCATTACAAGAACTTGGAATCACAGTTTATGGTGGTGATAATGCTCCATACATATGGGCACACTTCCCTGGCAAAAATTCATGGGATGTTTTTGAAGACATCCTTGAAAGTTGTCACGTGGTATCAACACCTGGAGCAGGTTTTGGTGCAACAGGTAATGAATTTGTTCGTTTCAGTGCTTTTGGACACAGAGACAATGTGCTTGAAGCAATTGAAAGACTTAAGAAAAAGTTACAGGAATAACATAACAAAATATGATCACGGCAAAAATAATTGGAGCTGGTGGATATGGCGGAGTTGGAATTTTGGAACTGCTGCTATCTCATCCAGAGGTTGAAGTTAAGACATTGATCAGTCCGGGAAGTACTGGAGAGAACATTGCCGTTCTGCATCCACATCTGGATGGATTCTGCAACATGGACATCATTGATGCCGAAACGCCAGAAGCTCAAGAGCCTCGTGATGTTGTCTTTATGTCAACGCCTGACAGAGTTGGCATGAAGCTAGCCCAGGCAGAACTTGACAAAGGTGCAAAAGTAATTGATTTCAGTGGTGACTTCAGATTCAATTCTGTTGATAGCTATGCTGAATACGCAAGGAGACTTGACAAAGAAACAAGTCATGACTCCCCTGGCCTGCTTCCTGAATCTGTTTACGGCTTACCGGAACTACATAGAGATGAACTTCAAGGTTCAAATCTAGCAGGAAATCCGGGATGTTTTGCCGTGAGCTGTATTCTGGGACTGGCACCAGCTGCCAAGGCAAACATTATTGATCTAAAGGGAATTATATGCGACTGCAAAACAGGAGTATCAGGTGCAGGAAAAACACCAAATCCACTTCACCATTATCCAAACAGATATGAAAACATGAATGCCTACCGTCTTACAGGTCATCAACATGTATGTGAAGTTGAAAGAGAACTTGGGTTGTTGGCAAATACAGAGGTTACACTTACTTTCACAGCTCAGGTGCTTCCAATATGCCGTGGCATTATGTCAACTCTATATGGGCGTGTTGCCCCAGGAGTGACTGAAGAAAAGGTTCTAGAGCTTTATAGAGACTTCTACAAAAATGAACCATTTGTTAGAGTCTATGATAAAAACAAAACAATTGGTTCTCATCATGTTCGCTGCACAAACTTCTGTAACTTAACAGTATCTGTTGATGAGCGAACAGGCATTTTGAGAGTTGTCTCTTATATAGACAATCTAATGAAAGGACAAGCAGGGGCTGCAATGCAGAACATGAATGTTTTGTTTGGTTTTGAAGAAACAGCTGGTCTTGATCGTTCAGGTATGCAACCGTAGCTGGTAAAACCAGCAGTAGGCAGTGATAAGTAAGAAGTCATAAGAAGTTGAACACTAAAGTTAAGAGGCTGGCGAACCATCATTAAGGTTAAGGTTAAGATTGAGGTTAAGAGGCTGAAAAAAAACAACAGATAATTAATTCATAATTAAAAATTATGAATTAAAAATATCTGTGGAGCTTTTCCTAGCCTCGCAGAGAAAAGTTAGAACATATACCTTAGAACTAAAAAGGTACTGTCAAAAATTATATGAAAAATATAATTCCGCTCATAGAGCGGACGCTACAACGGGCTGCAATTTAAACAAGCCTATATTGATTATTATGGTTTAAAATACAGTTGGCTGTTGTAGAGTCGGTTCTATGAACCGAAAGAAAAAGGGGATAAAGCAACAACCGCTGTATCCCGACCTGTCCTGCATAGCCCTTGGGCGAAGCGGGATTAATTTATAACATGATGGCTAGCTTTTTGCTAGTCCCGCAAGGCGGGATCTGAAAAGAGTGAGAAGATTTTGGAATTATAAAAATAAGAGGATAAAAAAATGAACGACGCAAATACAGTAATATCGACAGATGTTTCTATTGAAGGAACTATCACATCAAAAGGAAACATCCAAATAAATGGTTCCTTGACAGGAGATCTAACATGCAAAGAAACAAGTGAAATTGGTGCAGGTGCAACAATCAAAGGTAACATTGAATCAGCAAGCACAACAATTCTTGGCAACGTAACTGGCAACATAAGCTCAAACGATAAGATTGAATTCAAAACAGGTGCAAAGATTTCAGGTGACATCAAGTCTAAAAGGCTTACAGTTGAAGATGGGGTAACATTTACAGGTCATGCTGAAATTACACCAGACACAACATCTCTTCCACCAAAACAAGCTAAATCATCTGAAAATAGCGATGAAGAGTCAGATGAAGAGTCAGATGCATTATCTTCTAATCCTGATAATGGAAATAAAAACGGATTTTTCAATCGCAAATAGAATATATTTTTAGCTGGTAATAAAAAAGATGCCTCCAAAATCATCACATGTAATTAATTCATACACATCGATTCAAGCCGTCAAAAAATCTGCTGAAGAAAAAAGCAAAAAAGATGGCAAAGGGCGTGCTGTGTCCAATGAACAACATCCCGCTGCACCACCAAAAGTGAAACCGGTCGGACAGAGTTCAAACGATGCTCGCTTTGCACATACAGCGAAACCAACCCTACACCAAATAGAGTGCTATGCATGTGGCTACACATACAATGTAAGAGGATCATTAGCATCAATAATATGCCCGAAGTGCAAGGTGTCTCTTGATGTAAAAGATTACATAATCAATAGCGAAAAGATCAAGGATATAGCAACTGTTGGAGTCGTTGAGATTAACACAGCTGGTATAATCAAGGATTCATCAATCAAGGCTAACACGATTGTCTTAAAAGGTAAACTTATCAATTCAACTGCTTTTGCAAATGTTAGCGTCGAAATATTCGGAGGAGCAGAATTTGATATTGATAAAATTGACACAAACAACTTGATTATTGGTGAAGGAAATAGTATTTTATCCTTAAAAGAAGAATTAAAGCACAAAAACATTGAGATAAGAGGAAAGATGAAGGCTAATATTGTATCCTCTGGAACAGTGAAAATTGTATCAACCGGCTTTTTTATTGGTTCAATAAAGGCAAAGACATTAATTATTGAAGATGGAGCAGGTCTTCTTGCGGATTTAGAAATTGGTTAATATTTTATAAAACAGGAATAGAAAAATGACAAAAAAAAACTTAGGACGAGGTTTAGGAAGTTTAATTCAGAATGAAATCAAAAACACAGAAGTAGTCAAAACTTCGCCAAAGGTTGAAAGCAAAAGGGAACACACTTTAACAACTCTTCCTGTGTATAAAATAAAGAAAAACTCATGGCAACCACGAACCAATTTTAACGAGCAGGCCCTTGAAGAGCTAGCAGCCTCAATTAAAGAGCACGGAGTGCTGCAACCCCTACTTATCCGCCAAGTCAAAGACAAATACGAACTTATCGCCGGTGAAAGACGTTTCAAAGCTGCACAGAAAGCTGGACTTAAAAAAGTGCCAATAATTCTGATGGATGCTGATGACAACACATCATTAGAACTTGCCCTTATTGAAAACCTTCAGAGAGAAGACCTTAACATTGTCGAAGTTGCTAAAGGCTATCAAATTCTTGCAGAAAAATTCAATATGACACAAGAGCAGATTTCTGTAAAAATGGGAATAGGCAGAGCATCTGTGGCTAACACACTTCGTCTACTAAATCTTCCTGAAGAAATAATTGATCTTATTGAAGATGGAAAACTGACAACTGGACATGCAAAAGTACTTTCAGGTGTGGGAAGCGTTGCAGACCAAATTGCATTTGCATATGAAACCATCAAACAAAACTTCACGGTTCGTCAACTTGAAAAGTATATCAAGAAACAACTGACCAGACCAAAAATGAAAAGTCCAAGCCACCCAGACTTGCCGATAACATATCTTAATGACCTATCTGACAGACTTCATGGTCACTTTGGTACTGCTGTCAGAATCAATTCTGTTGAAACCAAAGCAAATGGCAAGAAAAAACCTGGCTCCATCGAAATTGAGTATTACTCAAACGAAGAACTTGAAGGGCTGCTACAGCTATTCGGCATCGATATCGACACCGAAATCTAGAGGAAACACTAGAGCTATTTGTAGTATTTTATTAGGGCTTCCGCTTAATTCATAAAACGCATATCGTTAATGCTTTATAACACATAATTAACGCTTATCCATAAGCTCGTTAGTCTCCGTGCTCTACTCTCTCCCGTCAGCCCATTCCCTGCTCACAAAGTGAAAAATCCCTGGACATCAGCCTATTAAACGGAGCGACACTCCACCTACCACCGAGCCTTAATTATTAATTTCATGTTAATAAGAGCCAATTTCAAAAGTCGAGTAATTATAGTTTTAGCCAGCAATATATTAGGGCTGAAAGCCTGTGATAATTTCTTATCTCGGGCTTTCAGCTCTTTTTTAATTTATTCGGTTCTTCGTAATATTTTGTGGATCATCTGTTTTCTTTTGTTCGACTGCGTTGCAGTCGTTGCATTAGTAATAGTTAATTAACCATGCATTTCATACATGGCTATTAACATTGAACAGCTTCGCCGTTCTAAGACTACGAAGTAGTCAAACTTTAGTAGCCCCGTATGCAATGCGGGGTACTATAAACAAGCCATACAACGACCCAGCTACTAGCGAAGCTAATAGCTGGGTCGAATAAAGACAAGTCATCCACAATAATTTACGAAGAGCCTATGTTTTCTTTTATTAAGTAAATACAAAAAAACTAACCACACAATATCCGGCATTCTCCTCCCGTAACGCACGCTTGCAGTGTTTTCCTGCATTCATCATTCCCCTCCCGTAACGCACGCTTGCAGTGTTTCAAACAAAAAAAGCAGAATAATACTTTTAAAAAATTAGTTAAATTAAATATCAAAAAGTTCACCAAGCTGTTTCTTTGTAAAGCGGCGACGACGGGAACTACTTCCACTTTTAGTGATATTTGTGACATTTATATCAGAATCAACCAACTCCTTATAATCCACACCTCGCAAAACAAACAGTAATTCAGGTTCTTCATCAAGGCGCTTTCCTATTCCATAAAGAACAGCTGCAATATGCTTACACATACTTGCCCAATCAGGACAACTACAGCCATAAGCAATCTCTTTTACTTGAGGAAATAACCCACTATCTGGTTCTGTTACCAACTCCATAATCTCTTCAGACAATTCACCTTTTAAAAGCGCAACCAGAGACGATATTTTCCCTTGACATTTATTTCTAAGTGTTTTCCATTTCTGCTTTGAATATGGTTTAATTTTAATATTGACTTCATAGATTTTGCTTCCCGACACCAGAGCTTTCACATTCTGAGGTGATATTTCCAAATGACAAACTGTACCATGACGAACATAAGAGCGACCGCGTGGTAAACGATTAGAATAATCACTGAATGACTCCATCTGCCTGCACCACGCATCGCCCCAGAACGTATTAGTAATTTTTCTACCTTCAATAATAACAGGCTTAATATCTTCACCCGTTTCTCGAAGCTTTTCCTGATGCTTCTGTGATTTTTCTCTACGTTCCGATGCTGTTGGCTGTGGCTTATAATAACTGGTATAACGTCTTCTCGCCATAATTAAACCTCACTTTTATGAATGTTTAAAGTTACCATATCTATAATCTCACTATTACTCATCTCGGTGAAATTAAATTCAGCGGCATCACTTAAAATTTGATTAGCCATGTGCTTTTTTTCTTCAAGAAGTTTGTCTATCTTTTCCTCAATAGTACCACGGGTTACAAATTTGTGAACGATTACATTTCGTTTCTGCCCAATTCTAAATGCTCGATCTGTTGCCTGATTTTCCACAGCTGGATTCCACCACCTGTCAAAATGAATAACGTGAGACGCAGCAGTCAAATTCAGTCCTGAACCTCCTGCTTTTAACGAAATTACAAAATATGGAGGGCCATCATCTTTTTGAAACTCAGTAACCATTTCCTGCCGTTTCTTAACTGCTATGCTCCCGTGTAGAACCAAACCTTCACGTTCAAATACTGTTTCCAACAATTCAGATATTGGTTCGGTCATCTCTTTAAACTGTGAAAAAACTAAAACCTTTTCCCCACGCGAATGAATTTCCCCACAAATTTCTTTTAACCGCATAAATTTTGCACTAAGCTTCTCGTCATAGTCTAAGTTGCCTGTAAATTGTGCTGGATGATTACATATCTGCTTAAACCGAGAAAGACAACTTAAAACTAATCCACGCCTTTGCATTGGTGGCATATTAGTATTTTCTAATCCATCTCTCAAAAAATTAACATTCTGCTGATAAAGAGTAACTTGTGATTTTGACAACCCGCAATAAGCTTTTACTTCTGTCTTTTCCGGTAAATCCGGTATAACGCTAGGATCTGTTTTCATACGTCTTAAAATATACGGGGAAATCAGTTTCCGTAGCGGAGCAAAATTCACTGTTGTACCTGATGACAGTTTCCCGACATAACTCTTAAAATCAGTCATTCCTCCAAGAAATCCAGGATTCAAAAAATCAAACAAACTCCATAAATCAATTAGCTTATTCTCAACAGGAGTACCTGTCAAAGCAATTCTATTACGAGCTTTTATCTTTTTTATGCCTCTGCTCTGTTTTGATTTAGGATTCTTAATAGCTTGTGCTTCATCCAAAATCAAGAAATTCCACTCAATTTCATTTACCCAACTCAACTTCGTTGCCATAGTATAAGTTGTAACAATCAAATCTACACTATTCAACTTTTCTTCCAACTGAACCCCTATCTTGTCAAGTTCACTACGTTTATACTCCGAAGAATGGGCAACAACAATATTCAAATCTGGAGCAAATTTTGCGCTCTCTGCCTTCCAGTTACCTAACAAAGAAGCAGGCACAACTAACAGAGAAGTTGCTCCATCTGAAACTTTCTCTTTGTAGCGTAGCAAAGTAGTTAAAATTTGTATTGTTTTCCCCAGCCCCATATCATCTGCCAAACAACAACCTAATCCCAAACGATAACAGGTCCATAACCAGTTAACGCCATCTACCTGATAATGACGTAGAGTGGCATTTAAGCTTTTAGGAGGCTTTAACTTACTTTTCTTCTCTTGATTCAATACAGCCAATATCTCACTAAGTTCATCTCCTGCATAGGTATAAGTCCATTCCCTGACATCATCAAACTCATCATCTTCATCAAAACTATCAACTGGTGCTCCAGACAACATCCTCATTGCTGTTGCAAAATCCAGATTGTTTTCACTGGTTTCTTCCAGATTCTTCCAATAATCCAAAGCCATTTGAAGCTTTTCAGGATCAACCTCAACCCAGTTGCCCTTAATTCTATAAAGCCCGATCTTGCCTGTTTTAAGAATTTCATCAACCTCTTCAGCTGTCAGTTCATTGCCATCCACTGAAACATTTACAGAAAATGACATTAAAGAATCTGCTCCCAAAACACTTTTCTTTCCTGTATTAATTTCAACACCAACTGTAGGCTTGTTTTTCTTCTTCCACCAATCCTGTAGCTTGACTAAAAGACCGCAATCCTCATAAATAGGAATATCCTGCATAAAATGATAGGTTTCAGAGGGTGACCAGGCTAACGGGTAATAGATATCACTACTATCAATCAATTCCCGCATGAGTTCACTCTTTTCAGATGCTTTTTGCAATGGAGAAAGCAGGTTTAACATCTGATTAGTTTTACCAGCATTGGCATACTCTTTCAAAGCATGTTCCATCGGAACCTGTTTAACCTTGCCTGACTTAGTCAACCCAGTAGAATAAGTGGCAATGAACGCAAATGGAAAAACAGTATCATCCTTGTTTTCAGCAAGATGCAAAGTAACCCTGCCAACCCGATTCCACGTAGGAGCATAAATCGACAGAAACTCCTGAATTGAATCATGCTTCTTCATCAAAATGCAAACATATTTTACAAGGCGTTCCCAGACATTCTCCAATGCATCAACAGAAACATACTCAGCTCCAACCATCAATGGCACATTCATCACTAAGTTAGCAAAAAAATCACTATCAGGAACAGCAACCATGGTCTCCGAAAAAGTCATACCCTCAGGAATATGACTTAATAGACGAAAAAGCTCATTAGAAATACCTTTAACAAAACTAACCGATGAAGAGTGGTGCCCCTTCACCTTTCCCAATGACAATATTCCATAGCTTTCACATTCACCAAAAGCAGCGACAACACTCCGCTCCCACTTTAAATCACTATTTTTATTTAAAGCATAAATAGTGCCGTTTGGAGTAAATCCAAGTTCCAATTCTTTCACAATAAAACCTTACCTCTTAACGTTCTTCACAAAAAATAACCAAAATCACAGTTGAGTATACAGTATATTACAGCATAGTTGCAACAGAATATCTCCACCCCACAGTAAAAACCCTTAATTCCCCTCCTCTCCAGTAACTTGTTGCTTTCCTTCCCTTCCTGCAACTTGTTGCCTTCCTTCTTCCTCCCCAACGCCCCACTCTTCTCTTCCGCTACAGCGGAATCCCCCCTTCCAAACTCCCCTACACCCCCAGTCCGCCAAAACTCCTCCCCGGCTATCCACGACTTGCGGGATAGTCCCGCTCTGCGGGAGAAGGTGGCTATCCCGCTACCACTTTGCTTTTTTTAAAGCAAAGTGGCGGCGGGAGAGACGGAGGGGTGTTCATTCAAAATTGGACGTTGAATGTTCGATGTTCTCCTCGTCCTCCCCTGTAGCCGCGTCGCCTCGGCGCGGTCATTCCCCATTCTTCCTCGCTGGCCCCGCCAACACTCAACCTCAACCTTAACCTTAATCTTAATCTTAATCTGCTGGCTACGCCAGCTCCCCCATTCACCACCGAGCCTCTGAATAATTATCTAATATCCTGGAATCCTTAGTTAATAATGTAGCATTATTAACCATTGCATTTGCAACAATAATTCTGTCAAATGTATCTCGTGTCCAGTCCAAGGATATACTTTCATTAATAATCTGAAAAAATGATTTTTCACATAAAGATAGTCCGATAGATGCAGATAAGTTTTCTAAGATCTCAGCTGGTGATACTTTAATACGTGAAATCTCATATAAAAACTTTAACTCCAAATAAACAACAGGACTTATATACAAATCATTATCTTCAATTAATTCAACTGCTTTTGCTGATAATAGTTTTGTATCTCCTGAATACAACCAAACAACAACATGTGTATCAAGATAAATCACTACTCCACCCTTCCGTACAATCCAACTCTACAAGTTCCTGCGGATCACCTTCCATAACACTATGCTTAACCAAATTATCAAGTTTTTTCTTTTTATCCAATGAAATCACTGCCAGACTTGAACCTTTTCTATTTAGTTCCAGTGGCTTTCCTGTCTTGACAACCTCATCTAATATTTTATAAATATTACTTCTAAATGACGATACTGATATACCCATAACATCCACCTTTCTTTTACGTACAATATAACCTAACACGTACGTACGATTAATGCAATCACTTTTTCGCAAAACAGTTAGATAGCCTCAATTTTTCGGTTGCAGGTTCTTTTTTCTCTTAGCCACGGATAAACACGGATTTTCACAGATAAATACATTCATGTAATATGTTTATGCTTAACCACATATGTAGATTGTTTCATGCTGTAA
>JAQICX010000100.1 GCA_027858345.1 Kiritimatiellia bacterium | reverse complement strand
TTGATACGTTTTATATTAACACATCCCTGCGTCCTACCACCGTTATATCCCAGTTCCTTTATCTCTCTAAATATGTCTATTAGCTTATACCCATTTTCATTCAGTCTGGCTATAATGAGATCTGTATATACTTCAATGTTTGTTGATCTTGAACTTTTAATAGGAGATAATATTTCTTGGTTAAAATATGATTTAACTGTATTCCGACTCATTTTAAGGTCTACTGCAATTCTTTTAATTGGAGTCCCTTTGGACTGAAGTTCTTTAACCTTTAAAAAAGTGTCCATTCTTGGATCTACCTTAGCGGCAATTGTTTCTTGGACCGTGAGATCAGGCTGATCATCTTCCTCTTTTTCATTTATGGTTAGAGTCTCTTTTGCAGGAAGCTCAAGGAACTCATTGGTCTTGGCAGTTATCAGAGAGTTTATTCTTCTACGTATGCTTTTAAAATAGGCATCCAAAGCATCTGATAGGTTCATCAATAAATGAAATCGATCCGCAATTTGAATGGCATTTGGACATACTTCATTAATAGCTGAGTATTTCGGAGTATAGTATACAACCGAATCCGGAGTATAGTGTACAATGCAATCCGGAGTATAGTGTACAGCTTTTTTGGAATGTATTTGCTTAATTTTTGATTTATTTTGACGGCGGCAGCCTTTAAGAAGCGGACAATCCGTCATATAGTGTACAATCATAAAGAGAGAAATACTGATTGATTTGTAACTTTTGTGCTTTTCACAACAAAGAAGGCACGATGGCAAATAAACCAATTAGTATGACACAGGTAAAACGTATAATTCAACTCCGAAGTGAAGGGGTAAGTAAATTACAGATATCCGAAAAAATTGGCATTCACAGAAAAACCCTGGATGACTATCTTTTTAAAATAGAATTTACAGGTAAGAGTTATTCTGATCTTCTCACATTAAGCGAAGAAGATCTAGCAGCATTAGTTTATACCGGACATAATACCAACCAACCAGATAGTCGCTTGGAAAATCTTGCAATGAAGTTTGATTTTTATAATCAGCAATTGCAAAAAGTTGGCGTAACGCGCAAGACCTTGTGGGAAGAGTATAAGGCATCAGATCCTTCTGGATACGGTTATACTCAGTTCTGTGAGCATTTTGCCAGATACAATATGGTCAACAAAGCGACAATGCATTTTGATCATCAACCAGGAGAATACCTTCAGGTTGATTTTGCCGGTAAACCATTGTATATAGTTGATTCTGAAACAGGGGAAATCATTCCCTGCCCCGTTTTAGTTTGTGTATTGCCATACAGTGGTTATCCTTATATTGAAGCCATGGAGAAGACCAGACAGGAGGATCTGTTTAGTACCATGAGTCGTTGTGTGGAATCTTTTGGCGGAGTAAGCCGGAATATATTGAGTGACAATATGCGACAATATATTGCAAAAAATGGGAGATATGAATTTGCTTTTTCTGAATTAGTTAACCAGTGGGCATTGCATTATAACACAAATCTTGAAGCTACCCGACCGAGAAAACCGAAAGATAAACCAACAGTTGAGAGCAATGTACGTATTGCATACTTGCGTATCTATGCCCAACTGAGAAATGAGATCTTTTTTAGTCTATATGATTTAAACAAGAGAATACGCGAGTTGGTAGAGCGTCATGTTCAACTACCCTTTCAAAAAAAATCAGGCACAAGACATGAGCTGTTTATAAAGTATGAACAGCCTTTATTGAGAGCATTGCCGGAAAATCGCTTTGTTATAAGACGTACCACCAAAGCCAAAGTTCAAATGAATTATCATGTTGTACTGGGAGAAGACAATCATCGATACAGCGTACCTTATCAGTATATAGGACAAACTACAAGAATAGTTTATGACCCGGAAAATGTAGAGGTCTTCATTGGGTTTAAGCGAATAGCCATACATAAGCGGAATTATCGAAATGGTGGTTACAGCACAGTAAAGGAGCATATGCCAGAGAAACATCTCAAGTATAAGGAAACACTTGGATGGGATGCCGATTACTTCATATCATTAGCTTCAAAAATCGGGGAATGTTCTGTGGAGGTCTTTAAAAGAATACTTGCTTCAAAAGAATTTATAGAACAAACTTACCTGTCTTGCAAAGGACTAAAAAGACTATCTGAGTTGTATAGTCCTGAGCGCTTTGAGGCTGCTTGTCGCAGAGCGCTAAAAGGGTCCAGAGTAAACTATGGGATGGTCAAAAATATTTTGGAAAAGAATCTGGATAAACAAGAAGATCTTCAGCAAGGTCTCTTCTCAATACCAGAGCATAATAACATCCGCGGGAAAGAATCTTATCAATAATTAAACATCTGATAATCACTTTAATATTTAAAATATGAATACGCAAATTACACTAGATCGCTTAACAGAGCTAAGGTTAGACGGTATGTCAAGAGCTTATAGGGCTGTATTGGATCTTTCTGTACAAAATCAACCATCATTGAACCAGTTCATCGCTAGACTTGCAGAAGCTGAACTTCAGAACAGGGCCGATAAGCGAACAGCATTATATTTAAGACAAAGTAAACTTAGATATGATGCGATCATCGAGCAGGTACACTGTAGCCAGGAAAGAAACCTGAGTCAGGAAAAGCTCATGATGATAGCTGACTGTGGATTTATCGATCGTGCGGAAAATCTGCTAATCACCGGAGCCACTGGATGTGGAAAAAGCTTTCTAGCCTGTGCAATAGGCCGTCAAGCTTGCACCCTTGGATACCGAACCTTATACTTTGGAATCAATCGCTTCCTGGAAAAAATATCGCTGTCCAAACTTGATGGCACATATATCAAATTGCTAAACCAAATAGAAAAAGCTCATCTTATAATTATTGATGACTTTGGATTGCATCCTCTGGATGGAATTACACGTCGTGCGGTACTGCAAATATTAGAGGATAGATATGGTAGAAAATCAACAATTATCGTATCCCAACTTCCGGTTCAAAGCTGGTATGAATACATTGGAGAATCAACAATATCAGATGCAATAATGGACAGGTTGGCAGGAAATGCACATCGCTTTGAAATTAAAGGACCGTCGCTAAGACAAAAAAAATAGTTTATATTTATGTTTCAAATCAATCACCAAAGAAGTTGTACACTATACTCCGAAACAGGTGTACACTTTGCCCGAAATACTCA
>JAQICX010000021.1 GCA_027858345.1 Kiritimatiellia bacterium | reverse complement strand
TCTACATATGTGGTTAAGCATAAACATATTACATGAATGTATTTATCTGTGAAAATCCGTGTTCACCTGTCCGCCGTAGTCAGAGCCTGCGAAGGAGGATGGCTAAGAGAAAAAAGAACCTGCAACCGAAAAATCAAGGTGAATTGAACAGGATGCCCTAAATAGTTTGTGTTTACTAGAGTATTATGTTACTAACTACAAATTTTTATAAAATAATTCAAATAAAATAAAATAAAAAAAATGTGCTTTACGTTTATAACTATAACAACATTACAATATTAATGGAAATAAAATGAAACTAAGAAATTTGCTATATATATATATTATTTTTTGTGGTTTTTCTGCTTACGGAGTTGAGGAAAGCAAAGTATGTATTACAACTAATAAACTAAATTGTTGTAGTTACAAAACTAATGAAAAAGCAAATGAAATTGATCGGTGTATCTTATCAAAATTGTGTTCTGAAGATACAATGAAAAAACTTAACATGTCTGATGAAAAAGCTAAGGAATTGAAAGACAAGTTATGTGGATTGGAATTAAAAGAAATTAATTATTGTAAACAGGTTAATTTACTTGGAGATAAGCAGCTTAAACTTTTGATGGATGATGAGTTGAACGAAAAAGAGCTATATAAATTAACAGATGAAATTGGCGAATTAAAAATTAAGATAGCTAAGATTAAAATAGAATCGATAATACTTTTAAAGAAAAGCTTTGCTGTTGAACAATTAAAGCAGTTAAAATAGAATTTACACAACATACAAATACACACCTAACCCGGTAAAGTTCTCCTTTCTTTGCCGGGTTTCTTTTTGTCTACCCTCTCCCCTACTCGGTTTTGTTTTTTTAAAAGTTACTATTAAAAAAAACATAAAAACCATAAGAAGTTTAGTATCAACTGTTTAACAATGATTAAACCTTAAACCAACGGTTTAATATGAAAAGGTTAATATAAGCCATCAGGATGATAAAGATTTACTGCGTTTCATGAGCGAAATGCTCTATTAATTATACTACAAAAATTAATAAAAGGTGCAACATTTTAACCTCAGTATTTTTAACAGACAAACATGGCTAATGTAAGTGTTATAACCCTGTCCCCTACTATATATTCACAGGGCATTTAAACTATCAATAGCTTAGTGAACAACGAGTCAGCTTTGTAGCATTGAGAAAAGTATTAGGGATAATAAACGTTTGTAAATATAAGGTATGCCGTTCGCCCGTTCTTAAAAAGAAATTGGAAGCTAATTAATAACATAGGGCAGTCGAGGCGCAACCAAAAGAGTTTATCCACAGATTAAGCAGATTAAAAGGATTAAGAAAGAGAAGAGTTTTCTCGCAAGAAGGCACAAAGAGCACAAAGAATACAATCAAAACTAAAAGTTGGTGGTTGATGTTTCACCTTGCAACAGATTGAATACAAAATGGTTGTAGATGGCTTCCAAAATAATTGATCAAAAAAACGAGAAGTTGAAGGGGGGTAGTACGAAGATAATTGGATAGATATAAAATATTAAAGTCTAATATGAAATATCCAGGTTTGAGCGTTTGAGGAGTGTATTATAAGCTACCATTAGCTTATTATTAAATACTTGTTTTGATCAACGAAAAATATTAACGAAGAACGACAAAAGGTTTGGCAATAGTTTGTTTATTGATTATTAATAGTAAAAAGATTTGTTGACACTGCTATTGTTATTCACTCTAGCCCATATATTTTACGAAGAGACTTGAAATTATATATAATCACCTTATGAACAATATGTTACAGTTTAATATTAAAAACACGTTATGTAATATAAAGAAACTTGGTATATAACGCCCTATCGGGTGAGTCGCTAGCACCCAGCTACTAACGCACGAAAGGTTTTGTATGCTGAGAAAATATTGGTTAAGTTAATAGCTGGGTTACTTCATCAGCAATATATTTGAGTAGTTACTACACTACACATCCCGCAGTGCGGGACTAACAAGTTAGCTTCTACATCACTAGCGACTCATAAAATATGCGGGCTAGATGTAAAAAACACGACTGTTAATACTGTTTGAGCACCTGTTTTATGCGTGATTATATAATTGTTCCACGTGGAACAATTACTTATTTGATTGGAGTCGCTTAAGCCAAACAGACATTACTGCTATATCCGCCGGCGTAATACCTGATATTCTTGATGCTTGTCCAAGATTCTCTGGTTTAAATTTTGTGAGTTTTTCACACGATTCATATTTTAAAGCCTTCATTTCCCAAAAATCTATATTTTTTGGAATTTTAATCTTTTCTAAATCATCTAATTCTTTTATTTTAGCAAACTCTCTTTTGATATAGCCTTCATATTTAATACGAACTTCAACCTGACCAATAATTTTTTGAGGTAAATCAATTTTATTTTCAAGCATATCATATGTAACTTGTGGTCTTTTTAGATAAATTGCAGATGTTGATCCCGATTCTTTTACTGATTCTAATCTTTTTATCTCGTTTTTAACATCATTATCATATTTTTCAATATCATTAATATAGATTTGAGAAACAATGCCGATTTCTTTTGCAAAAGGTAACATTCTGAAACAGGCGTTATCTTGTCTAAGCACTAAACGATGTTCGGCACGGCTTGTAAACATTCTATAAGGCTCGTCTGTGCCCTTAATAACCAAATCATCAATTAAAACGCCAATGTATGATTCACTACGTTTAAAGATGATAGGCTCTTCATTGTTAGCACGCCGGGATGCGTTTAAACCGGCCATAAACCCTTGTGCAGCAGCCTCTTCGTAACCTGTTGTGCCATTAACCTGACCTGCAAAATAAAGGTTATCCAAGTTTTTAGACTCTAAAGAATGGTATAGTTGTGTTGGATCAAAGAAGTCATACTCAATTGCATAAGCCCAATCGATAAATTCAGCGTTTTCTAGTCCTTCAACAGACCTGACCATATTAAGTTGAACATTTCTTGGCAGACTACATGATAGACCGTTTGGATATATAAGGTTTGTTTCTCTTCCTTCGGGTTCAATAAACACATGATGAGAGTCTTTGTCAGCAAATCTTACAATTTTATCTTCAATAGAAGGGCAATATCTAACGCCTGTGCCACTAATTTGTCCTCCGTATAGAGAACTTTTACTTAAATTTTCTCTAATAATCTTATGTGTATTGGCATTTGTGTGTCCCAACCAGCATGGAATTTGGTTTTCACCAGGAAACCATGGTGCAAAGTCTGAACTGTTTTTTGATTGTTCCACGTGGAACATTTTGCTTTCACAAGTTGTTTGTCCTGATTTGCGATTTTGCTCTGCCTGCCATGAAAAGAATGGTGGAGGTTCTTGTCCTGGTTGAATTGATAGCTTGGAATAATCAACAGACTTGTCATCAATTCTTGGTGGTGTTCCTGTTTTAAGTCTTGCAGACTTAATGCCAAATTCGGCTAGGGAGTTGGTCAGTAATCTTGCAGACTTTTCCCCAAGGCGTCCAGAGTGAACAGATTCCATCCCAATATGTATTGTGCCATTCAGAAACGTGCCAGCTGTTATTACAACTGTTGTTGAAAGAATAGGGGAGCCATCTTCTAATAATATACCAGAAAGCCTTCCGTTCTCTGTTGTAATTTGGGCTGCGCATCCATCTATAAGTGTCAAGTTTTCTGTTGAATTGATAACCTTTGCCATGCGTATGCTATATTCATTTTTGTCACACTGAACTCTATTAGCTCGGACGGCAGGTCCTTTGCGTGTATTCAGTGTCCTAAATTGAATACCAGTATAATCTGTGTTTTTGGCAGTTTCTCCACCCAGAGCATCTACTTCAAATATAAGATGTGATTTTGCTATTCCACCAATTGATGGATTACATGAAAGTACTGCAATTTTGGTTTTATCCATAGTAACAAGGGCTGTTTTGTTTCCTCGCCGAGCTGCAACCAGGGCTGCTTCGCATCCTGCGTGTCCGGCTCCTATAACAAGCACTTCGAATTGTTGTAAGTCTTTCATTTATATTGTCTTATGTTTTGTTGTTTGCTTTGGTTTAACGTTAAATCAAAAGGTGTTTTTCCTTAAAATATTTATGGGATTGTTTCAAAAATAGAGCCGAAAAGCAATCACAAAGAGTTGCTAATAATATTTCCTCAATTTTTCGGTTGCAGTTTTTTTCTTAGCCACGGATAAATATAGGGCGGCGTAGCCGCAACCAAAAGAAGTTATCTACAGATTTCGCGGATTAAAAGGATTAATAAAAAGAAGAATTTTCTCGCACGAAGGCACGAAGAACGCAAAGAAGAGTTAAAGCAATGTTTTAATGTAACGCATGCTTTCCAGGTAGGCCATTACGCTTCGCTTCATTGCTGTCGCAGGCTCCAGCCTCACTCCCGCTGGTCGTGTGCAAGTGAAGATCGCCAACAACCTAAACTCGTAGCGACTCAAGGCGAAGCCGAAGAGAGGCTTCACGGAAGTGAAGCAATGAGCATTGCGAATGGCCTACCTTAAGAGAGACTTTAGCTCGTCTAAAGCAACGCAGTGACCACATTGTGCTACCATAGAATATGCAAATAAGTATTTGTATTGCAGGAATGGGAGCGAGAACGTCCTCGTTCTCATGAAAAGTTGACAAGTCTAAAATTGATTTGTAAGTTATTGATAAATATATTCATGTAATATGTTTATCCGTGGCTAAGATTAATAATTAAAAAACTCACCCAAAAAACGTTAAAGAAACTTAATTTCTAGCTTAGTAAACAGGATATATGTGGTTATTTGAGTAGGGAGGTGATTGTTTTTTTGAAGTGTTTGGTTGTTTTTTCAATATTTTCGGTATTTAATATTGCAGATACTAAAGCAACACCTTTTATAGAGGTTCCTGAGAGTTGCTTAATATTATTTTCATTAATTCCACCAATTGCAACAACAGGAATGTTGACTGCTTCACATATTTTTTTTAAAGCTTGTGGATTTAAGTTTGCGGCATCAAATTTGGTGTTTGTTGAAAAAATTGCTCCTACACCCAGATAATCGGCTCCATTATCTTGAGCACTAAGAGCTTGTTCAACATTTTCAACAGAAACGCCCATTATTTTGTTTGGACCAATAATTTTGCGAGTTCTGATAGCGTTAAGGTCGTTTTGTCCAAAATGAATTCCATCAGCATTCAGTGCTTTAAACACCTCTATATTATCATTGATTATAAATGGTATTTTGAATTTGTTAGCAAGTTGTTGCAGCGGGATGGATATGTCAACAAACTGTTGATTAGAAACATCTTTTTCTCTAACCTGAAGACAGGTAATTCCTCCGTTAATTGCTTGTAATACCTGGTCTTCCAATGTTGTGTTGTGACACCAGGTTCGATCTGTCACTAGATATAAGCTTAAATGTTTATGGATGTTGTTAAAGTCTATCAATTTTGAGTCCTGAGTTCAAACGTTCTGTCGTCATTGTGCTGATTGTATCAATAATACCTACTTTAAGCGATGCATTCCCTAAACTTTTTTTGTTTACGTAATCATACGCAATTTTTCCTGCCAGCCCCATTAAACCAGTTGCGACGGCACACGCTTTAACTGGATTATCCGGGTTTGCGCATATATATGCACAAAGTATGCTTGTAAGCATGCAGCCTGTTCCAGAAACATTTGCCATAGATGAATGGCCGTTTTTTACAACATATGTCACGGTTCCATCGGTAACAACATCCATTTTACCTGTTATAACAATGATAGTTTTTAGGGTTTTTGCTAATGTTTTTGCCATATCAACTGTTTGTTCTATAGTTTCAACATTGATTTGATCTTCTTCTGCGGCATCTACACCTTTTGTGTTGCCTGAATTTCCATAAATTGTTTTGATTTCAGACAAGTTGCCACGAATTATACTCAACTCTAGCTCTTCAATGATTTTAAATGTCGTATCTGTTCTGAGTTTAGTAGCTCCACATCCTACAGGATCTAAAATTATGGATTTATCTTGCTTGTTATAGGCTTTTCCGGCCAATATCATGGACTCAACTTGGCAGTGATTCAATGTGCCAATATTTAAAACAAGACCTTGACATATATTTGACATATCTACCATTTCATCAACACAATCAGCCATAATAGGGGAGCCTCCACATGCAATTTGGATATTTGCACAGTCATTAACTGTCACATAGTTGGTTATGTGATGAATTAGAGGATTTTTTATTTTTACATTTTCAAAAATTGTTTTCATATTTTATCTTTATTTCTTTTTTAGTTTGTCAAAAGTTTGCAGGCTGAGCCTGCACCCATTCCGTTATAAATCAGCGGTATACAGATCCCACCTTGCGGGACTAGCAAAGCTAGCTGTTTTATTCCATCTTTTCTTTCGTCCCGCCACCACTTTGCTCGTAAAGCAAAGTGATGGCGGGGCGACTCTACAACTGCTAACTGTATTTTAAGCCGTAATAACCAACATAGGCTTGTTCTTGATAGTCCCGCTCTGCGGGATTGTAGCGTCCGCTCTATGAGCGGAAATATGTTTTTCATAAAACTTTTGACAGTACTTTTTTTTGGTTCTGTCAGAAGTTTAACATCAATTTCAGATTTATTATATGTAAATTAATAGAATACAGTCTGTTTTGTCTTGTTTCCACATTTGGTTAAACATCCGTACAACAGTTATTAGCTCTTACCCCATATATTTTAAGAAAATCAACAAAAATACATCTACTTCATCGTCAATGTATTTGAATAGTGGCTATGCCTTGCTACACACACAGCTTCTTAACTAGTTCTCCATATTTTCCAATGTTTTATTATTTGGTTACTCTTTTGATTTTTAATATTATTTCAATATTTTCAGAAAAAAACAAGATTAAAACGGCATTTTCTTTTTAAAGAATACTATATAGGTATTGTATTTTGTTTTGGGGTAGTATATAAAAAAAATTATTTTTAAATTAACCATAATCATTAATCGTTGAAAACAAATAGTTTAAATATTAAAAAAGAATTTGACATTTTGAAGAAAAAGGAATAACATTCCTTAAAAACTACCAAAAAGGTATTGTTTAAAAATTAACATACGAAACCCTACTTTGGGTTTGACTAATATGTAGCAGGAGAAAAATGATGACAAAAATATATAATGACAACAGTCTTTCGATTGGCAAAACACCTTTAGTAAGATTAAACAAACTAAACCGAGGCGGCAAGTCCACCATTCTTGTGAAAACAGAAGGACGTAATCCTGCTTACTCGGTAAAATGTCGAATTGGGGCAAATATGATATGGGATGCCGAAAAGCGTGGCATCCTAACACAAGGTGTAGAAATTATTGAACCAACCAGTGGAAACACAGGGATTGCTTTGGCTTTTGTAGCGGCCTCACGAGGATACAAGTTAACCTTGACAATGCCAGACACAATGAGCATTGAAAGACGAAAACTGCTTGCAGCATTTGGGGCTAACTTGATTTTAACCCCCGGCTCTCAAGGAATGAAAGGTGCTATTAAACTTGCTGAAGACATTGCAGCAAGCGATAAGCAGAGATATTTTCTTCCCCAACAGTTCAATAATCAAGCAAATCCTGAGATCCACGAAAAAACAACTGGTCCAGAAATTTGGGATGATACAGATGGAGTAGTTGATGCACTTGTTGCTGGTATTGGAACGGGGGGCACTATAACAGGCATATCACGCTATATTAAAAGAGTGTTAGATAAGCCATTAATATCTGTTGGGATAGAACCAGCAGGCAGTCCTGTTTTAACACAGCATCTCAAGGGGCAACCAATGCAACCAGGACCTCATAAGATACAAGGAATTGGTGCGGGATTCATTCCTGACGTTCTCGACTTATCATTGATAGACCAAGTTGAAACTGTTGAAGATGAAGAAGCACTGGAATATTCTCGTAGAGCCGCACAAGAGGAAGGTATTATATGTGGAATATCAAGTGGTGCAGCAATTGCTGTAGCCGTAAGACTAGGAAAATTAGACAAATTTGATGGAAAAACAATTGTAGCTATTCTGCCGGATTCCGGTGAAAGATATTTATCTTCTGTTTTATATCAAAATGTGAATAAATAATAGGAATAATCTTGGTACTGTTAAAAATTATATGAAAAAATATGAAAACTTAATATAGGCAAGTGAATACTCAAGGATAAATTAAGATGTCGCCCCTACAGGGCTTATGTTGAAGTTAATGTTTAACCTTGGGTAAAATCCCGCCTTGCGGGACTACATAAATAACATCCCTACGGGATTCAATGCGAAAGCCCCGGAGGGGCGGTATCTATGTAGCCCCGGGTGTGAACCCGGGGTTGGAATTTCCAATAATGCCAGGGGAAGACACCGAAAACTTGGGGCAAGAATAACAAAACAATACCAGCTACAAGGTAATAAAAAGAAAGGGATAAAGCCAAAAGAGTTTGTATCCCAACTTGTTAGGTGTAGCTTGTAGAACGAAGACTGATTAATTTAAAACATGAGGGCTAGCTTTTTGCTAGTCCCGCAAGGCGGGATCTGAAAAGAGTGTAGAGCTTTTAACAGAACCATAGCCCTTAAAAGGAAAAAGAAAAATGAAAAAATATCATATTGAAACATTGGCATTACATGCAGGACAGGTTCCGGATCCAACAACACAAGCCTGTGCAGTACCTGTATATAGAACAACAGCATTTAATTTTAAAAGCACAGAGCATGCTGCAAATTTATTTGGCTTGAAGGAGTTTGGCAACATATACGCTCGATTGATGAATCCTACAAACGATGTACTGGAGCAAAGACTTGCAGAGCTTGAAGGTGGGGCAGCAGCATTATCTCTCTCATCTGGTACCGCAGCAATATTTTTTGCTGTAACAAATATACTAAAGCAGGGAGATGAAATGGTTGCGGCAAACAATTTATATGGTGGATCATATACACAGTTTGACTCATTGCTTCCTCAGTATGGAATAAATGTTAGGTTCACACCTGTGAATGATTTTAATGCGGTAGAAAAAGCAATTAATGAAAAAACAAAGGCCATCTATATTGAAGCAATGGGGAATCCAGTTCTGGATTTTGCTGATATCAAAGAGTATTCAAAATTGGCAAAGAAGTACAATTTACCATTAATTGTTGATTCAACATTTACACCACCTACGTTATTAAGGCCAATAGAACATGGTGCGAATATTGTTATTCACTCTTTGTCCAAGTGGATAGGGGGGCATGGTGTTGGAATTGGTGGTATTGTTATTGATGCAGGAACATTTGATTGGAAGGATCCAAAATTTACATTATATAACGAACCTGATGGGGGATATCATGGATTGAGGTTTGCCCATGATTTAGGAGAAATGAATTCTCTTGCATTTATCTTGAGGTTGAGAATTGTTGGGTTAAGGAATCAAGGTCCGACATTGGCTCCTGATGCGGCATGGCAATTTATTCAAGGGGTTGAAACTCTAGCTTTAAGAGTGAAACAACACTCGGAAAATGCTTTGAAAGTTGCACAATTTTTAAGTAATCATCCGAAAGTTGATTGGGTTAGGTATCCTGGATTGGAGAGCGACCCTTCATATCCTTTGGCATCTAAATATCTAAAAGGTGGTTTTGGCGGAATGGTTGTGTTTGGCATTAAAGGTGGTAGTGAAGCCGGCAAAAAATTGGTTGATAACATTGAGCTTTTTAGTCACCTGGCAAATGTTGGCGATGCAAAAAGTTTGATATTGCATCCTGCAAGCACCTCTCATGCCCAACTATCAGATGAGGCACAACGTGCTAGCGGATTGATTCCAGAGCTTATTCGTTTGTCAATTGGGCTCGAACATATCGATGATATTATTGAGGCGTTGGATGATGCTCTTAACGGGAAAGAATTATAGCATGAAATTGTCTACACGTAGTCGATATGGTTTGAGGTTAATGTTTGAGTTGGCTCTTGGTTATGGGACAGGAGCCGTTCAACTGCAGGATATTGCCAAAAACCAAAATATTTCTGAAAAATATTTAGGCAAGCTTATGATACAACTAAAAAAAGCAAAATTAGTTGATTCAATAAGAGGTGCACATGGTGGTTATATATTACAGCGAGAGCCAAGTAAAATAACAATGTTGGACATTGTGAAAGTGATGGAGGGGGATCTGTCCATTGTTGACTGTACGAGTGATGGAGCTGATTGTTGTCGGGCTCATGATTGTCCTTCAAAAAGTGTATGGTGCGGGCTAAGCAATGTTATAAAAAACTATCTTGAAGGTATTAAGTTGTCTGATTTGGTTGATAAATATAATAAATCTACAGAATTATCTCAGCAAATGTACTTTATTTAAGCGGGAAATCTGATTGCGGCCGAAAAATTAAGGTTTTAGGCTTTTCGTAAACTATTGTGGATATAGTGGGTCAGTTTTTCAAACAGCAAATTTTTAAAAATAAGTGGAACTTATTTCATCAAGCTGCAACAGGCAACTTAATACTTCCTGTATATATTTCCATCGGATAGTTATCCTCAAGAGACTGATGTTCTCTACTGTTGTTATAATATTCAAAAAAAGGTTTTGTTTTTTTGAATTTCCTGGAAATGTAAAAAACAATAGTGTTCCCGTGCCCATCACTCTTTGCTCTGCGAGCTATGCAGGACACTGCGGGATGCGGCTTCCACCTTCGCCGTTTCGGTCTACGGCGCAACAAGGCAGGGTGACACTTGCAAAAAGCTTTTCCGGTTGGAGATAAAAAACATGCATTTCGATCAACAAAACCAGTGATTGATATCTTTTTTTGTCTTTTTTTGGTGATAAAATGGAAGAATAATTTTTCATGACGATGGGGAGCTATTAGCTCCTCCCCGGCTATCCACGCCTTGCGGGATAGTCCCGCTCTGCGGGAGGAGGTGTTCGAGGAACGAGAACGGAGGGGGGGGGCTCCCGTTTTTCCAAGACATCATGTGTTTGCTCGCTGGGAGCGACAACGTCCTCGTTGTCATAACTACTTTCAACCGAAAAATTAGGGTGTAAAACCTTAGTTTTTCGGTTGGGAATCAAAACATAGGTTTTGGGTAGTAAAATTAGGAAATAGTTCTTTTGATTTCTGCATTTTGGGTGATAAATATGAGAATTTTATTTAAAAGGCGGGGGGATTACTCTTCGCATTGCAAGCTACGCCTAACACAGAGCACCTTGAAGGAAAATCCTACAAAACACCAGCGAATCAACCTTTTAGCTTAGATTTCAGCATCCGCAACTGTAGGGACGAGGTCTGTGACCCCGCCGAGAAAGGCATTCAACCGAAAAAATGAGGATTTAATGAATGCTTTTAGAAATTAATTGTATTGTTGTTAAATATATTATACGATTAAAAACGAATTGTTAAAATCTGATGTTTAAAAGGAGCTTGATGAAAATAAAATTAATATGTTTTTTGATAATTGTTGTTGCACTTTCTGCCCTTGTGTATGTCGTATATTTTGATGAAAAAGAAGATACCGGCAGCTTGCAGGTACATGCAATTTCTGGGTTTGATATATATGTTGACAATGAATTAAGGGGAAAAACCATAAAAGAGGATTCTGGTCTTATTTTGGAAGATTTACCAGCTGGAACTCATGAAGTAAGAGTGGAAAAAAAGGATTTGGAACCGCAGTGTTACAAGATAGTAATAACACCTAGTAAAAAAGCCGAAATAACCTTAACTTCATTTGTTTCTAAAAGAGAAAGCCAGAATATACCTTTAGAAAATGTGAAAGAAATTTTGTATTATACTCCCGAAGATAAACAAGTGGTTATTTCCATGCAGAAAAAATATGCAGGCAAGGCTCTGGTGAACTCAGAAGATATGCAAATGGTATATATTGTCCCTGGTAGTTTTTTTATAGAATCAAAAGGTGAAGAGAATGCAAAAGACGTTGTCAAACACAAGCTCACAATCAGCAAGCCGTTTATGATAAGCAAATATGAGGTTACTCAAAAACAGTATCAGGATGTAATGAGTTATAATCCAAGTCATTTTGTTAGTGATAATAATCCTGTTGAAAAGGTAAGTTGGAATGATGCTGTAACTTTTTGCAAAACACTTACAAATCGTGAACGTAAGTCTGGCAAATTACCAATTGGCTATGAGTATCGTTTGCCAACAGAGGCAGAGTGGGAATATGTTGCCAGTTGTGGAGATCGCGAAAAATATAAATATAGCGGTTCAAGCGAGCTTGATTTGGTTGGTTGGTTTAAGAACAATAGCGAAGACTCAACACACCCTGTTGGGTTAAAGACTCCAAATGATTGGAATGTTTATGATATGAGTGGCAACGTTTGGGAGTGGTGTCAGGATTGGCATAATGAATATCCATCTGAGGATCTAACAGATCCTAAAGGAGCATCTTCAGGAACCACTCGAGTTGTAAGAGGTGGAAGTTGGTATAATTCATCATGGTTTTGCGGAAATGCATATCGTTTCTGGTTTAATCCATCCTTTAAGTACTTCAACTTAGGTTTCCGTGTCTGCTTGTCCGAAGAAGAAAAAGATCAATAGAATATTGACTATTTTAGAGTGATACCCTCTATCCAGCTACCTTCAATCATAACAACTTTCTCTGGGTTTAATGGTACTCTGGTTTTAAACAGACCAGAAGGTTATAATATTCCTTTGGGCACAACTATGACAATTTGACTTGCGATGGAACTGTTACTGGTGATATCGCCACAGAAGATGGATACGGTGCAACCATAGACAACGGAGAAATTAAAGTTACTCGTATTGCTGCAGGCACACTAATTATCATTCAGTAAAAATAAATATCAAAAATTTATAAATTAAGCCGAGCTATTTTAGCTCGGTTTTTTTTGAATTTGTAGGTTAATTGCAGTTATGATAACGGGGATCCCGCAGGACTGGATCGGTTCAAATGTGCGAATTACCATTGTATTAGAAAAATAGGTTAAATTTTCTTGTTTTGGTTAAACAATAATTTTTACAGATGCACTAATAAAATAGTGGTCACTTGGAAATTTATCTCCGATAGCATCTTTGATAATGGTCGCAGATGTTGTCTTTAGTTTCCCTTTTATGAATATCCAGTCCATTTTACCTACTTCATCTTTGCATTTAGACCCAACAAATTCATGAAAGGTTCGACCTGGGTTTTCTGTACCGTGTACATAATTATAGGTATCGCACCAGCCGCCATGCTTAAATATATCAACAGCTGTGTTGCTGGAGTCACAATTCATATCGCCAGTGAGTATCTGTGGGTAGTTTTCTGGATATGCTATTGAGTCCTCAACAATTAGTCTTGCCTGGTTTTCCCGTGCAAGCTGGCTTATATGGTCTAAATGAGTGTTGATTACTCTGAACTCTGCATTTGTTGCATTGTCTTTCAGTCTAACCCAATTTGCCAAACGTATACAAGCACTATTCCATGATTTTGTACCTGCGATATGAGGACTTTCTGACAGCCAATACCCCCCAGATGATACCAATGTATATTTATTGTTTTTGTAGAATATGGCATTTTGAGGATTGTTTCCGACTGGTTCATCGACCATACTATAAGAGCTATACTCTAGAAGTTTTGACGATATATCATTGAACTGCATAATAGACATTTCCTGAAAACAGATGATGTCAGGTGATTTGGAAAGAATAACATTGATGCATAAGTCTTTGCGGTTTACCCAATTGTTCTCTCCGTCATTTGAATAGGCTGTTCTTACGTTACAGGATAAAATTTTCATATTATGTTCCTCGTATATGTTTTGGTTCTGTCAAAAGTTTAGCACTCTTTTCAGATCCCGCCTTGCGGGACTAGCAAAGCTAGCTGTCTTATCCCCCCTTTTCTTTCGGTTCACCTGTCTGCGTGCTACGCACAGGCAGGCAGAACCGACACTACAACAGCCAACTGTATTTTAAGCCTTAATAATCAACATAGGCTTGTTTTGTATTGCATCCAGTTGTAGCGTCCGCTCTATGAGCGGAATTATGTTTTCATAAAACTTTTGACAGTACCTATGTTTTTGTTTCTCGCTTTTACAACTGCTAATTACATTTCTCTGAAGTATATACAAAAAACATAGTAAATAAAACATTTAAATAAAATTTTGAGATAAACCTTAATTTTTCGGTTGAGACACGTTATGAGAACGAGGATCCCGCATGCCGGGACTCCCCGCATACAAACAAGCGTTGTTATGGAAAACCGGGAGCGACGATGTCCCATCGTCATTAAAAATTGTTTTCCAACTTTATCACCAAAAAAAATAAAAAATACAATCTCACTCACAGATTTCATTGACTGAAATGTACATATTTCTCATCAACCGAAAAACCAAGGAGATAAAGTGAATAAAAACATTGCCAATATGAATTATTTATGGATAATATACATTATATAGAGAACCTATCATAAGTGATGTTAAATTATGAAAATAAAATGTAAAATTTGTCCAAAGATGTGCTTGATTGCACTAGGAGAGAATGGCGACTGTAAGATTCGCTTTAATCTTGATGGGGAAATAAAACCCATAACATACGGGCATCCTTGCTCGATAAACGTGGAACCAATCGAAAAAAAACCACTATTTCATTTTTTGCCGGGGAGTTCTGTTCTATCTTTGGCGACATTTGGCTGCAATTTGCACTGCAAAAACTGTCAGAATTGGCAAATTTCTCAGAATCTGCCCGATGAAATGGAAAAATATCCTGAATTATTGCCCGAGGGGGTAGCACCATTAGCAAAAAAATATGGTTGTGAATCTGTTGCCTATACTTATACCGACCCAACTGCTTTTTACGAATATGCATTGGATTGCTCAATTAAAGTTCATGAAGCTGGATTAAAAAATGTGCTTGTTTCGGCTGGTTATATAAACAAGGAGCCTTGGAAGGAACTTTGTAAATATACTGATGCGGCAAATATTGACCTGAAATCCATGTCTAACGAATTCTATAAAAATAATTGTGGCGTGACCTTGCAGCCGGTGCTTGATGCTCTGGTGATTGCAAAAGAAAATTTGATGCTCGAAGTTACAAACCTGGTAATTCCGACCCTAAATGACACCGATGAGCAATTGATGCAGTTGGCTAAGTGGATTAAAGAAAACCTTGGGGAAGATACACCTTTACATTTTTCCCAATTTTTCCCTCAGTACAAAATGATGAATTTACCACCCACACCGCCAGAAACACTAAAAAAAGCAAAGCAAATAGCGGAAGCAGAGGGATTGTTATATGTATATATAGGGAATATCAGCACAGACGATGGTGAAAATACTTATTGCCCGGAATGTAAGCGAGAAATTATTGAGAGAAGTGGATATGTTGTGAAACAAAATAATTTAAAGAGCGGAAAATGTAAGTTCTGTGAAGCCGCCATTAATGGCGTTTGGTGATGTCTAGGTGTAGTAGAGAATGTTATTCCCGCGCCCACGGGACGCGGCTACAGGGTGGAACTTGCAAAAAAAGGTTGCTTGGGAGAACAACGTCTGTAGCCGAGTCGCTCCGGCTCGGGGAAATATGAAACAATAAAATGAAAGAAAACAAACATTTAACAAGACTTAGCTATGTATGGACAAGTAATCCATGCTATTTTATTACTGTTTGTGCGAATCACAGAAGTATTTTACTTGCATCTGTTAACGTACATGAGATACTAAGAAAGCATTGGGCGAAATCATTACATCTTTATGGTTGGTCTATTGGTTCATATGTTATAATGCCTGATCATGTTCATTTTTTTTGTACAGATGCAGATAGTAAAACCAAGTTATCTAAAATGATTGGTTCATGGAAAGAATGGACATCAAAAGAAGTATGCAAAAAACTTGGTATAAGACCACCGCTTTGGCAACGTGAATTTTTTGACCATTTGTTAAGAACAGAAGAATCGTATGCTGAAAAGTGGAATTATGTAAAAGAAAACCCCGTTAGAAAGGGTTTTGTAAAAGATGCTAGTGAGTGGGCGTTTTCAGGTTATATTGATTATGTTTAATTGATTTGTATATTGTTCCGCGCCCACGGGACACGGCTACAGGGTTAAACTTGCAAAAAAAGGTTGCTTGGGAGAACAACGTCTGTAGCCGAGTCGCTCCGGCTCGGAGAAATGC
>JAQICX010000211.1 GCA_027858345.1 Kiritimatiellia bacterium | reverse complement strand
CGCTATGGTCGAATACACCGGCACGGCTGATGATCCACAGATTACCTACACAGCTCAATCACTGGCAGAAGACACCCTGATAGCAATGGCACCTCTCGCAGCCCCCATATCGACAACTTTTACAGCAACATCAGGAGGGACTATCATTGTATTGTATTGAAACCGAGTCCTCCACATTTGAAGTTTTATCAGCGAAGGGGCACTGACAGCAGAGGAGCGGTGGATGGCATCTAATGAAATACACAAAAGAATTTTATATCAATGTCACCCCTACAGGATTCAATGCTGTTATATATATAATACATTGGGTTGTAATCCCGCCTTGCGGGACTACCAAAATGTCATCCCTCCGGGATTTACACACAGCAAATGATGAAAAACCATATGTTTTACCCACTCAATTTGAGAAAGAGCCATTATTCCTTCTCTTATTATTTTAAATTTAATGTTTTATAACTACTCACAATTATTGATGATACTCATCAAAAATTACAGCGGCTCCAGATTTAATAACTTCAATATAATCTAAAGCACAAGACAGTCTCGTTGAAGTAAAAATGCCAGTAAAACGTTGATGAGTAATATGATGTATATCTGACCCGGCAGTCTCTGGAATATTATAACTTTTTGCAAAATCAGCAGCATGTTGATTTGCGTCAACTGTTCGACAACTATTTATTACCTCAACCGCATCAATCTTGGTTGGAAACAGATTAATATGTTCAACTTCCTCTCTAAAAGGATGTGCATGCACAATAGCACCTCCTGCTTGATGAACTCGATCAAAATAGGTTATAATTTCCCAATTAACTACATCAGGATTTTCAAGCAACCATGCCTTATCAAGTCCATAAGTAAGAAAATGCGTCAAACCATAACCATATTCCCAACCAAAAAAAACATCTAAGCCGACCTTAATGCCTTCTTTAACCATCTCTTCATAACCTTTAAAAAACATTTCAACTCTTTCCACCCATGGTAGTTCTGCTGGAACAGCAACATAACCATTCAAAAAATGATTAGTAACAAAAACTCCAGTGTATCCAAGTGACTTATAACGTTGTACCCATGCTTTCCCAGAGCAAGAAGAGCAGACACTTACATCAGATGTGTGCAAATGTGTCTCGTATTTATATTTTGGCATTAAACTTCCTTTTGCGTTACTCCTGAGGTGCGAGTTTACAGTCACCTGCAGGAGTTTGTTAAGCCTATTTTATTCTGTCTTATATCTTACACATACAGGCTTCTATTCTAGCATGACATATTGAGCACTCCGGTACATTTGCACCGGCTTCGTATCCTTTTGCTTCGTCTGGTCCGAGAATTACAAAGTTTGCCACACCTCCGTCAATTGCCACAGAAATCTCGTTTTTGCGATTCACGTTTTCTGATGCTATGAGCCTAAATAGTGCAGGACCGAGGCGTTCACAACTCCAACAATCAGGAACGGACAGATCTACATTCGTTGTTATGTCAGGAACGATAGAGATTTCTACATCTTTGGCAACCCCCGGTCTAATGACCGGTTCACCTCCATAATGTAGCCATACTTCCTTATCGCCAATCAGTTCGACACCGGAATGAATATCCTGTTTTAGAGCGTCCCGTGCTAGTCCATTCTGAAACAAGTGTGTGTGCAAATCCTCGGGATAATAATTTTGATCACCGAAAGATATCCCTTCTTTCCTGACCAGCGACATCTCTGCGAGAGAAACCGTCCGGTCTGTCAATTCATCGACCGTAGCCGGTGCATTGCAGTCTCCTGTAAACTTGTGAAGGACGATATCCGTACCGATGGGAACTATCCATTTTTCAGGAATCCTCGAAGTCCCATCAAGTATCCCGAGTAATGCACCAAGTGTGGCACCGGTACAGTCGGTGTCGTATCCGCAGTTGACAGCCTTGCAAAGCTTGTCTCCAAAATCATCTCCGTACAGCCATCCGATTATAGTAAAGCCGTGATTGGGAACGGCATTGCACGGCTGAAGGTGTCCGAATCGGGTTGCGATCTTCTCTCTCGCTTCCCCCCAGTTTTTCCCATTATCGTAACACCAGACAGCTTCGCGGATTGCACGTGCCACATGGCTTGACAGTGGAATCATATTGAGACCGATCTGTATCAAGGTCATGGGATCACTTTCGACGAATGCGGCAGATTGAAGGGCAGCCCAAAACATCTCCCCATATGTACCTTCACCCCCGGAGTGGTCAAGCGAGGAATCCTTCCACGCCATAACAGCCGCCGCTTGAGGATCCCCCGGGTGTATGCAAGCCCAGATTTCACTACGTATAGGGGACCCCATTTCATCAACGAAATAGTTTTCAAAACATCCGGCTATGGGAGGACGTAAACCGCGTTCGAAATTTCTCATGAAGAAACCGTACTCGTTCCACGGATAGCGGCATGCATAGAGATTCCAGTAATCGGCAAACGTGCGTATCGATGGATCCAGCCCCTCATCCTCAAGCATCTTCAGCCACACCAGTTGAAGGTCAAGGTCATCATTGGGTGAAGCCTTGCTTGGGATCGGGTCATAGAACGTCAGGGCATTAGTATGTTTCTTGCATTCCCATCGTTCTCCAAGTGTTCCTCCGATATTCTTACCTAACCAGCAGGCATAGACCTTGTCACGGTAGTCCGCTCTGTTCAATATCATATTGTTCATATTTTAGTCACTTTCTTTTCTTTCAACGTTACTCCGCAGGTGCAGTTTACGAGTCGGCTGCAGGAAGTTGTTATTGTTGTTGTTGTTTTATTATTCTGTTTTTATTCTGGAATCTTTATAATTCTCCAGCATTTTATCAAGTTCATATTTAATGTCAATTAAAGATGTTACTTTATATTTATATAAATTGCTTTCACAGTGTTCAATTAAATAGGGCATCCTGTTTAATTCATAACTAACGTATTGGTAAATATTAATACTTTATTTTGCATACTAAAGTGCAAGGGTTTCAGCATATTTTGCCCAAAAAGCTTGCAGATGAACTATAAT